>NZ_WBMR01000440.1 GCF_008923365.1 Actinomadura montaniterrae
CCCCGGCGGCGCCCCGGCGGGCCGCTGCCGCGCCGCGCCGCCGCGGCCCTGCCGGAGCTGCCGCCCGTACACGCGGCGTCGCTGATGGCGATGCTGGCGAACGGGCTGAGCGCGCGGCGGCTGGAGCACCGGCCGCTGCCGCCCCCGGTCGTCCGGGACGCCTGGCACGCCCTCACCGCCGAGGAGGCCGTCCGGCGGCTGTCGCGCACCGCCGCGCCCGGCGAGGACCGGGAGCCGCGGACGGCCGGGCCGCTGGTGCAGCGGACGGCGGTCCGGCCGGGCAAGGCCGTCCTGCGGCTCGCCGCGGCCGTCCGGCAGGAGCTGGACGACCCGCTGACCCCGGTGCTCGCGCTCGGTGCCGCCGCGTCCGCCGTCGTCGGCTCCAGCGTCGACGCGCTGCTGGTCAGCAGCGTGATGGCGGGCAACGCGCTGATCGGCGGCGCGCAGCGGATGCGCGCGGAGAAGGCGCTCGGGGAGCTGATGCTCGGCCAGCAGACCCGCGCCCGCCGGCTGCGGGCCGCCGCCGAGCCGGACCCGTCGGCCGCCGAGCCGTTCGCGCACCTGCGGACCGCCGCGACCGAGCAGATCACCGCCGGCCGGCTGCGCGTCGGCGACCTGATCCAGCTCCGCTCGGAGGACCTCGTCCCGGCGGACGCCCGGCTGCTGTGGGCCGAGTCCCTCGAGGTGGACGAGGCGACGCTCACCGGCGAGTCGGTGCCCGTCGCGAAGAGCGTCGAGCCGTCGCCCGGCGCCGACCCCGCCGACCGGCACTGCATGCTGTACGAGGGCACGACGGTCGTCGCGGGCAGCGCGGTCGCGCTGGTCGTCGCCACCGCCGAGACCACCGAGGCCGGACGCGCCGCCGCGCTCGCCGGGACCGCCGACGCCTCGTCGAGCATGCAGGCGCGGCTGGCGGAGCTGACCCACCAGGCGCTGCCCGCGACGCTGCTCGGCGGCGCGGCCGTCACCGTGCTCGGCACGCTGCGCGGCCTGCCGCTGCGGCGCGCCCTCGGCTCCGGCGTCGCGGTCGCGGTGGCCGCCGTCCCGGAGGGGCTGCCGCTGGTCGCGACGATCTCCCAGCTCGCGGCGGCGCGGCGGCTGTCGAGGCTCGGCGTCCTGGTCCGCTCGACGCGCGCGCTCGAAGCGCTCGGCCGGGTCGACACGCTGTGCTTCGACAAGACCGGCACGCTGACCGAGGGCCGGCTCCGGCTCGTCCGCGCGACGGGCCCGACCCGCCCGCACCCGCTCACCGGCGCGGGCGAGCGGCGGATCCTGCGCGTCGCGGCGCGCGCCTGCCCGCCGCCGGGAAGCCGGCAGGTCCCGCACGCCACCGACCGGGCCGTCCTGGACCGCGCCGGCGACCTGCCGCCCGACGACCGCTGGTCGCTGGAGGAGGAGCTGCCGTTCGAGACCACCCGCGGGTTCTCGGCGTCGCTCGGCCACGACGGCTACCGGACGGTCCTCGCCGTCAAGGGCGCGCCCGAGGTGCTGCTGGAGCGCTGCACCCGCGTCCACACCTCCGCCCACCACGACGAGCCGCTCACCGCGTCCCGGCGGCGCGCCGCCGCCGGGACCGTGCGGCGGCTCGCCGGGCAGGGGCTCCGCGTGCTCGCCATCGCCGAGCGGTCCGTCGCCGACCCCGGGGCGGTGCGCGGGCAGGTCGCCGACCACGTCGAGGACCTGGCGCTGCTCGGCTTCATCGGCATCGCCGACACCCCGCGCCCCACCGCCGAGGAGGCCGTGCAGCGGCTCTGCGCGGCGGGCGTCCGGACCACCATGATCACCGGCGACCATCCGGACACCGCCGCGGCCGTCGCCGCCGAGCTCGGCATCCCCGACGCGGACCGCGTCCTCACCGGCGCGGAGCTCGACGCGATGCCCGCCGCCGACCGGATCGCCGCCGTCCAGCGGGCCGCGGTGTTCGCCCGCGTGTCGCCCGCGCAGAAGGTCCGGATCGTCAAGGACCTGCGCCGCGCCGGCCGGGTCGTCGCGATGACCGGCGACGGCGCCAACGACGCCGCCGCGATCCGCCGCGCCGACGTCGGCATCGCGGTCGTCGGCCGCGGCTCCGGCGCCGCCCGCATCGCCGCCGACCTCGTCCTCACCGCCCCCGACACCGCGCTCATCCTGGACGCGCTGCGCGAGGGCCGCGCGCTGTGGAACAGCGTCCGCGACGCCGTCGCGATCCTCGTCGGCGGCAACGCCGGCGAGGTCTCCTTCACCGTCCTCGGCACCGCGCTCAGCGGCGACGCGCCGCTCAGCACCCGGCAGCTGCTCGTGGTGAACATGCTCACCGACATGCTCCCGGCGCTCGCCGTCGCGATCACCCCGGCGGACCCCGGCGGGGACGCGGCGGCGCCGCTCGGCGGGGCACCGGTCCGCGGCTTCACCGGCCGGGACATGCGGCGCGCGCTCGCCGTCCGCGGCACCGCGACCGCCGCGGCGGCCCTCGCGTCCTGGCAGCTCGGGCGGCTGACCCGGCTCGT
>NZ_WBMR01000441.1 GCF_008923365.1 Actinomadura montaniterrae
GTCCCGGCGGCCCTGCCCGAGGCGCCGCACCGGGGCGGCCCGGACGCGGCGGCGGGCGTCCGCTCGCCGGGGAACCTGGTGGACCCCTCGACCATCGTCACGATCCCCGCGGCCCTGCCGGGCGGCGCGACGTTCACCCCGGACGCGCTCGGCGCCGACGGCACGGTCGTCGGCCGCACCGCCGACGGCCGCGTCTACACCGCCGGCCCGAAGGGCGGCCGGCCCCGGCCGCTCGGCGTCCGCGCCGAGGGCGGCCTGGCGGTCGGGAACGGCTTCGTCACCTGGATCGCGCCGGGCTCCTGGAAGCTCAGCTGCCGCACCTCCGAGGGACGCACCGGCGTCATCGGCCCGCAGGGCGCCACGCCCGCCGACCCCGTCCTCACCGGCGGCGGTTCGGTCGTCGGCGACGACCCGATGAACCAGCCCTTCGCCGCCACCGGCTGCGGCGACGCCGGCCGCACCGTCGACAACCACGGCAAGGGCGTGCTGGGCTCGGCACTGGCGTTCGCGTACCCGACGCTGTTCGTCGCGGACACCTCGAACGACGACGTCCTGCGCGAGATCGACGTCAGGACCGACGCGATCGTCCGAGAGCACCCGCTGCCGCCCGGCGTCCGGCCGCTGAAGCTCACCGGGAAGCCCGACAAGGGCGGCGCGCGCCGGGCCGTCCCCGGCACCGGACCCGACCAGAAATGGCAGGCGGCGGCCAACAAGGAGTACTTCGCCTCACTCGTCGACGGGACGCTGCGGATCGTCGCCCGCGACGGCTGGAAGCCCCTCACCCCCCTCGACGTGGGGAGGGCGCGGCGCGGCACGAAGGCGGACGGCGGCACGCGCCTCACCGCGGGCGACCGCCTGATCGCCTACACGAGCGGGGGCGCCTCCGGCGTGATCGACACCATGACGCTGGAGAGCCGGCGCGAGCACCCGTCCGGCATCCGCTGGACGGTCGTGCAGGGCCCGGTGTTCGCGGCGGGCGGCTGGCTGCTGTGGCGGGACGGCGCCGCCTACCGGCTGGGACGCGTCCGGTGACCGCGCCGGCGGCGGGCGCCGCGAGCGGTCCCTCCGAGGGCGGCGCGTTCCTCGCGGGTCTCGTCGCGCGCGGCGGTCAGGCGGTGAGTTCCTTCTCCAGCGGGGTGCGGAACCTCGGGATCGCGCGGACGTCGCCGTACCAGGCGCCGATCCGCTCGGCCTCCCGCGCGACGGCCGCCTCCGCGTCCGCGCCGGCGTCCTCCAGCAGCCGGACCGCGATCTCGCCGTCCTTGCGCTGCGCCCAGCCGCCGATGATCCGCCCGTCCCACCAGACGGACGGGCCGATGTTGCCGCTGCGGTCGAACAGCAGCGGGCCGTGGCCGCCGAGGAACCAGCTCCGCTCCTGCCAGCCCATCGGGGTCGCGTCGAGCGCGGGCAGCAGCGCCGCCGACGGCTCCGCCGGGGGATCGGGCTCCAGGTCGTCGGCGAGGACGATCCCGGTCGCGCCGCCGAGGTCGACCTCCACCGTGTCGAGGAGGGCGAGGGCCTTGCCCACCTCCCCGGCCGTCCAGCCCGTCCACCACTTGAGGTCGGCGACGGGGGCGGGGCCGAAGGCGCGCAGCCACCGCCGCACGACCTCGGCGCGCGCCTCGTCCGCCGGGACGGCCGCGATGCCGCCGGGCAGCCACGTCTCGATCGGCGCCCACCGGTACTGGCTGCTGGTCCACCCGCCGTTCGGGCGCCCCCGCACGATCAGCCCCTCGCAGCCGAGCGTCACCAGCACCCACGTCGTCACGCCCGTCGGCCGCGAGTACGGCTTGCCGGGCGCGGGGTCGACCTGGGTGCGCAGCTCCGGCACGGCCGCGCTCAGCTGCGCGCCGGTCGCCTCGCCGCGCTCCAGCAGCGTCCGGTGCGTCGCGTCCTCGACCCGGCGGAACCAGGCCGGGACGTCCGGGATGTCGCTGCCGCGCTCGATCAGCGTCCCGTACCGGCGGCGCTGCTTGGCAGCGAGCGCCGTCGCGGTGGACGCCTGCAGCGCCGGGACGAGGTCGACCGGCGCGACGAACATCGTCCGGCGCATCGCCAGCATCCGCAGCAGCGTCCGGTCCTCGTAGAGGGCGCGCTCCACGTCGGCCGGGCCGGCCGTGTCGCTGCGGGCCGCGACGGACAGGAACACCGTGGCCGGGTCGGTGGCGTGCAGCACGACCAGCGACCGGGCGATCTCCGCGACGTCGCCGGTGCGGTCCGCCGCGGCCAGCCGGTGCCGCCGGACGAGCCTGGCCCGCCGCTCCGCCGTGCTGATCGAACGCATGAACGAATCATAGGGCCGCGCAGCGCCCGGCGCACCACGGAGCTGGATCTCCGGCCCGGCCCGTGCTGCACTGGGCGGATGACCGGTGACGAGGCGCCCGGCCTGGTCGTGTGCGCGGCGCTGCGGCTGGAGGCCCGCGCGGTCGCGCGCGGCCT
>NZ_WBMR01000442.1 GCF_008923365.1 Actinomadura montaniterrae
CTGCGCCGGCGGCGGCACGGGCGGGAACGCGGGCCGCTGTGGCCGGAGCCCGCCGCGCCGCGCTCCCCCGCCCCCTCGCGCGCCCTCGCCTTGGTCGCCGTCGGGGCGGGGATCGTCGCGGGCGCCTGCGCGGGCCTGCAGACGTCCGGCGCCCCGTGGTGGTGCGCCTGGGCGTTCGGGCTGGTCTCCGCCGCCGCGTCCGCCGCCTGCCTGCTGTTCCGCCGCTCCCCCGCCGGTGCGCCGCCCGCACCGGACGAGCCCTCCCAAGACGAGCCCTCCCAAGACGAGCCCTCCCGGCCCGAGCCTTCCCGGGACGACCCCTCCCGGCTCGAGGTGCCCGCGAGCCGGTGGGGGACGCCGCTCGCGCTCGCCACCGCCGCCGGGTTCTCGGCCGCCTCCCTGTTCATCGTCAACTCCGACGGCGACGACTCCTACTTCGTCTCCCGGTCCGTCGCGACGGCCGCGCTCGGCCGCATCCCCTTCAAGGACGCCATCTTCACCTCGGGGGCGGTCGGCCCCGTCGCGGGCGAGCCGCCGGTCTCCTCGATCGAGGTCCTCGCCGGGAGCCTCGCGCGGATCGCCGGCGTCCCGGCGGCGTCCTTCGTGTACTACCTGCTGCTGCCGGTCGTGACGTTCGCCGCGGTGTGGGCCGTGTGGCGGCTGTCGCGCACGTGGGCGCCGCGCCGGGCCGTGGCGTGCTTCGCGATCGCGGCCGTGTACCTGCTGTGGTCGGGGCTCGGCCCCGCGTCGCTCGGCTCGTTCCATCTGCTGCGGATGTGGCAGGGCAAGGCCGTGATGGTGTCGGCGCTCGTCCCGCTGCTGTACGTCCACCTCACGCGCTGGGCCGAGCGGCGGAGGCGGCGCGACCTGGTGATGCTCGCCGCCTGCGGGGTCGCCGCGACGGGGCTGACCTCCTCGGCCGCGTTCGTCCTGCCGCTGGTCGTCGCCGCCGCCGCGGTACCGCTGATCGTGTCCGGGCGGGTCCGGACGGGCCTGGCGGCCTGCGTCGCGCTCGCCTATCCGGTCGCGGCGGGCGCGGTGGTCACGCTGCAGAACCACGACACCTCCGTGACGGGATTCGTCGGTGACGCCTCGGACGACTTCCGGTGGGTGCTGCTGTACTCCGCGCCGGGCGTCCTCGCGGGGTGCGCGCTGTGGCTCGCGCCGTGGACGGCGCGCCGCGGCGTGCCCGCGCTCATCGGCACCGGAGTGGCCGTGGTGATCACGCTGCTGCTGGTGCCGGGCGTCCTCGGCCTCGCGGCGGACGTGACGGGGGCGGGCCAGGTGCTGTGGCGGACGATGTGGGTCGTGCCCGCGCCCGTCCTGATCGGGCTGCTCGCCACGGTGCGGGTCCCGGTCCCCGCCGGCGGGCGCCGGGCGCTCGGCGTCCTCGCCGCCGCACTGCCCCCCGCCGCACTGGCGGTCACGATGGTCGTGGGCGGGACGCCGGTCTGGTCGGCGGAGAACGGCTCGATCGTCGCGTCGCGCCCGTCGTGGAAGCTTCCGCCGGAGCAGGTGGGGACGGCACGCGCGGTCGTCGACCTGGCCCGGACCGGCGGCGTGGTGGTGATGCCGCCGCCCTACATGCGGGCGGTGCCGCTGCTGACCGCCCGCGTCCACGCGGCGAACCCCAACGGCCACTACCTCCGGAACCTGCCCGTTCCGGCCCGGTTCGTGACCGACCGGCGGGTGCTGACCGCGGCGGTGCGCCGGCCGGGCGGCTGGAAGCCCGCGCTCGCCGACCTCCAGGGCGCGGTCCGCCGGGCCGGGGTCGTCGTCGCCTGCGCGCACCCGCGCGACCTGCGCGGACTGGCCCTGCTGGAGCAGGCCGGGCTGTCGGGCCGCCGCTGGGTCGGCCATCTGGTCTGCCTCTTCTCCCGGCCGGGACCGCGCACCCCTTAGGACGGTTTCCCCTTTAGGTCTGTTTCGACCGCGTCTGTCCGGGCATCGGCGCTCCATTCGATCCGACGCACGTTGGAGGACAGACAATGTCGACCGCCGTCATGGTCGTCATCGCCCTGATCATCATCGCCGCCGTCGCCGCGGTCGCGTTCCTCGCCGCGCGGCAGGCGCGGACGCAGCGGCTGCGCAGGCGCTTCGGCCCCGAGTACGACCGGGCCGTGGAGCAGCACGGCGGCCGCGCCGCCGCCGAGCGGGAACTGCTCGGCCGCGAGCGGCGCCACAAGGAGCTGGAGCTGCGCGACCTCGACCCCCGGCGCCGCGAGCAGTACCGCGAGCAGTGGGTGGCCGTCCAGGAGCGCTTCGTGGACGCGCCCCGCTCGGCGGTGGAGCAGGCCGACGGCCTGGTCACCGTCGTGATGGGCGAGCGCGGCTACCCCACGAGCGGATTCGAGGAGAAGGCCGAGCACCTGTCGGTCGAGCACGGCCGCACGCTCGAGCACTACCGGCGCGGCCACGACATCGGCGGGCGCGCC
>NZ_WBMR01000443.1 GCF_008923365.1 Actinomadura montaniterrae
ACCCCGCCGCCGCCCACGGGCCCCGGCACCCCGCCCGGCCCGTCCCCGGCGCCGCCCGCGCTGCCGTCCGCGCCGCTGCTGCCGGACCTGCCGTCCGCGCACGGCGGCGGGCTCGGTTCGGGCGCCAGCGCGTCGGCGTTCGTCCCGCAGAAGGGGCTGCCGTTCACCGGCACCGACGCGCTGCCGATCGCCGCGCTCGGCCTGGCCGCGATCACGGCCGGCGGCGTGGCGATCGCCGCGACCCGCAGGCGCGCGGCGGCCCGCGAGTCCTGACCCGCGTTCACGGTCCAGGGGCGTCCCGCGTTCCGGACGCTCCTGGACCGTTCCCTCTTCAGAGCCGCTGCGAGGACGCCACCGTCCATCCGCCGCCCGAGCGCCGCAGCAGCAGGCGATGGAACGAGATCGGGTCCTTGTCGGTACACGCGCTCTTGCAGTCGCCGACGGCGACGAGCGCGGTCAATCCCTCCGACCCGTCGCCCGCGCGCACACCCAGCTCCACCGGCGTCCCCGACGCGACGGCCGGATCCCGGTAGACGGCGCCGAGAGCCCCGCGCGCCTGCGCGCCCGGCCACGGGAGGCCCGAGGTGTCGGCGCGCTGCGACCCCGCCTTGAGCGTGTAGAGGGTGTCGAGGAGCCACCGGTTCCCCTGCCTGACCATCGTCGCCCGCATCGGGTCCGCCAGCAGCCGCGGCGAGGCGTCCTCGGCGCGCACCGTCCGCTTGACGAGCGACAGCACGGTGACCCGGTCGGACGCCGCGCCGACGACCGCCGAGTCGACGACGTCGGTGGTCACCGACCCCTTCTTGTCCTGGAGCTCCTTGCGGTAGCCGCTGGCGGCGAGCTGCCGGTCGTAGTCGGCGCCGTAGCGCGGCGTCGACGCGGCGTGCGCCGCCGCCACGTTCCGGTCGAGCGAGGCGTGGTCGAAGGACAGCACCGACTCGACCGCCTGCACGGCCGGCGCGATCGCCGCAGCCGCCGCCGCGGGCGGGGCCGCCTGGTCGGTGGACGCCTTGGCGGGCGTGTCCGGCGAACCGTTCGCCAGCACGGCCCAGGCCGTCCCGCCGCCCGCGAGGACGACGAGGGGCGCCGCCACGAGCGCCGCGCGGCGGCCGATGCGGCGCTGCGGGCGCGGGACCGTGTCCGGCGTCGGCGGCTCCGGCCCGGTCCCGGCCGTCGCGAACCGGGAAGGCGGGGGCGGCGTGCGCCGGTCCCCCGCGAGCTGCGCGCCGGTGGTCAGGGCGCCCCCGTCCCGCGGCAGGGGCGGGACGTCGCGGCCGATCAGGTCGAGCAGCACCTGCTGCGCCTCGGGACGCCGCGCCGGGTCCTTGGCCAGGCAGGCCGCGACGGCGCCGCGCAGCGTCGCGGGCAGGGGCGACAGGTCCGGCTCGTGGTGCAGGATCCGGTTGAACACCGCGGAGATCGAGTCGTTGCCGAACGGGTGCCGGCCGGTCGCCGCGAACAGCATCGTCGCCGCCCAGGTGAACATGTCGACGCCGGTGCCGAGCTCGGCGTCGGTCACCTGCTCCGGCGCCATGTACGACGGCGTCCCGACGACGCCGCTGCCCCGCGCCGCCGCCGCGCCGATCACCCGCGCGATGCCGAAGTCGATGACGCGCGGGCCGTCCGGCCCCATCAGCACGTTCGACGGCTTGAAGTCGCGGTGCAGGATCCCCGCCCGGTGGATCGCCGCGAGCGCGGTGACCGTGCCGATCGCGAGCCGGTCCAGGTCCGTGCCGGTGCGCGGGCCGCGCTCGTTGACCAGCCCGGTCAGCGACGGGCCCGGCACGTACTCGCTGACGACGTACGGCGTCTCGGCGGACACGTCGGCGTCCACGACCTGCGCCGTGCAGAACCCGGCGACCCGCTCGATCAGCTTCAGCTCCCGCTCGAACCGCGCCCGCCACTCGGGGCTGCGGCTCAGCTGGGCACGGAGCAGCTTGATGGCGCCGTACATGCCGTCGTCGCGGCGGCCCAGGTAGACGACGCTCTGCCCGCCCTCGCCGAGCCGGCCGAGCAGCTCGTAGCGCCCCAGCCGCCCCGGGTCGTCCGGCCGCAGTGGGGCAACGGGCGTCATCGGCTCTCCTCCGTCGCGTGGACCCGCCACGGGAACACCTACCCGCGCGGGCACCGTCCGGCCCTTACCTTCCGGTATCACGTTAGACGTCGGTGATCGTCCGTGTGTTCTCGATTCCGGTGCGTCGCGGCCTTTTCGTCCGCCGCGCCGGCCTTGAAGCGAGCAGGGCGCCCCACCCCAGAACGTCCCGCCCGCATCGAGACCTGCGCGGGAAGAGTGAGAGCGGGCCGCCGGC
>NZ_WBMR01000444.1 GCF_008923365.1 Actinomadura montaniterrae
GCAGGCCGCCGCCCGCGCCGCCGGGGCCGCCGAGGCCGGGCGGCAGCCCCTTCGGCATGCCGTCGGCCGCGGGCGCCTGCTCCTGGGGCCGCTTGCCGCCGGCGGCGCGCTTGCGCGGGTCGCCGCTGCGCTGCTTGCCCTTCTTCTTGGCGGCGGCCTTCGCGGCCTTGGCGGCCTTGCGGCGGCCTCCGGGCATGCCGGGCAGGCCCATCCCGCCGGCCATCTGCCGCATCATCTTCTGCGCGTCGAAGAACCGGGTGACGAGGCTGTTGACCTCGCCGACGCCGACACCGGAGCCCTTGGCGATGCGGGCCCGCCGCGAGCCGTTGATGATCTTCGGCTGGGCGCGCTCCTGCGGGGTCATGGAGCGGATGATCGCGGCGATCCGGTCCAGGTCCTTGTCGTCGATCTGGCTGATCTGGTCGCGGACCTGCCCCATGCCGGGCATCATCCCGAGCAGGTTGCCGATCGGCCCGAGCTTGCGGATCATCATCATCTGCTCGAGGAAGTCCTCGAGGGTGAAGTCCTCACCCGAGGCGAACTTGGTGCTCATCCGCTCGGCCTGCTCGGCGTCGAACGCCTGCTCGGCCTGCTCGATCAGGGTGAGGATGTCGCCCATGTCGAGGATGCGGCCGGCCATCCGGTCCGGGTGGAAGACGCTGAAGTCCTCCAGCTTCTCGCCGGTCGAGGCGAACATGATCGGACGGCCGGTGATGTGCCGGACCGACAGCGCGGCGCCGCCGCGGGCGTCGCCGTCGAGCTTGGTGAGCACGACCCCGTCGAAGCCGACGCCGTCCATGAACGCCTGCGCGGTGTTGACGGCGTCCTGGCCGACCATGGCGTCGACGACGAACAGCACGTCGTCGGGCTTGACGGCGTCGCGGATGTCGATGGCCTGCTGCATCATCTCGGCGTCGATGCCGAGGCGGCCGGCGGTGTCGATGACGACGACGTCGTGCAGGGCGTGCCGGGCCTGGTCGATGGAGCGGCGCGCCACGTCCACCGGGTCGCCGACGCCGCTGCCGGGCTCGGGCGCGAAGACCGGGACGCCGGCGCGCTCGCCGACGACCTGGAGCTGCTGGACGGCGTTCGGGCGCTGCAGGTCGGCGGCGACCAGCATCGGGGTGTGGCCTTCGGCCTTCAGCCAGCGGGCCAGCTTGCCGGCGAGGGTGGTCTTACCGGCACCCTGGAGGCCGGCGAGCATGATCACGGTCGGCGGGGTCTTGGCGAACCGGATCCGGCGGGTCTCGCCGCCGAGGATGTTGATGAGCTCCTCGTTGACGATCTTGACGACCTGCTGCGCCGGGTTCAGCGCCTGCGAGACCTCGGCGCCGCGCGCCCGCTCCTTGACCTGCGCGATGAAGTCCTTGACCACGGGCAGCGCGACGTCTGCCTCGAGCAGCGCGATGCGGATCTCGCGGGCCGTCGCGTTGATGTCGGCCTCGGAGAGCCGGCCCTTGCTGCGCAGCGACGAGAAGACCGTCGTCAACCGGTCGGAGAGCGTCTCGAACACGTGTCTGGACCGTCCTTGGAAAGCTTCTGGGATCGCCTATCAGCGTATAGGGTCACCGGCCGGTCCCCGCCCGGTCGCGCCGATCCTCGCCGGACCGCGCCCGATCCGCCGCCCCACCCCTCGGCCCGCCGGGCCGGATTCCCGTGGCGGCGGTCAGCCGAGCGTGTCCAGGACGCGCGCGCGGACCGCCGCGAGCGCGGCGGGGTCGGTGATCGGGGCGCCGTCCCCGTCGACGACGTAGAAGACGTCCACGGCCTCGGCGCCCAGCGTGTCGACCTGGGCGGCGCGGATGTGCAGGCCGCAGGCGCCGAGGGCCTGGCCGATCCGCCACAGCAGGCCGGGCCGGTCGTGCGCGCGGACCTCGACGACGGTGGCGGTGTCGGACGCCTCGTCCACGATCATGACGCGCGGGGGCGGGACGGCGGCGCCCGGCCGGATCCGGACGGAGCGGGCGCGGCGGTCCAGCCGGTCGGCGACGTCGAGCCGGTCGGCGAGCATGCGGCGCAGGTCGGCCTCGAGGGCGGCGGGGTCGGGCGGGGCGCCGTACTCGGGGACGGCGGTGAAGTCGAGGACGGCGGTGCCGGTGTCGGTGGCCGGGGACGAGACGGTGCGCGCGGTGCGGACGGCGAGGCGGTGCAGGGCGAGGACGCCGGCGGCGCGCCAGAGCAGGCCGGGCCGGTCGGGCGCGGCGACGGTGATGCGGGAGCCGGTGACGCGGACGGCGGCGCCGTCGTGGCGGGCGAGGGCGAGCCGGTCGGGTCCGAGGGCGGGCGCGGGCGGCGGGG
>NZ_WBMR01000445.1 GCF_008923365.1 Actinomadura montaniterrae
GGGCTGGGCGGGTCGTCGTGGCCGCCGCCACCGGTCAGGGCCAGCGCGCCGACGCCGAGCACCGCCCCGCCGGCGAGCGCGACCGCCGCCGCGATGACGAGCCCGCGGCGCGGCCCGTCCTGCGGTGGGCCTGACGGCACGTCCTGCGGCCCCGGCGGCGGCGCCGGCGCGGTGTGCGGGGTGGTGGACGAGCCGTTCCGCCGCGGGTCGGTGGTCTCCTGCGGCGCGGCGTCCGGATGCCAGGGTGAGGGCGGTGCTGGGGCGGCGGCCTGGGCGTTCTTCGCGGACGGAGACGGGGTGGTCGGCGCCCAGTCCGGCACCGGCGGAGGCCCCGGATGCTCGGGGAACGACAGGCGCGGCGCGGGCGGCGGTCCGGACGGCGGTTCCTGCAACGGCAGCGCGGACTGCGACCCGGTCGGATGCGGAAGGACCGACACCCCGCTCGCCGCCACGTCCGTCACCGGCAGCCCCAGGTCGGCCTGCACCTGCTGCAGCGCCTGCGCGAACTCCACCGCCGAGCCGTAGCGGTGCTCGGGCGCCTTCGCCATCGCGCGCCCGATGACGTCGGCGACCGGCGCGGGCACGTCCGGGCGCGGGATCGGGGGCGGCGGGTCGTTCAGGATCCGCAGCATCAGCAGCGCGATGCCCTCGCCCGGCGGCCCCTTGAACGCCGGGCGCCCGGCCAGCAGCTGGTACAGCGTGGAGCCGAGCGAGTAGATGTCCGCGCCGACGCCCGGCGGCCTGCCCTCCAGCACCTCCGGCGCGGCGTGGTGCGGGGTGAACGCCTGCGTGTGCGTGGCGTCGAACGAGTCGACCAGCCGGGCGATGCCGAAGTCGGCCAGCGCCGGCTCCCCGTACCGGGAGACCAGCACGTTCTGCGGCTTGACGTCGCGGTGCAGCACGTCGGTCTCGTGCGTGGCGGCGAGCGCGCCCGCCATCTTCACCCCGATGCGCAGCGTCTCGGCGACCGGCAGCGGCCCCTCCCGGGCGAGCCGGTCGGTGAGCGCGCCGTGCTCGAAGTACTCCATCGCGATGTAGGGGCGGCCGGACCGGGCCGTCCCGGTGTCCAGCACCGTCACGATGTTCGGATGCCCCGACAGCCGCCCGGTGATCTTGCACTCGCGCTGGAAGCGGCGCATCGCCGCGTCGTCGACCGAGCTGATCGACAGCACCTTCAGCGCGACCATCCGGTCCAGCCGCTCCTGGTGCGCGCGGTACACCACGCTGAAGCCGCCCTCGCCGACCTGCTCCAGCACCCGGTAGCCCGGGACGTCCTCGGTCATGGGCGGGGGGTCCTTCTCCGTCTCGTCCGGTGGTGGGCACCATCGCGGCGGGGGCGCGAGCGGCGGCCGGGGAGGTCCCCGGAGGCCAACAGCGTAGTACGGGGACGAATCGGGCGTAGGCGGTCTCGGTCCGGCGGCTCCGCGCGGACGGCCGCCGCGCCCTCTCCGTACGGAAATAGGCTGACATTTCTTTTGGCCTTCCTCATCGTTGCCCCAATTCCGCTCCACCGCGCGCCGGTGCCGCATAACCTCGGTCTCCGCGGTGCGAGGAACGCCGTGCCAGGGGAACGGAAGGGGGAGGGGCCCGCCGTGACGGAGGACGTCATCGCGCAGCCGGCGCAGGAATCGCCGCCCACGAAATCGCATTATGGAAATCTCGTCCGAATGGCGTATTTCGTTCTGCCGGGCCGCGGGAAACGCGTCTACCGGCTGGCGATCGCCCGCCGGATCGTGGACGCCACCGCCCGCGGTCCCCGCGACCGCACCGCACCGGGCCTCGCCCGCCGCCGCACCCGCGTGCTGCGCCGCGCGCTGCACCCCTCCCGCCGGCTGCAGATCGGCCTCGGCCCCTGGCTGCGCGCGCTCCCCGCGCGGCTGCCCGACCCGGCGCTGACCGCCGCGCTCGCCGAGCTCGACCCGTACGTCCGCGTCGCCTACGTGCTGCTGCGCATCGAGGGCCTGCCGAAGTACGCCGTCCGCGACCAGCTCCGCGAGCTGCGCGTGCGCGACCCGTGGCCCGTCATCGACGCCGCGTGCGCCGTCTCGATCCCCGTCCCGCGCCGCGCCGAGCGCTTCGACCCGGCGCACCTGCGGCCCGTCCGGACCCGCTCGGTGCTGCCGCTGGTGACCGCCGCCGCCCTCACCACGGCGCTGGTCGGCGTGCTGATCCACACCGGGGCCGAACCCGCCGCCGTCCGCACCGGCGCCCGGACGCCGCGGCTCGCCGCGGCCCCGCCGGCCGCCTGGACCCGCGGCGCCCGCACCCTGGACGCCTGGCCCGCGCGCG
>NZ_WBMR01000446.1 GCF_008923365.1 Actinomadura montaniterrae
CGCCTTCGGCGTCGCTTCGCGATGGACTTCGTCCACCCTTGACTTTGGAGCCTCTGCGGCCCCTGGGCAGGTGATGGGGGCAGGCTCCGCCTGCCCCGCCCCCGGGTCGCGCCACCCCACCACCCCCCTCCGTACCGTCACGGCAATCGACGGCGGGATGTCGAGGTGGCCGTGCCGACTCCGACCACAGGGTGAAGCAGTTTCGACAGCATCTCCCGAGGAGCCCCGATGTCCCGTAGCAGCAGCAAGTCAGCCCGTGTCGTCACCGTCGCCGCCGGCGTCGAGACCACCGACCGGACGGCACCGGTCCGCGACGACCGCCACGAGGCGCTCGAGGTCCTCATCGGCAAGTGGATCAACGAAGGCCACACGGTCGCGAGTGCGGAGGCCCCGTCGGTACCGATCCTTACCAGCGATGTCTACGAGTGGGCGCCCGGCGGCTTCTTCATCGTGCACTCGGCCTACGGAAGGATCGGCGACACCTCGGTCGGCGGCGTCGAGATCATCGGCGTCGACGGCGAGGCGTACAGCTCCACCTTCTACGACAGCTTCGGCAACGTCCACGTGTCACGACTGGAGATCGACGGCGACGAACTGCGGTGGATCGGCGACCGCACGCGCTGCACCGCGACACTGACCGACGGCGGCTTCACCCAGGTCGCCCGCCACGAGTCGAGCGCTGACGGCGAGACCTGGGCGCCATCGATGAACGTCACCCTCCGCAAGGCCACCTGACCGATACACGGAACTCGTCTTATGCAGCCCAGTCGAGGGCGCCATCCGGTGGCCCGTTGCCGCCGGGTGGTCCAGTTGCTGGCCGCGCGTCTGGTGGTGGCAGCAGCCGGTAGACGTACCGCCCGTCTCGATCCTTGGTGATCTGTATCTGGTCGGGGCGGCTGTGCTTGAACCGGTTGTGCCACCCGCAGGTGAGAGCGAGCTGATTGATGTCGGTGGGCGAGTGTCCGAGTGCCCACCCGTTGACGTGGTCCACTTCGCACAGCGTGCCCGGGGTCTCGCACTCTCGTACCGCACAGGTCGGGTAGAGGGTCTCCAGCACCTGGCGTTGGGCGGCGGAGGCGAACCGCTCCCGGTGGCCCAGATACAGCGGAGTGTTCCCCCGCCCCAGGAGCAGCGGCGACACCCCGGCAGCCAGGGCGATGCGGCGCGCCTGCGGCGCGGGGATTGGAGTGCCGTCGGTCAGGCGGGCCGGGGCGCTGCCTCCGGTCAGAGTGTCCAGGTCGCAGATGACGGTGACCTTGGTGGCCTTGTGACCACCCGACAGCACACTGGACAGGGCGGCGGCGGTGCGCTCGGAGAGATCCCGGCGGTCGTCGGGCCCGGCCGGCTTGGCCAACGGCGCCAGCGTGCCGTCGAAGATGGCGGCGTCCTCGGGGTTCAACCAGCCCTTCACATACCGGCCGCCGTCCAACGAACGCGTCGTGGTCAGCCACGACTTGTCATAGCCGCGCTTGGTGTCCTCGTCGGGTGCGTCTTCGGTGTCGTCGCGTTCGGCGATGAGGTCGCGGATGCGGCGGCCGAACGCGGCGACCTTCCCGGCGGAGAAGCCTTGGTCGATGAAGCCGAGAAGGGTTGTCTCGGCTTCTGCGCAGTCGGTGTCGTCCAGGCGGGCGACCGAGTCGGCGACGGTGGTGGCGTAGCCGAAGGACAGGTCGCCGGAGGCGAGTGCGGCGGCGACGTGGGGCAGGCGGTGGCGCTGCCGGGCGAGGGTGAGGCGTTCCTTGGCGCGGTTGTCGCGCATGCCCAGCCGCGACCGCAGCCACGCCTGCGTGGAGGGATATCCCCACCGCTGCTGTTCTCCGGTGGCGTCGACTCGGCCGATGAATCCGGCCAGCGCGCTTTCCTGCATATCGGATGCGGCGGCGAGGGTTTCGGTGAGTTCGAGGCAGGCGGCTGCCGACTCGGGGGCGTCTCTGGTGGCGAGTTCAGTGGCGATGGCGGAGAGCGCGTTCACCAATTCCATGGTGGACGCGGCCCCGAGCTCGACCGTCACTGAATGCATAGGTAAATAGTACCCTGCGTGACTGACATTCGAGGCCGTTCGAGGCACATTCTTCCCGGTATTTTCTGGGCGGGAAAGGCTGCCCGCCTTGCGTCTTCTTGGCGCCCTTGGCGTCGCGCAACGCAGGGGAGTTTCGTACCTGACGGAGGGGGGTGGTGGGGTGGCGCGACCTGGGGGCGGGGCAGGCGGAGCCTGCCCCCATCACCTGCCCAGGGGCCGCAGAGGCTCCAAAGTCAAGGGTGGACGAAGTCCATCGAGAAGCG
>NZ_WBMR01000447.1 GCF_008923365.1 Actinomadura montaniterrae
CGCTCCGGGCGGCCAGCCCCCGCCGCCGTCCGGCCCGCCGCTCGACGCGCCGCCGCCCGGCAGCCAGCCGCCGCCCCCGGCATGACCCCAGGTGGTTCCCCTGGCGGACCTCAGGGTTGACCTCCGCCGAACGTCCAGAGGTAGCGGGTGAGGGCTCGTACTGAAGGGTGATGCCCCGCCCGCGATGACCGCATACGGTGAGGGGCATGGGTAAGACAATCCTGACCATTGTCGGCGTGGTCCTCGCGATCTGGCTGCTGATGACGGTGATCGGCGCGATCATCTCGATGCTGAAGTTCTTCTTCTTCATCGGGTTCGTCGCGGTCATCGTCGTCCTCGCGGTGACCCTCGTGTCCAAGATGGCCCGAAGCAGGTAGCGCGTCCCCCTTGCCGGGGCTTCGCCGATGACCGCATGATGCCGGGACAACCAGGCGGTCATCGGCGAAGGGACCTACCGTGCCGGGTCTGACGGAGATGCTGCGCGAGCGGGCGCTCGCGCAGCCGGACCGCGTCGCCTACATCGCGGGCGACACGAGCCTCACCTACCGCGAGTTCGACCGGCGCGCCGACCGGGCCGCCGCCGCCCTCGCCGCCGCCGGCGTCGGCCGCGGCGACCGCGTCGCGATCCTCGACAAGAACTCGCTCGAGTACGCCGAGCAGCTGTTCGGCGCGGCGCGGATCGGCGCCGTCCAGGTGCCCGTGAACTACCGGCTCGCGCCCGACGAGGTCGCCTACATCGTCAACAACGCGCAGGCGAAGGTGTTCATCGTCGGGCCCGAGTTCGTCCCCGTGCTCGACGCGATCACCGGGAAACTCGAGCACACCACGCACACCGTCGTCATCGGCGGCGAGGGGCACGCCCACCTCGACTACGCCACCTGGACGGACGCCGCCCCCGCCGAGCCGCCCGCCTACGAGGGCGCCACGTCGGACGTGTTCGTCCAGCTCTACTCGTCGGGCACCACGGGCCTGCCCAAGGGCGTGATGCTCACCCACGACAACTTCCTCGCCGCGCTCGAGGTCACCAACGACGCCTGGGACGTCGACGACGAGACCGTCCTGATGGTCGCGATGCCGATGTACCACGTGGCCGGCAACGTGCTGACGGTCTCCGTCGTCTACAACGGCATCACCGGCGTGATCAGCCGGGAGCCCGACCCGACGGAGATCGCGCGCGCGATCGAGGCGAACCGCGTCACGCACATCTTCCTCGTCCCGGTGCTGCTGCAGTTCATGCCGCTGATCCCCGAGGTGACGGCGTGCGACCTGTCCAGCCTCAAGCTGATGCTGTACGGGGCGTCGCCGATCAGCGAGGACGTGCTGCGCGGCGCCATGCGGATGCTGCCGGGCACCGGCTTCATGCAGGTGTACGGGCTGACGGAGGTCACCGGCGCGATCACGATGCTGCCCGCCGAGGACCACGACCCGGACGGCCCGAACGCGCGCCGGCTGCGCAGCGCCGGGCTGCCGAACGCGGGCTGCGAGCTGCGGATCGTCGACCCGGCGACGGGCGAGGACCTGCCGGCCGGGCAGGTCGGCGAGATCGTCTGCCGGACCGCGCAGAACATGAAGGGCTACTGGGGGATGGCGGAGGCGACGGCGTCCGCGCTGTCGGAGGACAACTGGTTCCGCACGGGCGACGCCGGCTACCTCGACGAGGACGGCTACCTCTACATCCACGACCGGGTCAAGGACATGATCATCTCCGGGGGCGAGAACATCTACCCCGCCGAGGTCGAGAACGTCCTGATGGGGCATCCCGCCGTCACCGACTGCGCCGTCATCGGCGTGCCCGACGAGCGGTGGGGCGAGACGCCGAAGGCCCTGGTGGTGCTGGCCGAGGACGTCCCCGAGCAGCAGATCATCGACTACTGCCGCGAGCGCCTCGCGCACTTCAAGTGCCCGACGTCGGCGGAGCGCCGGGACGCGATCCCGCGCAACCCCACCGGCAAGATCCTCAAGCGGGAGCTCCGCGCCCCGTACTGGCACGGTCAGGACCGCAGCGTCCACTGAGCGCCCCGCCATGGCCGCCGGGGGCGTCCTCCGGCGGCCATGGCGGGACGTGCCAATGCGGTGACAACCGGGTTCCGCCGCCGCGAGACTGTGGGCGTGACGGACTGGGTCGCCAACAGCATCTCGATCGCCTCGCTCGGGGCGACGATCGTCCTCGGGGTCCTGCAGCTGCGCAAGGACGGCGAACGTTCCGGCCCTCCGGAGCGGGCGCGGCCCCCGGAGCGGGCACGACCTCCGGAGCGGGCGCGGCCCCCGGCGCCGGAGG
>NZ_WBMR01000448.1 GCF_008923365.1 Actinomadura montaniterrae
CTGCGGCGGGCTCGGCGGCGGGCGCGGCGGCGGGCGCGGCGGGCTCGGCCGGCGGCTCGTCGGTGAGCGCGGCGACGGCGTTCACCACCATCAGGTTGGAGATCTGCAGCGGCCGTCCGCCGGACGGGCCGGCGGTCCGCGCGCGGATCCGCTTCATCATGTCGGGCTTGATCCAGACCCGGCGCAGGTGGAACAGCGCGGCGCCGATGGCGGCGAGGACGGGGTCCGGCCGGTCGCCGTTCACCGGGCGCCTCGGACCGTTGTCCAGCCTGCGGTCTCGTGGCGGGGCGTGTCCGTCGCCATGCAAGGGTCTCCCGTTCAGTTTCCTGTCACCGCGGGACAGCGGACGTGCGCCCTCAACTCTAACGGCTGTACGGTGCATATGTTCTTTATGCGTCCTTTATCCCAGCCGTTCGGGCCGAATCCGGGACTGCGGCGACCGATGTGCCCGCCGTTGGCGGTGGGACGCGGGACAATGGAGATCCCCAGGTGAACGGGGATGTGGTGCACTGGACGACCGGCGTGCGTTCCGCCGGAACCGCCGGACGATGTCGGCCCGGACGCGTAGCATGGCACCGGCCGAACCCGGACGACCCGGGATCAGTGACCACAGAGGGGACCTGATGCGAGCGGCGAACGCCCCCGGCGACGTCCCCGGCGACGTCCCTCCCCAGGACGGCGGCACGGACGACGGCTCAGCCCTGAAACGCGTGACCGACCAGCCCACCGACCCATCCGAGACCGGCGAGGACGGCGTCGAGGACGCCGCCGCCTTCCCGGCCGACCTGCTCTCCGAGCGCGACCGCCGCATCCTGTCGTTCGAGCGGCAGTGGTGGAAGTACGCCGGAGCCAAGGAGCAGGCCATCCGCGAGCACTTCGACATGTCGGCGACGCGGTACTACCAGCTCCTGAACATCCTCATCGACCGGCCCGAGGCGCTGGAGTGCGACCCGATGCTGGTCAAGCGGCTGCGCCGGCTGCGGTCGCAGCGGCAGCGGCAGCGCGCCGCGCGGCGGCTCGGCATCCGGCCCTGAGTCGACCACCATAGGTCGGCGTGAACTCTCCCCGCTCTGTGACGGCCGTCGGCGCCGACGGCCTGGACGCGATCCGTACCGACCCCTCCCGGGCCGTGCTCGGCTTCGACTTCGACGGCACCCTCGCGCCGATCGTGGACGACCCCGCCGCGGCCCGGGCCCACCCGGGGGCCGCGCCGGCGCTGGCCCGGCTGGCCCCGCGGGTGGGCGCGCTCGCGATCATCACCGGCCGGCCCGCGCGCGTGGCCGTGGAGTACGGCGGCTTCGAGGGCGTCGACGGCCTGGTGGTGCTCGGCCAGTACGGGCTGGAACGCTGGGAGTCCGGCATGCTCACCGAGCCCGACCCGCCGCCCGGCATCGCCGAGGCGCGCGCGAAGCTGCCCGGCGTGCTCGAAGCGGCGGGCGCGCCGCCCGGGACGTTCGTCGAGGACAAGGCGCACGCGCTCGTCGTGCACACGCGGCGCTGTGCCGAGCCGCAGGTCGCGCTCGACCGGCTGCGCAGCATCATCGCGGCGCTCGCCGAGCGCACCGGGCTCGCCGTCGAGCCCGGCCGGTACGTGCTGGAGCTGCGTCCACCGGGTGTGGACAAGGGGCGGGCGCTGCGCTCGCTCGCCGACGCGTTCGCGGAGAAGCGGGGCGCCCCTCCGTCCGCGGTGCTGTTCGCCGGCGACGACCTCGGCGACCTGGCGGCGTTCGACGCGGTGGACGCGCTCCGCGCGGAGGGCGTTCCGGGCGTCGCGGTGTGCAGCGGTTCCAACGAGGTGACCGAGCTCGCCGACCGCGCCGACCTGGTCGTGGACGGTCCCGACGGGGTCGTCGAGCTGCTCGGGACGCTGCTCGACGGCTGATTCCACGTCGGAGTGACAAGTGCCGTAACCAGATTTGTCGCATCTCGCGTGACTCTTGTGGCACCCGTGGACCAGGCGTCCAATTGCGCCAAAATATGGTGGATTGCGGTATGTGTGGTCATCGGGCGGCCACGCGAGGGACACGGGAGGTTGGGACGGTGGACACGGATCCGGGCATCCCGCGCCGTCCAGGCGACATCAGGAACACGCCTCCGCGCGGCTTCCCCTCCCCGGCGGCGACCCCGGCGCAGGGCACGCCGGTCCATCCGGGAGCCTCCCCGGCGGGGCCCGGCGGCGCGCCGATCCCGCCCGGCGCCCCGGCGCGCCCGATCATGCACGCCCCGGCGCCCGCCGGGCCGCCCTACGCCGGCCCCGGCGGGAC
>NZ_WBMR01000449.1 GCF_008923365.1 Actinomadura montaniterrae
GGGCGCTGTCGGGGTCCAGCCAGCGCTGCAGCGCCGGCAGCGCGCCCGGCGCCGCCGCCAGGTCGGCGGCCAGCACCGCGACGCCGGCGCGGCGGACCTCGTCGTGGCTGCGGCCGCCCGGCGCGGGACGCGGCCCGGTCAGCCCGTGCACGATCTGCTCCAGGTCGTACAGGGCCAGGCGCAGGTACTCGCCCGGCGCGGTGTCGCGGACCATCGGGGTGGCGAACTCGGCGGGGCAGCGGCGCCGCCACTCCTGCACGATCGCCTCGGGCCCGTAGCGGACGGTGGCCATGTCCTGGTTGACCATCCGCAGCGACGCGGCGGTGACGGCGGCGAGCGCGTCGGCGCCGGGCCGGAACCGCGGGTCGGCCTGCAGGCCCGCCGCGACCTCGTACATCACCCGCGCGATGTGCGCGGCGCCGCCGCCGTCGCCCGCGCCGAGCCGGTGGATGTAGTAGCCGGCCAGGGTGCCGAAGTCGGGCGGCATCATCCAGTGCAGCTGGTCGGCGGAGGTGGTCAGGAACGGGATGAACGACTCGATCAGCGGGTGCTCGGTCAGCACCACCGGCGAGCCCGCGCACCACAGCAGCGCGCCCCACGCGGCGGCGATGGTGCTGGGCGTGCCGGGCTGGAACATCGGGTCGCGCTGGGCGAACTGCTGCGGGTCGACCGCGAGGGCGGTGGTGATGGCCTGGGAGATCCGCGCGACGACCGCGGTGTCGGGGACGGGCCCGAGGAACCCCAGCGGCGCGACCCGCCCGGCCGCCAGGTCGGGGCCGGTCGGGTACAGCTGCGGCGGGACGGGCGGGGTCCCGGCGCCGCGCGGCGCCGGGACCGCGACGCGCCGGTCGGCGGGGTCGGGCGGGGGAGGGCAGGGATGCCAGGCGCCGTCCAGCCCGCACCGGTACCAGCGCCCCCACGCGCCGAACAGCCACCATTCCCCGGCGCCCCACAGCATCCGCGCGGCGATCTGCCCGGCCCGGTCCTGCGGCTGGGCGGTCCGCCACCACGGCGAGGCGACCAGTTCGCGCACGTTGCCCTCGACCGCCGCGAACAGGTCCCCGCTCGGGCCGCCTCCCGTCCCGCCGGGTCCCGCCCCGGCCCCCTGCCAGCTCACCCGGCGAATAGTAGTCCTCCCCGGCGGAGTGTCCGGCATGTCGTGTTCCGTAGTTCGTTTGCCCGGCCCGCTGTGCGTAATGAGTGTTATGGCACGATGCTCCTGAACGGTCGAGAGGGGAGCGGCGATGGGCGTCGACGCGGCGGCGCGCACCCGCGCCCAGGGACTCGCGCTCGCGGTGTTCTCCTCGGTGTGCTTCGGCGCGTCCGGCCCGTTCGGCAAGGCGCTCATCGAAGGCGGCCTGGACCCGCTGCAGGCGGTGTGGCTGCGCATCACCGTCTCGGCGCTCGCGCTCGTCCCGATCGTGTGCGCCGCGCGGGCCCGGCGCGGCGCACGGAGCGGCGCCCGGCCCCTGCGCGCGCAGCTGCGGCCCCACCTCGGGCGGCTGGCCGCCTACGGGCTGACCGGCGTCGCGGGCTGCCAGGCCTGCTACTACCTCGCCGCGTCCCGGCTGCCCGTCGGCGTGGCGATCCTGCTGGAGTTCACCGGCCCGGTCATGGTGCTGGCGTGGCTGCGGCTGGTGCGCCGCGCCCCCGTGCACCGCACCGCCGCCGCCGGCGTCGCCGTCGCCATGGCGGGCCTCGCGCTGGTCGTCCAGGTGTGGACGGGCCTGAGCCTGGACCCGCTCGGCCTGGCCGCCGGGCTCGGCGCCGCCGCCTGCCAGGCGTCCTACTTCCTGCTGGTCGACCGCCTCGCCGGACGCGTCGACCCGCTGGTCATCACCACCGCCGGCAGCGTCGTCGCCGCGGCCGCGCTCGCCGCCCTCGCCACCCCGTGGGCGCTGCCGTGGCGGGTGCTCGGCGCCGCCGTCCCCGTCGGCGGGCACACCGCGCCCGGCTGGGCGCTGGTCGCCTGGATCGCGCTGGTCAGCACCGTGCTGGCCTACCTGACCGGGATCGCCGGCCTGCACCGGCTGTCCGCGCAGGTCGGCGGCGCCATCTGCTACACCGAGGCGGTCGCCGCCACCCTCATCGCCTGGGCGGCGCTCGGCGAACGCCTCACCGCCGTCCAGATGGCCGGCGGCGCGACCGTCCTGGCCGGCGCCTACATCGCCCAGCGCGCCGCCGGCCCGCCGGACGCCCCCGCAGCGCCGGACGTCCCGGCCGCCGGCACCGCGCCCGGGAA
>NZ_WBMR01000045.1 GCF_008923365.1 Actinomadura montaniterrae
GGGCGCCGCGTACGCCGGGCCCGCCAGCGCGGGACGCGCCGGGCGGGCCAGCCCGCGCGGCGCCCCCGTGGCGGACCCGACCGGGTGCGCGACCAGCGGCGGCTCGGCGCCGCTCATCAGCTCGCGCGGCTCGTCCAGCACGACCAGCGAGTGCGGGACCAGCACGATCGCGCTCGTCCCGCCGTACGGGGACGGCTGCAGCGACACGCTGATGCCGTGCCGGTCGGCGAGCCGCGCCACGACGAACAGCCCGAGCCGCTCGGTGTCGACGAGGTCGAACTCCACGGTGCTGGACAGCCGCCGGTTCAGCTCGTCGCGCTCGTCCGGGTCGAGCCCGACGCCGCGGTCGACGATCTCGACGGCCAGCCCGTTGGCGACCGTGTCGAGCTTGACGGTGACCTCGGTGGTCGGCGGGGAGAACGACGCGGCGTTCTCGATCAGCTCGGCGAGCAGGTGGATCACGTCGGCGACGACGGTGCCGGTCACCGCGGCCGACGACGCGCCGGTCACCTCGACCCGGGTGTAGTCCTCGACCTCGGCGATCGCCGCGCGGATGACGTCCTCGGCGGACACGGGGTGGTCCCAGGCGCGGACGGTCGGCGACCCGGACAGGATGACCAGGCCCTCGGCGTGCCGGCGCATGCGGGTGGTGAGGTGGTCCAGCCGGAACAGGTCGTCCAGCTCCTCGGGGCTGGCGGCGCGGCGCTCCATCTGGTCCAGCAGCCGCAGCTGCCGGTGCAGCAGCGACTGGCTCCGCCACGACAGGTTCACGAACACCCGGTTGATGCTCGCGCGCAGGTCGGCCTCGCCGACCGCGGTGCTCACCGCGGTCCGCTGGACGGCGCCGAACGCCTCGCCGACGAGCGCGATCTCCCGGGTGCCGCCGATGACCGGCGGCGGCGCCTCCGCCTCGACGTCGACGGTGTCGCCGCGGCGCAGCCGCGCCACGACCCGCGGCAGCCGCTCGTGCGCGAGCTCCTGCGCGGTCCGCTGCAGGTGCCGCAGCTCCTCGGTGATGCGGTGGGCGAACAGCAGCGACAGCACCACCGAGGCGGCGACGGCCAGCAGCCCGAGCCCGCCGATCAGGTAGAAGCCGAGCATGATGCGGCGGCCGGCGGGCTTGACGTCCTTGTTGCTCACCTGGTCGCCGGCCTTCGCCGCGGCCTGCAGCCACACCGGCGACAGCGCCGCGATCGTGGTGCGCCACTCGCGCTGGGACGGGGCGAACCCGTTGTTCACCACCGCGTTCTCCAGCGCCGTGTAGGCGGTGTACTGCGACGAGTTCGCCAGGTCGTCCATGATCGCGGAGATCTTGCCGTTCCCGGCGGCGCGGCCGAGCTCGAAGAACTGGTTGCGGGTGCTGGCCCACCCGGCGAACGTGGTCCGCTCGTCCGAGCCCAGCGTGCCGCTCCGCAGCCCGGACACGAGGTCGGCCTCGCGCAGCATGAACTCGCGCGCCCAGTAGTTGTCCAGCAGCGCGTTGGTCTGCTGGTACACCGGGACGGCGTTGACGCTGACCAGCGTGGTGAGCACCCGGATCGTGCCGTCGATGATCTTGCTGTAGCCGCCGATCGCGCCGAGCGGGGTGGTGCCGTCGATGCGGATCTGCGCGCGCAGCGACTCCAGCCCGTCGAACGCGCCGCTGAGGGTGTGGACGCGCCGCTCGACGGCGTCGTCCATCGCGCCCGTGGCGTCGGAGGAGAAGGCCGACTTGCGGAACGCGGTCACCATCGCGTCCGTCCGTCCGGCCTGCTCCTTGAACCGCGTCTCGTTCGCGGCCTTCGGGTGGGACAGCGACGCGACGGCGGCGGAACGTTCCTGCTGCATCGCCTCGATGACGGTCGTGGCGGGCAGGCCGACCTTGTCGTAGACGGTCGCGAAGTCGTACCGCTCGAGCGCGTTCGACAGCGTGACACCGGTCGGGACGAGCCACAGGACCAGCAGCGAGGCCAGCGGGACCGCCAGCAGCAGCGCGATCCGGCGCCTGATGCTGCGGGTGCGCGCCCGGCCGGTCCGGATGCGCGGACGCCGCGGCGGCGCGGGCGCCTGGTCGGGTCGCGTCACCGGTTCACTCCCTGTGTGTGTGCGTTGCGGAGCCGGCTCCGTCGCCGAGCTGCAAAGGCCCGCAGCATACTGAGTCGGATTTATCGCTGACCAGGGGTATCAACTGCTATTTATCGGACGCGCACGCGCGGTGACCTCGACATCAGGGCGGAAACGGGGACGTCCGGGCGGCGCTGGCCGCATCCGGCTACCGCCGCGGATTGGCAACTCTAGATCTTGTTGGCGGTAAGCCCACATGTCACGCTTCGTGGAATTTGTCCCCCACGCAACGGAGACACGGTCATGCGCAGAGCCGCGCTCGCCTCCCTCCTGGGGCTGTCGCTCGCCGCCACCGCGGTGGCGGCGGCCGACGCCCAGGCCGCCGGACCGGACCGGTCACGGCTCGCCTCGCTCGTCACGCTCAAGGCCGTCCGCGGGCACCAGCTCGACCTGCAGAGGATCGCGGACGCGAACGGCGGGAACCGGGCCGCCGGCCTCGACGGCAACAAGATCACCATCAAGTACGTCGCCGACCAGCTGAAGCGGTACGGCTACAAGCCGACGGTCCAGAACTTCACCTTCGACTTCTGGCAGGAGAACGCCCCCGCGACGTTCGCCGAGACCGCTCCCACGCCGAAGGCCTACACCCCCGAGACCGACTTCGCGACGCTCCAGTACTCCGGGTCCGGCGACGTCACCGCCGCCGCGACGGCCGTCGACCCCGGCGCGACCGGGACCGGCAGCGGCTGCGAGGCCGGCGACTTCACCGGCTTCCCGAAGGGGAACATCGCGCTGATCCAGCGCGGCGGCTGCTTCTTCTCCGTCAAGGCCGGCAACGCCATCGCCGCGGGCGCGAGCGCCGTCGTCATCTACCAGCTGCCCGGTCAGCCGGGCCCGGTCGCGGGCACGCTCACCACGCCGCACTCGGTCCCCGTCGTCGGCCCGACGAACGCGGTCGGCACCGACCTCGTCAAGCAGGCGCAGAACGGCGGCGTGACGCTGCACGTCAAGACCGACACCACGAACCAGAAGCGCGAGGCGGCCAACGTCATCGCCGACACCCCGCGCGGCCGCGCCGACAACGTCGTGGTGGTCGGCGCGCACAACGACAGCGTCGTCGCCGGGCCCGGCATCAACGACGACGGCTCCGGCACCGCGACGCTGCTGGAGATGGCCAAGCAGATCCACAAGCTCGGCAAGAAGGTCCGCAACCAGGTGCGGTTCGCCTTCTGGGGCGCCGAGGAGGAGGGCCTGCTCGGCTCCCAGTAC
Source organism: Actinomadura montaniterrae (assembly GCF_008923365.1). GTDB lineage: Bacteria > Actinomycetota > Actinomycetes > Streptosporangiales > Streptosporangiaceae > Spirillospora > Spirillospora montaniterrae. The sequence continues at coordinate 3,313 of NZ_WBMR01000045.1, forward strand.
TACGTCGACAACCTGCCGCAGGCGGAGCGCGACAAGATCGCGCTGATGCTCGACTTCGACATGCTCGCCTCGCCGAACTACGTCCGGTTCGTCTACGACGGGGACAACAGCGAGGGCGGCAACAACGTCGACACTCCGCCCGGCACCGGCGCGATCGAGAAGGCGTTCAACGACTACTTCGGCGGACGCCATCTCGCCACCGACCCGACCGCGTTCGACGGCCGCTCGGACTACAACGCCTTCATCACCGCGGGCATCCCGGCCGGCGGCATCTTCACCGGCGCCGAGAAGATCAAGACCGAGGAGCAGGCGAAGGTGTACGGCGGCACCGCCGGCGTCGCCTACGACCCCTGCTACCACTCCGCCTGCGACCGCTACGACAACGTGAACCTGCAGGGCTTCGACCAGATGATCGACGCCACCGCGGCGGTCACCGAGTTGTTCGCGCACAGCACGCTCACGGTCAACGGCAACGCCCTGGCGCGCAAGAACGCGCTCGCGAAGAAGGTCCCGCCCGCCCGCGTCGGCTCCTACCTCACGCGCTGACGCCACGCCGAGCCGCGGCGCGCCGTCCCCATGGACGTCTCATGGGACGGCGCGCCGCGAGCGATCGGACGCCGCGCCGCGACCCCGGCGGCGCGGGCGGCGGGCAGGGCCGGCGGGCGACGCCGGCCAGGAACCAGAAGCCCGACGGGTCGTCGGGCACCTCGTCCGGCGAGCCGGGACGCCACAGCGGCCCGTGTACCAGGCCGGGGTCGACCAGGTCGAAGCCGGTGAAGAAGGCGCCGATCTCCTCGGCGGTGCGCAGCGTCGGCTCGCCCTGCGCGACGGCCCGCCGGTACACCTTCGCGACCGCCTCGCCGGTCTCCCGCCTGTGCGTGCCGTGGCTGACGGCCAGGTGGCTGCCGGACGCCAGCGGCGCGGTCAGCTCGGCCAGGATGCCGGCCGGGTCCTGCTCGTCGGTGACGAAGTGCAGGACGGCGACCAGCAGCAGCCCCACCGGCTCGTCGAAGTCGATCATCTTGCGGACGGTCGGGTGGCCGAGGACGTCCGCCGGGCGCGTCAGGTCCGCCTGGATGACCGCGGCGTTCGGCTCGCCGCCGAGCAGCGCGGTGCTGTGCGCGACCGCCACCGGGTCGCGGTCGACGTAGACGACGCGCGCCGCCGGGTCCACCCGGTGGACGATCTCGTGCACGTTGCCCTGCGTCGGGATGCCGGAGCCGATGTCGAGGAACTGCCGGATCCCCGCCTCCGCGGCGAGGTACCGGACCGCCCGCACGAGGAACGCCCGGTTCGCCGCCGCGATCGCGCGGGCCCGCGGCTCGATCGCCTCCAGCGTCCGGGCGATGTCGCGGTCGGCGGAGAAGTTGTGCGCGCCGCCGAGCAGGTAGTCGTAGACGCGCGCGACGCTCGCCTGGTTCGGGTCGATGCCGCTCGCCCAGTCCGGGTCGTTCAACGGGTCCCCTCTCGTTGTGCGGTCGGCGCGCCCGCGCCGGTCAGGTGCCGGTGCGGACGAGCATCACGGTGACGTCGTCGTCGTTGGGCGGGGCGGCCAGCTTCGCCACGACGTCGGCGCAGGCGTCCTCCAGCCGGGCCGCGCCGCCCGCGAGCGCGGACCGCAGCGCGGCGATCCCGGCCTCCAGGTCGCGGGCGCGGGTCTCGATCAGCCCGTCGGTGTACAGCGCGAGGGTGGAGCCGTCGGGGACGGCCACCCGGATGTTCTCGTAGTCGGCGCCGTCCAGGCCGAGCGGGAGGCCGGGTGGAAGGTCGAGGACGTCGCAGCCGCCGTCCGGGTGCACCAGGATCGGCGGGGGATGCCCGGCGCGGGAGATCTCGGCGGTGCCGGCTGCGGGGTCCAGGACGGCGCACGCGCAGGTCGCGAACTGGACGGGCCCGATGTCCGGGGCGATGCGGTCCAGCCAGGCGAGGATCTGCGCCGGGTCCTTGCCGAGCATCGCCAGTGTGCGCGCGGCGGCGCGCAACTGCACCATGGCAGCGGCGGCGGCCGACCCGTGCCCCATCGCGTCGCCGATGACGAGCGCGATCCGCCCGGCGGGCAGCGGGATGATGTCGCACCAGTCGCCGCCGACGAGGTTGGCGCGCCCGGCGGGCACGGACCGGTGTGCCACCCGCACGCCCGGGACGGCGCCCGGCGGCAGCGGCAGCAGTCCCGCCTGCAGCGCGCGCGCCGCCGCGTGCTCGCGCTGGTAGCGGCGCGCGCCGTCCAGGCATCGGGCGGTGAGGGCGGCCAGCTCGCCGGCCAGCGCGGCCTCGGCGTCGGTGAACGGGCCCGCCGCGGACCCGCGCGCGAACGCCACGAGCCCGAGCACGGCCTCCCCGGTCCGCAGCGGGACGAGCAGGAAGTCCGACAGATCGGCGAGCCGCTCGCGGGCCGGGCGCGGCGGCGGCACCCGCGGCTTGAGGACGAAGTGCCGGTCCAGCTCCCCGAACCGCTGCGGCGTCCCGTCGGCGAGGCAGGCGGCGTAGGCGCTGCCCGCCGCGAACACCACCATCTCCCCGGCCGGGAACAGCGGCTCCAGGTCGGCGCCGGTCGCGCCGACCGCGATCCGGCGCGCCTCCACCGCCCCGGCGCCGGGCGGGCGGGGCGGCTCGTCGCCGACGATCAGCTGCTCGGCGACGTACACCCCGACCGTGTCGGCGAACCCGCCGAGCGCGACCGCGACCAGGTGCCGCGCGACCCGCTCCATGTCCAGCACGCCGGCCATCCGCATGCTCGCGGCGCTCAGCAGCCGGAGCCCGGCGGCCTCGGAGTCGGCGTTCACGTCCTACGCCTCCTGCGGGCGCTCGGGTGAATCGTGACGAGGGGCGCTGAATCGTGCAGACATGATCATTCCGCGCCGTCGCGGACACCGCAAGCGTTTCCGGAAGCCCCCTCCGCTTCGGCCGCTCAGCCCAGGTCCAGGGCCTCCGCGACGGCGCGCAGCGCGGGCAGCGGGTCCTGGCCGGAGCCGGTCAGCACCTGGACCGCGACATGGTCGGCGCCCGCGTCGAGGTGCTCGGTCACCCGCGCGGCCGCCGCCGCGGCGTCCCCGTGCGCGACCAGCGCGTCGATGAGCGCGTCGCTGCCGTCGCCGGCGAAGTCCGCGGCGGTGAACCCGAGCCGCTCCAGGTTCGCGACGTAGTTGCGCATCTTCAGGTACGTCCCGGACAGGTTCGCCCGGGCCAGCGCGCGGGCGCGGCCCGCGTCGGTGTCGACGATGACCTTCTGCTCCGGTGCGAGCAGCGGCCACTCGCCGAGCTCGGCGCGGGCCCGGCGGGTGTGCTCCGGCGTGGTCAGGTACGGGTGGGCCCCGGCCGCCCGCTCGGCCGACAGCCGCAGCACCCGCGGCCCGAGCGCCGCCAGCACCCGCCCCGACACCGGGACCTCCCGGGCGTCCAGCCGGTCGAGATAGTCGACGATCTTCTCGAAGGGCCTGCGGTACTCCTGCGTGGCCTCGCGGTGCCCGATGCCCGCGCCGAGCAGGAACCGGCCGCCGTGCGCGGCGTTCAGCCGGTGGTAGGACGCGGCGGCCTCCTCCGCCGGCGTCGCCCACATGTTCACGATGCCGGTCGCGACCATGATCCGGTCGGTCGCGGCCAGCAGCCGCTCGGCGATGCCGAGGTCGCCGGGCGGCGAACCGCCGAGCCAGATCGTCCCGTAGCCGAGCCGCTCCACCTCGCCGGCCAGTTCCGGACTCAGGTCGCTCCAGAGGCGCCAGATGCCGACGCGCCCCGTGTTGATCTCCGCCATGTCCCCCTCCAACGGCAGGTGCCTTCGCGTGCCCACTACCCGCGGCTGCGAGGATGAGACCATGACCGACCGGCGCCGCCTGCTGCTCCTGGACGGCCACTCGCTGGCCTACCGGGCGTTCTACGCCCTGCCGGTCGAGAACTTCGCCACGACGTCGGGCCAGCCCACCAACGCGGTCTACGGGTTCGCGAACATGCTGGCCAACGCGCTGCGCGACGAGCAGCCGACGCATCTCGCGGTCGCGTTCGACGTCTCGCGCCGCACGTTCCGCACCGAGGCGTTCCCCGACTACAAGGCGACCCGGTCGCGCTCGCCCGGGGAGTTCGGCAGTCAGCTGGAGATCCTCGACGACCTGCTCGGCGCGATGAACGTGCCCGTGCTGCGGGCGCCCGGCTACGAGGCGGACGACGTCATCGCGACCCTCGCGACGAGGGCCGTCGCGGACGGCCTCGACGTCCTCGTGGTCACCGGCGACCGCGACGCGCTGCAGCTCGTCTCCGACCACGTGACCGTCCTGTACTTCTACCGGACGGCGTCGGAGATGATCCGGTACACGCCGGAGGCGGTCGAGGCGAAGTACGGGCTGACGCCCGCGCAGTACCCCGACTTCGCGGCGCTGCGCGGCGACCCGTCCGACAACCTGCCGAGCATCCCCGGCATCGGCGAGAAGACGGCCGCGAAGTGGATCCGCGAGTACGGGTCGCTCGCCGCGCTGCTGGAGCACGCGGACGAGGTGAAGGGCAAGGCGGGGGAGCGGCTGCGCGCCGCGCTCGACACCGTCCGGCTGAACCGGCGGCTGACCGAGCTGGTCCGCGACGTCGACCTTCCCGTGGACGTCGCCGGCCTGCGGCGCCGCCCCTACGACATCGCCGCCTTCACCTCGCTCCTGGACGACCTGGAGTTCCGCAACGCGAGCCTGCGGCAGCGCCTGTTCGCCGCGGACCCCGGCGGCGGCCGCCCGGCGGAGCCCGCCGGGCCCGTGCTGCGCGGGCACGAGCTCGGCCCGGACGAGCTGGCGCCGTGGCTCGCCGCGAAGGCGACGGGGCTGGTCGGGCTCGCCGCCGACTGCACGTGGGCGCGCGGGTCCGGCGACATCGCGCGGATCGCGCTCGCCACGCCCGACGGGTTCGCCGCCGCGTTCGAGCCGTCCGCCCTCACCGCCGACGACGAGGCCGCGTTCGCGGAGTGGCTCGCCGACCCGGACCGTCCCAAGGCGGTGCACGACGTCAAGGCGCTGCTGCGCGTGCTGCCCGAGCGCGGCCTGCGGCTCGCCGGCGTCACGACGGACACGGCCATGGCCGCCTACCTGCTGCTGCCCGGCCTCGCCGCGTACGGGGTCGCGGACGTCGCGGCCCGCTACCTCGGCCGCCGCCCGCCCGAGGACGGCCCGGACGGGCTGATGCTGCAGGCCGGCGCCGTCCTCGACCTGGCCGGGCGGCTCGCCCCCGACCTCGCGTCCACCGGGATGGACGAGCTGCTCAGGGACGTCGAGCTGCCGCTGTCCGGCCTGCTCGCCCGCGCCGAGCGCACCGGCGTCGCCGTGGACGCCGGCCTGCTGCACGAGCTGGAGCGGCACTTCGCCGGCGGGATGGAGCGCGCCGCCGCCGACGCCGCCGAGATCGCCGGGCACCCCTTCAACCCCGGCTCCACCAAGCAGCTCCAGGAGGTGCTGTTCGGCGAGCTGGGGCTGCCGAAGACCAAGAAGATCAAGTCGGGGTACTCCACCGACCTCGACGCGCTGACCTGGCTGGCGACGCAGACCGACAACGGCCTCCCGCAGATCCTGCTGCGCCACCGCGACCTCGCCCGGCTGCGCGCGACGGTCGCCGGGCTCGTCCGGGAGGTCGGCGCGGACGGGCGCGTCCACACCACCTTCCAGCAGACCGTCGCGGCGACCGGGCGGCTCACCTCCACCGAGCCGAACCTGCAGGTCATCCCCGTCCGCACCGAGGAGGGGCTGCGGATCCGCCGCGCGTTCCGGCCCGGCGAGGGGTTCGACGCGCTGCTGACCGCCGACTACGGGCAGCTCGAACTGCGCGTCATGGCGCACCTGTCGCAGGACCCCACGCTGCTCGCCGCGTTCGCGTCCGGCGAGGACCTGCACAGCACGATGGCGGCGCGGGTCTTCCAGGTCGCCCCGGACGCGGTGACCCCGGACATGCGCCGCAAGATCAAGGCGATGTCGTACGGGCTGGCGTACGGGCTGTCGGCGTTCGGGCTCGCCAAGCAGCTCGGCATCCCGATGGCGGAGGCGCGCCCGTTGATGGACGCCTACTTCGAGCGGCTCGGCGGCGTCCGCGACTACCTGGAGGAGGTCGTCGCGGCGGCCCGCGTCACCGGCCACACCAGCACGCTCCTCGGCCGCCGCCGCTACCTGCCGCACCTGACCAGCGACAACAGGCAGCGCCGCGAGACCGCGGAGCGGATGGCGCTGAACGCGCCGGTGCAGGGCTCCGCCGCCGACATCGTCAAGATCGCGATGCTGCGGGTGGACGCGGCGCTCACCGCCGCCGGGGCGCGCAGCCGGCTGCTGCTGCAGGTGCACGACGAGATCGTCCTGGAGGTCGCGCCGGGCGAGCACGAGGCCGTCCGCGACCTCGTGCGCGAGCGGATGACCACCGCGTACCCGCTCACGGTCGGCCTGGACGTGGCGATCGGCGCCGGCCCCGACTGGGCCGCCGCCGCCCACTGACCGGCTCCCGCGACCGCCGCTACTGGAAGGCGGACGCGCCGGTGAGGGCGCGGCCGATGACCAGCGAGTGGACCTCGGAGGTGCCCTCGTAGGTGAGCACCGACTCCAGGTTGGCGGCGTGCCGGATGACGGGGTATTCGAGCGTGATGCCGTTGGCGCCCAGCAGGGTGCGGCAGGTGCGGGCGATGTCGATGGCCTCGCGGACGTTGTTGAGCTTGCCGACGCTGACCTGCTCGGGGGTGATCGTGCCGGCCTCCTTGAGGCGGCCGAGGTGGATCGCCAGCAGCAGGCCCTTGCCCGCCTCCAGCGTCATGTCGGCCAGCTTCTGCTGGGTGAGCTGGTACGAGGCGAGGGGGCGGTCGAACACCCGCCGCTCGCCGACGTAGTCGATGGTGGTCTCCAGGCAGTCCAGGGCGGCGCCGATCGCGCCGAACACGATCCCGAAGCGCGCCTCGTTCAGGCAGCTCAGCGGCCCGGACAGGCCGCGCGCCTCCGGCAGCATCGCGCCGGCGGGCAGCCGCACCTCGTCCAGCACCAGCTCGCTGGTCACGCTGGCGCGCAGCGACAGCTTGCGCTCGATGTCGCGGGCCTGGAAGCCGGGGGTGCCCGCGGGGACGAGGAAGCCGCGGATCCCGTCGTCGGTGCGGGCCCACACGACCGCGACGTCCGCGACCGACCCGTTGGTGATCCACATCTTGGTGCCGGACAGGACCCAGTCGGCGCCGTCGCGGCGGGCGCGGGTCCGCATCCCGGCCGGGTCGGAGCCGAAGTCGGGCTCGGTGAGGCCGAAGCAGCCGATCGCCTCGCCGCGCGCCATCGCCGGCAGCCACTGCTGCTTCTGCTCCTCGCTGCCGTGCTTCCAGATCGCGAACATGGCGAGAGAGCCCTGCACCGACACCAGGCTGCGCAGCCCGGAGTCGGCGGCCTCCAGTTCCAGGCAGGCCAGGCCGTAGGAGACCGCGCCCATCCCGGCGCAGCCGTACCCCTCCAGGTGCATGCCCAGCACGCCGATGGACCCGAACTGCCTGGCCAGCTCCCGTGCCGGGATGCCGCCCTTGTCGAACCACTCGGGCAGGTGGGGGCGCAGTTCCTTGTCGCAGAGCCTGCGGACGGTGGCGCGGATCTCGCGCTCCTCGTCGCTGAGGAGCCCGTCGATGCCGAACAGGGCGGTGGGGTGGACGGTCCGGTCGCGCGGTGAGGTCGTCATGCGCGGAAGTCTAGTATTGGATCCAATATCCGTGATCCAGTGCCCTCCGCGTGAGATGGTGACCCGATGACCGTGCAGCACCGGCGGCCGCCGACGGCCCAGCAGTTCGTCCTCGACGAGCTGCGCCGCGCCATCACCAGCGGCCGGCTCCGCCCGGGCGCGCCGATCCGGCAGGACGTGGTGGCCGAGGAGTTCGGCGTCAGCCGCGTCCCGCTGCGCGAGGCGCTCAAGACCCTGCAGGGCGAGGGCCTGGTCACCTACCGCGCGCACCGCGGCTACTACGTCGAGGAGCTGTCCCTGGACGACCTGCGCGAGGTGTACCGGATCCGCACCCTCCTGGAAGAGGAGGCCGTCCGCCGCGCCGCCGCCCGGGTCACCGCCGCCGACCTCGCCGCACTCGACCGCGCCGAGGACGAGGTGGAACGCGCCGCGCAGGCCGGTGACGTCCTCGCGATGGCGGCGGCGAACCGGGCGTTCCACATGGCGCTCTACGAATGCGCCGGCATGCCGCGCCTCGTCCGGCTCATCCGCACGCTGTGGGACGCCACCGACGCCTACCGCTCCATCTACTACGGCGAGAACGTCAACCGCGAACGCGTCATCGGCGAGCACCGCGCCGCCCTCGCCGCGCTGCGCGCCGGGGACGCCGACGAGGCCGTCCGCGTCCTCGACGTACACCGCGCGCACGCGGTCACGGCCCTCGAACGCCTCATGCCCGAGCCCGCCTAGCCCCCGGGCCCGAGGGCTCAGCCCCAGACCTCCTCGGCGGTCTCCGCGATCAGCCGCAGCTTGGCGAACTGCTGGTCCGCCGTGAGCACGTTCCCCTCGACGGTCGAGGAGAACCCGCACTGCGGCGACAGGCAGATCTGCTCCAGCGGGACGAACCGGGCCGCCTCGTCGATCCGGCGCTTCAGCTCGTCCTTCGACTCCAGCTCGCCGCGCTTGGTCGTGACCAGCCCCAGCACGACCGTCTTGCCGGGCGGGACGAACCGCAGCGGCTCGAAGCCGCCGGAGCGCGGGTCGTCGTACTCCAGGAAGAACCCGTCCACGTCCAGCTCGGAGAACAGCGCCTCGGCGACGAAGTCGTAGCCGCCCTCGGCCGTCCACGACGAGCGGAAGTTGCCCCGGCACATGTGCGTGGTGACGGCGAGGTCCGCGGGACGGCCCGCCAGCGCCGCGTTGATCTGCCGGATGTAGCGCAGGTGGAGGTGGTCGGGGTCGTCGCCGCGCTCGGCGATCATCGCGCGCTGCTTCGGGTCGTTGAGGTAGGCGAGGCTCGTGTCGTCGAGCTGCAGGTACCGGCAGCCGAGAGCGGCGATCCGCCGCACCTGCTCGGCGTACGCGGCGGCCAGGTCGGACCAGAACTCCTCGATGTCCGGGTACACCTCCGGGTCGATCGCCGCGGGCCCGCCGCGGTAGTGGACCATGTTCGGCGACGGGATCGTCAGCTTCGGCGTGGCGCCGTCGCCCGCCGCGTCGCGCAGGAAGCGGAAGTGGTCGGCGAAGATCGTCTCGTCGAGGCGGACCCGGTCGTGCACGCGCAGCGCGGCGGTGCTGAACTCCAGGTCGCCGGACTCGTTGCGGAACCTGACCTTGATCTGCTCGTCCGCGGGGCTGATCCCGCCGAGCCGGTAGATGAAGTCCATGTGCCAGGACGTGCGGCGGAACTCGCCGTCGGTGGCGGTCCGCAGGCCGGCCTGGCGCTGCATCGCGACCGCGTCGCGGATCGCGGCGTCCTCCACCTCGGCGAGGCGCCGGCCGTCGATGCGGCCCTTGGCGTGGTCGTCGCGCGCGGCCAGCAGGTCGGCCGGGCGGAGCAGGCTCCCGACGTGGTCGGCGCGGAAGGGCGGGCGGGTTCGCGGGGACATGGCGGCTCCCTGACCGAGACGGTGCTGCCGGAACGGGCTCCACCGCCAAATCTAGGCACTCCCGCGACGGCGATCAATCGGGCGCCCAGGATCGGTTCTGACCGGCCGCGATCACCGGCCGCCCGGCGGTCGGGCGGGGCAGGGGTCGGCCGGTCAGGGGTCAGGGGGCGAGGCCGTTGCCGTGCGGCCGGCTGCGGTCCGCCTCGGGGAGGGTGCGGATGACGCTGCGCAGGTGCTCGCGGGCGGCCCGCTCGGCGGCCTCGGGGTCGCGGGCGCGGATCGCGTCGATGATCGCCAGGTGCTCGGGCAGCGACACCGCCGGGCGGCCGGGGTGCATCGCCAGCTTGAACTGGTGCCGGACGCTCTGCGCGCGCAGCCGCTCCAGCACCTCGGCGGCGGTGCGCTGGCCGCTGATCTCGCGGATCTCGCGGTGCAGCCGCTCGTTCAGCCGGGAGTAGCCGAACACGTCGCCGGACGCGACGGCGGCGCGCATGTCGTCGGCGATCTCGGTCAGCAGGCGGGCGCCGTCCTCGGTGACCCGCTCGGCGGCCTTGGCCGCGCACAGCCCCTCGATCACCATCCGCAGCTCGCTGATCTCGATGGCCTCCTGCAGGGAGATCGCGCGGACCCGGGCGCCGCGGTTCTGCACCCGCTCGATCAGCCCCTCGTTGGCCAGCTCCAGCAGCGCGGCGCGGACCGCGGCGCGGCTCGCGCCGAACCGCTCGGCGAGGTCCGCCTCGACCAGCCGCTGGTTGGGCACGAACTCGCCGGAGAGGATCGCCTCCCGGATGCCGGTCGCCACCGGGCGGCCGGTGTCCTGGTCGTCGGCTGTCGGCACTGTTCCTCCCGTGGAACCCGTGCGAAGATATTGTCGCCAATTTTGGTGCGACCCTCAGTCTAGCGGCGGGGCCGCGCCACCGCGGTCGAGGAGGCGGGAATGTCGCAGGGTACCGGGCGGACACCGGTCGTCGCCGTGCTCGGGCTGGGCGAGGCCGGCGGGGCGATCGCGCGCGACCTGGTCGCCGCGGGCGCCGCCGTCCGCGCCTACGACCCGGCCGTCGCCGCCCCGGACGGGACGGCCGCCGCCACCGGCGAGGCGGACGCGGCCACCGGCGCCGACCTGGTGCTCAGCGTGAACAGCGCGCACGACGCCGCGGCCGCGCTGCGCGCCGGGATCCCGGGCGCGGGCACCGCCGTCTGGGCCGATATGAACACCGCCTCGCCCGGCCTCAAGCGGGAGCTGGCGGCGACCGCGGCGGCGGCCGGCGTGCGGTTCGCGGACATCGCGATCATGGCGCCGGTGCCCGGCCGCGGGCTGTACACCCCGATGCTGGCCAGCGGCGACGCGGCGGCGGACGCCGCGTCGCTCCTCACCGGGCTCGGCGCGTCCGTCGAGGTGATGGACGCCGAGGCGGGCGCCGCCGCGACCCGCAAGCTGCTGCGCAGCGTCTTCTTCAAGGGCCTCGCCGCGTCGGTCGTGGAGGCGCTGGAGGCGGCGCGCGCGGCCGGCTGCGAGGACTGGCTGCGCGGCAACATCGTCGAGGAGCTGGTCGCGGCGGGCGAGCCGACCGTGGACCGCCTCGTCGCCGGGACGCACCGGCACGCCGTCCGCCGCGCCGCGGAGATGGCCGCGGCGGCCGACATGCTGACCGAACTGGACGTCCCGCCCACGATGGCCGCCGCGTCCCGCGACCTGCTCCGCCGCCTCTCTCCCTGACCGGCCCGCGCTCAGAGGGGCGGGGTGCCGTGGGTGTGGAAGGACTCGATGGTCTTCAGGCCCCACGCCTGGCCCTTGGCGCGCTCCGCCTCCGTCCAGGTGATGGGTTTCCAGTCGGGTGCCAGGACGAGCCGCGCGCAGGGGTTGCACAGCTCGATGCGGTTGCCGCCCGGTTCGTAGACGTAGAGGAAGAACGTCTGCTGGATGGCGTGCTTGTGCGGGCCGGTCTCGATGAACACGCCGTTGTCGAGGAAGATGTCGGCGGCGCGCAGGATGTCCTCGCGGGTGTCGGTGGCGAAGGCGATGTGGTGCAGCCGGCCGTTGGCGCCCGTCCGGTCGCGGGTGTAGACGATGTCGTAGGACTTGTTGGTGAAGTGCAGCCAGCGTCCGGCGATGTCGCCGCTGTCGAGCCGGATCTGCTCGGTGGTGCGCCCGCCCAGGGCGTCGATCAGGAACTCGGTGCTCGGCTCGACCTCGGCGGACAGGAAGTTCACGTGGTCCAGGCGGCGTACGCACACGCCGCGCGCCGGGTACGCCTGCGCCTGGTTCTTCAGCGCCGGCCTCAGCTCCGCCGGCGCGTCGAACCACTCGCTCTCCCAGTACAGCTCCAGCTCGTGGCCGTCGGGGTCGCGGAACACGTAGGTCGGGCCGATGCCGGGGTCGCCGTCGCGCCAGCCGACGCCGAGGCCCGCCTCCTCGATCGCCTTCACGCGCCGGTCGAGGGCCTCCTGCGACCACGTCCGCAGCGCGGTGCGGCGGATGCCGGACGTGCCGTGCGCGGTGAGCTTCAGCGTGTGGTGCTCGTAGTCGTCCCACGTCCGCAGGTACACCGAGTCGCCCTCGGCGCCCACCTCGGTCAGGCCCATGACGCGGGTGAAGAACCGCAGGCTCTCGTCCGGGACGGGCGTCAGCAGCTCGACGCTCCCGACGTGCGCGATCTCGTGCGTGATCAAAGGGACCTCCGGGGGAAGACGGTTCCGTCGAAGAGCTTGCGGGCGGTGCGGACGACGCCGGCCCGCCGCACGGACGCGCCGCCGAGCTCGACCTCCACGTCCAGCCGGCCGGTGGGGTGCTCGATGCCCATCGGCGCGCCGGGCGCCGGGAGGCGGGCGAGGTCGTGGCCGACCGCGCCGTCCATGAGCAGCGCGGTCGCGACCGTGACGGCGCCGAGCACGCCGATCGAGGCGTGCACGCGCAGCGGGATGAAGGTGCGGGTGCAGATGGCGCCGCCGTCGCGCGGGGGCGCCACCAGCGTGGTCTTCGGGACGGACGCGTCCGACACGTCGCCGAGGCCCATCAGCTTCCCGGCGGCGAGCCGCAGCGACTGGATCCGGTCGCCGAGGCGGGCCAGGTCGGCGGGGTCCTCGTAGCCGGTGACGCCGAGGTCGGACGCGGCGGCGACCACGACCGGCATCCCGTTGTCGACGCACGTCACCTCGACACCGTCGACGACGTCCCGGACGTTCCCGGTCGGCAGCAGCGCGCCGCAGGCCGACCCCTCGGTGTCCTCGAAGCTCAGGACGATCGGGGCGGCGGTCCCGGGCACCCCCGAGATCGCGGTGCCGCCGTCGTAGCCCACGGCGCCGCCCGGCGTGGCGAACTCGGCGGTCGCGATGCTGTCGGAGTTGACCATCCGGATCCGCACGGCGGTGCGCCGCGGCCCGGCCGCGACGAGGCCGCGCTCGACCGCGAACGGGCCGATCCCGGCGAGCAGGTTCCCGCAGTTCTGCTTGTCGGAGACGGTCGGCTCCTCGACGCCGAGCTGCAGGAACAGGTACTCGACGTCGACCCCCGGCCGCTCCGAGGGCGACACGATCGCGACCTTGCTGGTCAGCGGGTGCGCGCCGCCGATCCCGTCGATCTGCCGGGGGTCCGGCGTGCCCATGACCCGCAGCAGCAGGTCGTCCCGCTCGGCGGGGTCGGCGGGCAGGTCTTCGGCGAGGAAGTAGGCGCCCTTGGACGTCCCGCCCCGCATCATCATGCAGCGGATCCCGGTGCTCATGATTCGCCGTACTCGCCGTAGGGGACGTACTCGACGCCCATGCCGGGCAGCCGCTCGCGCAGCCCGTAGCGGTCGAGCCCGAGTTCGCCCTTCTGGAACGCCGCACGGGTCGCGCGCTCCTTCTCCTCTCGCGCGCGCGCCGCTTCCACCGCGTCCGCGACCTTCTCGCGCGCCACGCGGACCACGCCGTCGTCGTCGGCGAGGATCGCGTCGCCCGCCCTGACGACCTGCCCGCCGATGGTCACCGGTACGTTGACCGCGCCCGGCGTCGCCTTCACCGTTCCTTGCGCGCTGACGGCCGCCGACCACACCGGGAAGCCCATCGCGTGCAGGTCGGCGACGTCGCGGACCCCGGCGTCGATCACCAGCCCGCGCACGCCCCGGTACTGCAGCGCGGTCGCGAACAGCTCCCCGAACATCCCGTCGGTCGACGGCGACGTCGTCGCGACCACCAGCACGTCGCCCGGACGGCACTGCTCGACCGCGACATGGATCATCAGGTTGTCGCCCGGCCACGACAGCACCGTCACCGCCGTCCCCGCGATCCGCGCGCCCAGGTGGACGGGCCGGATGCCCGGGCCGAGGTAGCCGATCCGTCCCATCGCCTCGTGGACGGTCGCGACCCCGAAGTCGCCCAGCTCGTCGACCAGCGCGGCGTCCGCGCGCGGCGGGTCGGTCACCACGACCGTCCTCACGCCAGCACCCCCGTCGTCTGCGGGTACACGCGGACGTACGCCTCGGCCATCGTCTCGTGGGGGAGGCCCAGGTTCGGGCCCGCGTTCCGCTTGAGCTGGACGCCCCGCCGCTTCGCCAGGTCGGTGTAGTACTCCCACATGTGCACCTGTGCGGGCAGGCACTCCATCGCCTTGCGCTTGCGCTCGAAGACCGGCGTGATGTCCAGCAGCACGTCCGGCTTGAACTCGCACTGCTCCGGCTGGTGGGGCTCGAAGAAGAACACCGGGGGCGCGCCCAGCGGCTCGCCCGGCGCGTCGTACCCGATGGCCTGCGCCAGCACCCGCGCCTGCATCGCCATGCGCGCCGCCGCCGGGTGGTCGCCGTTGTACGGGTCGGCGAGCGTGTGCGTCAGCACCACCGACGGCTCGAACTCCCGGTAGATGCGGACGAGGCGGTCCACCAGCTCGGGCGTCTCCAGCAGCGGGTAGTCGCCGGCGTCCAGGAACTCGATCTCGGCGCCCAGCTCGGCCGCCGCGGCCTCGGCCTCGGCGCGGCGCAGCGCCTTGATCTCTTCCAGGCCCTTGCCCTCGCGCCAGGCCCGCGCGGACTCCCCGCGCTCGCCGTAGCTCAGGCACACCACCTTCGCCCGGTCCCCGCGCTCGGCGGCCAGCGCGATCGCCCCCGCCGCCCGCCACACGAAATCACCGGCGTGCGCGCTCACCACGAGCAGCGGACCGACGGCATCGGTGCTCATCCAGATTCCTCCATCGACACGCGGAACACCCCCGAAGCAGGGTCGACCACCACGATCCTGAAACCTGTCGCCCAAATTGTCAACAATTCTGGCGCTTATCGTGCCGGGGTGAGGGCGCCGCGCGCCGCCTCCCTCACGCCGGACGGCGGTCCAGGGTGTCGTCGCCGGGCTCGCGATCGGTCCCGGGAACGGCCTCGTCCTCGTCCTCGGTGAGGAAGCCGCCGGACTGGTGGTGCCACAGCCGCGCGTACGCGCCGTCCGCCTGGAGCAGCTCCCGGTGCGAGCCCTGCTCGACGATCCGCCCGCGGTCGAGGACGACCAGCCGGTCCATCCGCACGACCGTGCTCAGGCGGTGCGCGACGACCAGCGCGGTGCGGTCGCGCATCAGCCGCCACAGCGCCTCCTGGACGAGGATCTCGCTCTCGGAGTCGAGGGCGCTGGTCGCCTCGTCCAGCAGCAGGATCGGCGCGTCCCGCAGGATGGCGCGGGCGAGCGCGACGCGCTGCCGCTGGCCGCCGGAGAGCTTGACGCCGCGCTCGCCGACCAGCGTGCCGAGCCCGTCCGGGAGGCCGTCGGTGAACTCGGTGACGTGCGCCGCCCGCGCGGCCCGCAGGACCTCCTCCTCGGTGGCGCCCGGCCGGGCGAAGGCGATGTTGTCGCGCACCGACCGATGGAACATCGCGGGCTCCTGCGGCACGTACGCGATCAGGCCGCGCAGGTCGGTCTGGCGCAGCCGCGCGATGTCCTGGCCGCCGACCAGGATGCGTCCCCCGTCGACGTCCATGAGCCGCAGCAGCAGCCGGGTGAGGGTGGTCTTGCCGCCGCCGGACCGGCCCACCAGCCCGATCTTGGCGCCGCCGGGGATCTCCAGGTCCAGCCCGTCGAACAGCGGCGGGCCGCCGCCGTGCCCGAAGCGCACCCGCTCGAAGCGGACCGACGCGCCGTCCGGGCGCAGCGGCTCCGGGTCGGGCGGGTCCACGACGGCCGGCGGCGCGAGGAGCAGCTCGGTGAACTGCGCGGCCTCGGTGAGCGTGCTCTCGATCCGCCGGTAGACCTGGTTGAACTCGAACATGATCCGGGTGGCGTTGGTGTAGTAGGTGAACGTCACCACGACGGCCTCCACCCCGAGGCCGCCGCGCAGCGCCACCGCGGCCAGCAGGCCGAGGACGCTCGTCAGGACCGACATCGGCGCGACGATCATGTCGACCCGCAGGTTGGCGTAGTCCCAGGAGCGCAGCGACAGCCGCCGCTGCTCCACCACCCGGGCCCGATACTCGGCGGCCTCCCGCTCCTCGGCGGCGAACGCCCGGACCGTCTCCATGTTGCTCACCACGTCGGCGACGTGCCCCGACACCCGCACCTTCGCGGCCTCGCGCGCGTCCACCAGCGCCTGCCGGCGGCGGATGAGCGGGACGACCAGAAGGCCGGTCAGGACGATCATCCCGACGAGCACCAGCACCAGCACCGGGTGGAACCGCCAGAGCACCACCGAGGCGAACGACAGCGGGATCACGTTGGCCATGATCGAGAACGCGAGGGTGTCGGTGAAGTCCTCGAACCCGCTGGAGAAGTTCAGGATCCGCTTGGTGAGCGCGCCGGCGAAGTTGTCGTGGAAGAACGCGGTCTCCTTGGCGAGCAGCTCGTCCATGCCGACGATGCCGAGCCATTCGATCCCCCGGCCCTCCGTCCGGTTGATGCAGTGCAGGCCCACCCGCCAGAACCCCTCGCCCGCCAGCATCAGGCCGGCGAAGCCGAGCAGGAAGGGCAGGAGCACGCCGAGGCCGCCGTCCCCGCTCCCGGCCAGGCGCCCGATGAGGGCGGCCACCACCAGCGGTGTCAGGTAGTAGAGGCACGTGTTGCCGAGGGCCGGGAAGGTCACCGCCGGAACCGAGACCCGCCAGTGCCGGCGCAGGGCGGCGCCGTAGTACCGCAACGCCAGCAGGACCGCTCGCCTGCGAGGCGCCGGGCCGTCCTGCGAACCGTTCCGTGCTCCTGGCAGAACCACGCGCCCCTCCCACGCCGCCGCGGACCTCATGCTGCCCCGAACCCTCCGGGACGGGCGAACGCTTTTCCGCGGACGGCGCCGGCCGTGTTCCGAAACCGAGGAGGAGCGCCGCCGGGCGCGCGCCGAAAGCGGGGGAGAGGGGCGCGCGCCGTCCTTCCGCGCGGTACCGGCCGCGGAGGAGGACACCCCGAAACGGGACGACTCTTATCCGCCGGCCGCCCATCCGAATGTGGCGGGGCGGGGAGCGGCGCCGACGTCCCGGCTAGAGGTCGACGGCGATCCCGAGCCCGCGCTCGCGGGCGGTGCAGTAGACGACCGAGGCCGCCGCGACGTCGAGTGCGGCGTGGCCGGTGGACTTGAAGAGCGTCAGCTCCGCGTCCGAGCGGCGGCCCGGTCGCCTCCCGGCGAGCACGTCGCCGATGAGGCGGGCCGCGGCCGGGTCGGTCCCCTGCAGCTCCCACGCGCCGGCCGGGGGCGGCTCGGTCACGGCACCGGGCCATTCGACGAACAGCGACGCGGCCCCGAGGGTCCCGGCGTCGAACTCCGGGCCGTCGGACCCGCCGACCGAGCTGAGATGGGCGCCGTCGCGCAGCCACGAGCGCCGCAGGACCGGCTCCCGGCTGGACGTGCAGCAGAAGACGGCGTCCGCCGACCTGACCGCCGCCTCGATCCCGGCCGCCGACGCGCCGGGCAGGCCCGCGACCAGCCGCTCCGCCTTGCCGAGGTCGCGCGCGCCGACCACGAGGTCCACCCCGTCCAGCGGCGCGAGGAGCTCGATCTGCGCGCGCGCCTGCGTCCCGGTGCCGATCACGGCGATCCGGGACGCGCCGGGCCGCGCGAGCGCACGCATGGCGACCGTCGCGGCGGCCGCCGTCCGCACCGCGGTGACCGCCTCGGCGTCCATGATCGCCAGCGGCCGCCCGGTGCCGGGGTCGAAGTGGGCGACGATGCCGCGGTGCGAGCCGTGGCCGCCCGGCGCGGCGCCGGGGAAGACCGCGACGAGCTTCGCCGACAGCCCCAGCCCGGGCACGTGGCCCGGCATCGCGCCCAGCAGGCCGCGCCCCGAGCGGGCCGCGACGCGCGGCGGCGCGGAGACCTCGCCTGCGGCGACGGCGACGAGGGCGGCGCGCACCGCCTCCAGCACCGCCTCCGGCCGCGCGGCCGCTCTGGTCTGCGCCCGGTCGAGGACGAGGACGCCGCCCGCCGGGTCAGTCATGGCCGGCTCCCGCGCCCGGACCGGCCAGCGCGCGCTCCAGCTCCGCCGCGGCGGCGGCAAGGTGCTCCTGGAGTTCGGCCTGCGCGGGATCGTCGAACTCGCTGTCCAGCCCCACGACGGTGATGGCGCACAGCGGACGGCCGCCGCCGGCGACGACGGCGCGGCTCAGCGACGCGATCACCTCGTCGTTCCGCCCGCGCTGCAGCGCGAAGCCGGTGCGCCGGGTCCGCTCGATGTCCGCCAGCAGCCCCGCCCGGCCGGACGGCGGATGCCCCTGCCGCTCTGCGGCGCGCAGGTACGGGACGCGGGCGGGCTCGTCGAGCGCGGAGACGAGGGCGAGGGGACCGGCGAACGTGTGGACCGGCAGCAGCTCGCCGAGCAGGTCGGTGAACATCGCCAGCCGCGGCGGGCGGACGGCGTCGATCACCCGGCCGCCCTCCGGTTCGAGCACCTGCAGGTTCACCATCATCCCCGTCCGGTCGGCGAGCGACTGGAGCACGGGCCGGCCGAGCACGGCCAGCGAGCCCGCGGCTGCGGCCTGGGAGAAGCGCAGGACGACCGGACCCGGCAGGTAGCGGTCCTCGCTGCGCATGATCCAGCCGCGCCGCACCAGGTCGACCAGGATGCGGTACGCGGTGGCGCGGTGCATGCCGGTCTCGTTCGCCAGCTCGGTCAGGCGGAGCGGGCGGTCGGCCCGGGCGGTGGACTCGATGAGGTCCAGGGCCTTGTCGACGGCGGACCCGGCCGGTCTGGGCAACGTCCCTCCACGGTCGCTGGACGGATGACCGATCTTGGGGCACCCTAACAGACGTTGTCATCAACACAACAGTTGTTTCATTGTAGGTAACATTCCTGGTAGCGGCCCTGTATCCGGTCGCCCAGGATCGAGAACGGAGACCCCGCGATCGCCATGACGGACGAGGACGCGCCCCCGGTCGCGGAGAACGACCCGGCCCCTGCCCCCTTCGCCGCCCCCGAGCCGGGCCGTGTCACCGCCTACCGCGGCGTGTCGCTGATCGACGGGACCGGCGGCCCCGTCCGGCACGGCATGGCGGTGGTGACGGACGGGCCGGTGATCAAGGCGGTGGTCCCCGACGCCGACCTCGGCCCGTCGGGGCCGCCCGGCGCCGAGACCGTCGACGTGCGGGGCGCGTTCCTGCTCCCCGGCCTGATCGACGCCCACCAGCACCTGTCGACCCCGCCGAACCGCGCGCAGGCCGAGGCGATGATGCGGCGGCAGGTCTACGGCGGCGTCACCGCGATCCGCGAGATGGCGGGCGACCTGCGGCAGATGGCCGACCTGGCGCGGGCGTCGCTGGTCGGCGAGATCCCCGGCCCGGCCGTCCACTGCGCGGCGCTGATGGCGGGCCCGGGGTTCTTCGACGACCCCCGCACCCACCAGGTGACGCAGGGGGCGGAGCCCGGCGCCGTGCCCTGGATGCAGGCGGTCGGCGAGGACACCGACCTGCCGCTGGCCGTGGCGGCGGCGCGCGGCACGGGCGCCGTCGCGATCAAGATCTACGCCGACCTCGACGCCGCGCTCGTCGCCCGCATCACCGCGGAGGCGCACCGCCAGGGGATGCTCGTGTGGGCGCACGCGGCGGTGTTCCCCGCCATGCCGGGCGAGGTCGTCGCGGCGGGCGTCGACGTGGTGTCCCACGTCCACATGCTCGTCCACGAGCTGTCCGGCGACCGGCCCCCGTCGTACCGGCGGCAGCGCGAGCACCTCGCGGACGCCTACCGGCGGTTCCTCGACGCACCGGCCGACGCCCTCGACCCCCTCCTCGACGACATGCGCCGGCGCGGGACGATCCTCGACGCGACCACCAGCCTCGTCGCGCGGATGCCGTCGAGCGCGCCGGGCGCGGCCGAGCTCGCTCCGCGCGTGCTGCGACGGCTCATCGACCGGGCGCGGCACGCCGGCGTCACGATCTGCGCCGGCACCGACTACGAGACGGCGCCCGGCGATGCGTACCCGTCGCTCCACGACGAGCTCCGCCACCTCGTCCGCTCGATGGGGATGCCGCCGCACGAGGCGATCCGCGCGGCCACCGCCGCCGGTGCGGCCGCCGTCGGGCTGCGGGACGCGGCCGGCACCGTCGAGCCGGGCGGGCAGGCCGACTTCGTGATCGTAGAGGCGGACCCGTACGAGGACATCGACCACCTGCGCCGCGTCGTCACCACCGTCAAGCGCGGCCGGCGCCACGACCGGGCCGACTACGACCGGCCGGCGGCCGGCGACCGGAAGGGAGCGCCCGATGGGCGTTGACATCGAGGACTTCATCGTCATCAACGCGCTCGGCGAGCTGGACGACCCCAACGCGCCCGCGTCGGCCGCCGCCTCCGGCGCGCTCGCACCCACCAGCGCCCAGCTGTCGATCAACGAGCGCGCGCTGGCGGACGCGCACGCGTCCGGCGTGACCGCCATCAACGTGACGCTCGGCTACACGCTCGGCGACTTCCCGCCCTACCGGCACACCCTGGACGAGATCCGGACCTGGGACGCGATCATCGCCGCCCACCCGCGCGACCTGATGCGGATCGACTCCGCCGCCGGCATCGCCGAGGCCAAGCGGCAGGGGAGGATCGGCATCATCTACGGCTTCCAGAACGCCGCCGCCGTGGAGGACCGCCCCGAGCGGGTCGCCGAGTTCGCCAGCCTCGGCGTGCGGATCGTCCAGCTCACCTACAACCAGGCGAACCGGATCGGCGACGGCTCGATGGCGCCCGGCAACCGGGGCCTGACGCCGCTCGGACGCGAGGTGGTGGAGGCCCTCAACGAGCAGCGCGTCATGGTGGACCTCTCGCACAGCGGCGAGCGCACGTGCCTGGAGGCCGCGCGCGTGTCCGCGCAGCCCGTCTCGATCAACCACACCGGCTGCCGCGCGCTGGTCGACCTGCCCCGCAACAAGACCGACGAGGAACTCCGCCTGGTCGCCTCCAAGGGCGGGTTCGTCGGCATCTACTTCATGCCGTTCGTCAACGCCACCGGCCACGCGACGGCCGCGGACGTGGTCGAGCACATCGCGCATGCGGTCGACGTCTGCGGCGAGGACCACGTCGGCATCGGCACCGACGGCGCGATCACCGCGATCGACGACCTGGACGCCTACCGGGACCGGCTCGCCGAGCAGGTGGCCCGGCGGCAGGCGGCGGGCGCGTCCGCCGCGGGCGAGCGCGCCGACACCTTCCCGTTCGTCGTCGACCTGCGCGGCGTCGACCAGTTCCGGGAGCTGGCGCGGCTGCTGGACGAGCGCGGCTTCTCCTCGACCCGGATCGAGAAGATCCTCGGCCTGAACTTCCTGAACTACGCGAAGGCGGTCTGGGGAGCCTGACGCCCGCCGGGCCGCGCCCGGCGCGGCCAGACCGCGGCCCGGCTGGACCGTGGCCCGTCTAGACGGCGCGGTGCAGGGCGAGGGAGAGGTTCACGGCGCCGTCGACGACGGCGTCGAGGTCGGTGCCGAGACGGCCGTCGGCCCACTGCTGGGCGAGCTCGGTCATGGCGCCGGTGAACATGGTGGCGGCGATGACGACGGGGAGCGGCGGGTCCTGGTCGCGGGTCATCGCGAGGACGCCCTCCAGCAGCGCGGTCTGCGCGGCGCGGCGGCGGGCGGCGAGGATCTCGTTCCCGCGCGCCTCGGCGAACAGCACGCGCCCGCGGCCCGGGTCGTCGCTGATGAACCGCAGGACGGCGCGGATGCCCGCGCGGGTGCGCGCGCCGGGGCGCGGGCCGGCGTCCTCGACCGCGCGGGCGAGGACCACGCCGAGCGCGGTGGCCTGCTGGTCGTACACGGCCGCGAGCAGCTCGGCGGTGTCGGCGAAGTTCTCGTAGAAGTAGCGCGTGTGCAGCTCGGCCTCGCGGCACACCGCGCGGACGGCCAGCGCCGCCTCGCCGCCCGCGGCGAACAGCCGGTACGCGGCCCGGACGAGCATGTCGCGCCGCTCGTCCCGGCGCCGGGCGGCGGGGACCCCGGCCCAGCGGGTGTTCGCGGCCGTCCGGGCGTTCGCCATGGCGGCCACGATACCAAGTCTGGACACGCATGTACCCAAACACTTACGCTGATGTCTGGACACAGTCGTATCCAGAATCTGACGGGAGCGCCGGGATGGCACCCAGGACGAACATCCTCGCGGCACGCTTCGAGCGGGCCTTCGACGCCGAGATCCGGTCCCGGTTCTTCCGGGGCCTGGACTTCGCCGGACCCGAGGGCGACCCGGGCTGGTTCGGCCCGGACAGCGCGGTCTGGTACGTCCACTCGCACCTGCCGACCCTGGTCCTCGGCCTGGTCGGCGCCGCCTACATCGAGGGCCTCGACCCCAGCATCAGCTGGATGGCCTACGACCACTCCCGCATCCCCGAGCGGGTGGACGGCGTCCCGACCGGCGGCATCGACCCGGAGGGCGCCGCCGTCCGGCTCGGCCACTCGCTGTCGTTCTTCATCGGCACCGCCTACGGCTCCACGGCGACCGCCGAGCGGCTCGCCCGCACCGTCCGCGCGATGCACCACACCGTGAAGGGCACCCGCCCGGACGGCCTGCCCTACGACGCCGACGACCCCGACTGGCTGCGCTGGAACTACGCCACCGTCGTGTGGGGGCTCGCCACGGCCCATGAGCGCTACCACCGCAAGCCGCTGCGCGGCGCCGACCTGGAGCGCTACTACGGCGAGTTCGTCCGGGTGGGGGAGGCGCTCGGCGGCACCGACCTGCCCGCGACGAAGGCGGAGGTCGCCGAGTGCCTGGAGTCCTACCTGCCGCGCCTGGCCGTCACGCCGATCAAGGCGTTCGGCACCGGCCCGAACCTGCGCGGCAACGGCACCAAGCCGTGGGAGCCCGGCAGCCAGTTCATGGACTGGGCGGCCCGCGACATGCTGCCCGAATGGGCGCAGAAGCTGGCGCTCTACCAGCGGCCGAACCCGCTGGTGCTGCGCATGCGCCGCAGCGCCCTGTGGCTCGCGCTCAACGGGCTGTACGACGCGACCGGCCCGCTGCCGGAGTTCCGGCAGGCGAAGGCCCGGGTGGCAGGCGGCACGTCGGCCCCCGTCGCGGTGACCGCGCCGTCCGCGCCCGACCCGGCGCTGACCCGCGAGGAAGTGGAGGCCATCGCGTAGCGGCCGGCGCCTCGCCGGAGCGCCCGCGGTCTAGCGGGAGCGTTCCGCGCGGCGGGTACCGAGGCAGGCTAGTACGGCGAGCGCGGACAGCGCCGCCATGCAGGCCAGCGCGTACCGGTAGCCGACGACGAGCTGCTGGACGCCCTGCCCCGGCACCCGCGACAGGTCCCCGGCGAAGACGTGCGCGCGCAGCGCCGTCGGCACCGGGCCCGCGATGATCGAGAAGGCCAGGGCGGTGCTCACCACGATGCCGGTGTTCTGCACCATCAGCCGCATCGCGTTGACGACGCCGAGCCGGTGCGACGGCAGGCCGCTCAGCAGCGCCGTCGCGTTGGAGGGCAGGAACGTCCCCGACCCGGCGCCCAGCAGCATCAGGCCCGCCGCCACCGGCGCGTACGGGACGCCGCGTCCGAGCACCGCCAGCAGTTCGAGCAGCCCGAGCGTCGTGAGCGCGGTGGCGAGGACCGTCATGGTCCGCGCGCCGACGCGGTTCTCCAGGAAGCCGGCTCCGGTGGACGCCAGCACCGCGACCGCCGACATCGGCAGCACCTTGAGCCCGGCCGTGACGGGGTCGTCGCCCTGCACGGACTGGAAGAACAGCGCGAGCAGCACGACGGCGCCCATCCGCGCGGTCGCGTTGAGGAACGTGGCGAGCAGCCCGAGCGCGAACGGGCCGTCCCGGAACAGGGCGATGTCGACGACGGGACGCGCGGAGCGGCGCTCGACGGCGAGGAAGACCGGCAGCAGCACCGCGAACACGGCGATGCCGCCGAGCACGACCGGGCTGCCCCATCCCCGCTCGTTGACCTGCGAGAGTCCGAACAGCAGCCCGCCGAGGCCGGCGAGGACGAGCAGGTTGCCCGGCAGGTCGACGCCGCGCTCGCGGGACGCCGCCTCCACGGGACGCAGCGCGACGGCGCCCCAGACCAGGCACAGCACGCCGAACGGGACGTTGTACCAGAACACCCAGCGCCAGCCGAAGGCGTCGGTGAGGTAGCCGCCGAGGGTGGGCCCGGCGAGCTGGGCGATGGAGAACGAGGCGGTGTAGACGCCCATGGCGCGGCCGAGCCGCTCGCGCGGGAACGCGTCGGTGACGATGGCGGCGCTGTTGGCCAGCAGCATCGCGCCGCCCGCGGCCTGTAGGACGCGCAGGCCCACGACCGTCCAGGCGGTCGGCGCGAAGCCGAGCAGCAGGCTCGCCAGGGTGTACGCGCCGAGGCCGGACAGGTACATCGCGCGGCGGCCGAACATGTCGGCGAACCGCCCGAACACCACGATGAGGACGGTGCTGGCCAGCATGAACGCCAGCAGCATCCAGTTCGCGGCGAGCGGCCCGGCGTGGAAGTGCCGCACCACCGACGGCAGGGCGACGTTGAGGGTGTTGCCACCGAGGCCGGTCAGCACGCTCGCCATGCTCACCGCGGACAGCGTCCACCACGGGTCGCCGGGCCGTCCGGCGGCGGGCTCCGGGCGGCGGACGGCGGGCGTCGTCCCGGTCACGCGGGTGCGCCGGCAACGCCCATGCGGGCCTCCCGACCGACGAGCGAACGAACCTCTTTCTAGATCTTGATACTAGAACTCGATTCGAGAATCTAGCCCTTGACGGTACTGAATGAACGGTCTTTTAATTCCGTCCATGGGCCGGATCGCGGGCGTCACGGCGGCCGAGACGCGGGAGCGGCTGCTGCGCGCGGCGGCCGACGTCTTCGCCGAGCGCGGATACGACGGCACGCGCGTCGCCGACATCGCCAGTGCCGCCGGAGTCAGCAACGGCGCGCTCTACGCGCACTTCGGCTCGAAGGGCGAGCTGCTCGTGGCGGCGCTGCGCACGCACGGCCGGCGGATGCTCGCCGAGCTCGTCGCCGCCGACCCGGAACGCTCGATCACCGAGTCGCTGCTGATCATCGGTCGGTGGCTGCCGAAGCGCCGGGACGCGCGCGGCCACCTCGTCGTGGAGGCGCTCGTCGCGGCCCGCCGGGACGCCGACGTGGCCCGGCCGATGCACGGCTACATGGACGAGCGCGCCGCCGTGCTCGAAGAGCTGGTGCGCGCGGCCCAGGCCGGCGGGGAGATGGACGGGGCGCTGTCGCCGAACGCGATCGCGCACTTCTGCCTGCTGCTGGCGATGGGCAGCGTGCTGGTCCCCCCGGAGATGCACGGGGTCGGCGACGAGGAGTGGTCCGCGCTGCTGACCCGCGTCGTCGCGGCCTTCGCACCGGCCCGCCCCGCGCCGGGGGAGCCGGCGGGTCCCGAAGCGCAGACAGGAGGAACGCGATGAAGGTGCGGATCGATCCCGGGCGCTGCCAGGGGCACGGCCGCTGCTACGACCTGGCCCCCGGCCTGTTCGGCGAGGACGACGAGGGCTACGGCACCGTCCTCGGCGACGGGACCGTCCCGGCGGGCGGGGAGCAGGACGCGCGCCGCGCGGCGGCCAACTGCCCCGAGCGCGCGATCACCGTCGTGAAGGAGGCGGAGGCATGACCACCGACGGCGAGACCCCCACCAGGACCGCCGAGGAGGCGGGCACCGGCGACGACCGGTTCACCCAGGGCTTCGAGGAGATGCGCGAGAGCCGCCCGCTCGGCACCCGCAACGAGGTCGTCACCGGCCCCGTCGCGGACTGGGCGACCGACTTCTCCCACATGGAACCGGAATGGGCCGCCGACCCCTACCCGATCCAGGACGACCTGCGGCGGCGCTGCCCGATCGCGCACACCGGCCGGTTCGGCGGCGGCTGGCTGCCGACCCGCTACGAGGACGTCAGCGCGATCGCCTACGACACCGAGCGGTTCTCGTCCCGGTCGATCGTCATGAGCAACTTCCGCCCGCCGCTGGAGGCGGCGCCGGTCGGCGGGGTGCCGCCGATCTCGTCCGACCCGCCGTTCCACCACGACGCGCGCAAGCTGCTGCTGCCGGCGTTCACCAAGACGGCCGTCTCGCGGCTGGAGCCGGCGACCCGCGCGTTCTGCCACGCCCTCATCGACGGCCTGGAGCGGGACGGAGGCGTCGTCGACGCGGCCCGCGACTACGCCCAGCACATCCCGATGCGGGTCATCGCCGACATGCTCGGGTTCCCGCCGGAGGACGGCCCGAGGTTCCGCGAGTTCGTCGAGAACGCGCTGGAAGGCGTCAACCGGCCGCCGGACGAGCGCATCGCGCGGATGGAGAAGCTGTTCGACTACCTCCTCGACCAGATCCGCGACCACGTCGCCCACCCGCGCGACGACCTCACGACCTACCTGATCAACGCCGAGCTGTACGGCCGCAAGCTCGACCCGTCGCACGTGTCCGGGACGATGGCGCTGCTGCTGATCGCGGGCATCGACACGACGTGGAGCGCGATCGGCGCGTCGCTGTGGCACCTGGCGAAGACGCCGGCGGACCTGGAGCGGCTGGTCGCCGAGCCGGAGCTGCTGCCGACGGCGATGGAGGAGTTCCTGCGCGCCTACGCGCCGGTGACGATGGCGCGGCTGGTGAAGCAGGACATGCACTGGCGCGGCGCCGACATGAAGGCCGAGGACTGGATCCTGCTGTCGTTCCCGGCCGCCAACCGCGACCCCGAGCAGTTCGACCGCGCGGACGAGGTCGTCATCGACCGGGAGGTGAACCGGCACGCCGCGTTCGGGCTCGGCATCCACCGCTGCGTCGGCTCGCACCTGGCGCGTATGGAGCTGCGCGTCGCGCTGGAGGTCTGGCTCGAACGGTTCCCGCGCTTCACCCTCGACGACCCGTCGGCGGTGACGTGGGCCGCCGGGCAGGTCCGCGGCCCCCGCACGCTGCCCCTCCGCATCGGCTGACCCGCCCTGTCCGGGCGCGGCCGCCCGCCGCGCCCGGACCCACCCGCCCGAGCCCGGGCGGCTCGCCGCGCCGGGACCCGTTCAGCCGGCCTCGGGCAGCTCGTCGCGGATGTCGAAGACGCGTTCCAGCCCGGTGACCCGCAGCACGTTGCGGACGCGCTCGGTCGGCCGCACCAGCACGAACCGGCCGCGCATCGCGGCGATCCGCTTGCTCGCCCGGATCAGGACGTTCAGCCCCGACGAGTCGCAGAACGTCATGCGGGTGACGTCGACGACAACCCGCGGCCGCCCCTCCGCGCCGATCGCCTTCGACAGATGCTCGTCCAGCGTCCCGGCCGTGGCGAGGTCCAGCTCTCCCGCGACCGTCACCACCGTCCAGCCCGCGTGCTCGGCGACGCCGAAACTCGCGCCGTCGCCCGGCGCCCCATCAGCGGCCCCCATGCGCTCACCCTCCGATCGTTCCCCTCGGGCACCCTAGGGGATCACCGGCGCAGCAGCCTGGCGGCACCCACCGCCGCCCCAGTGGCGGCCGCTCCCGCGGTCGCCGCGCCGACCAGGTACTTGTGCTTCGCCGCCCACAGCTGCGGGCTGTGCGGGTGGGCCTCCTCGTCGAACCGGCCGTGCGCGCCGTAGTCGCGGCCGCCGGCGTCGTCGGCGGGCTCCCACAGGTTCGCGGGCTGGTCCGGCGGGCGCTTCTGCCCGGTCTGCTGCGACGAGAACGCGGTCCGCGCCAGGTAGCGGTCGAGGAGCCCCGCGGCGAACTTGTTCGCGATGAGCGTGCCGACCGTGCTCCCGCCGACCCAGTACTCGCGGCGCCGCGGATGCTCCGCCGCGTACAGCAGCGCGTCGGCCGCGATCTCCGGCTGGTAGATGGGCGGGACCGGCTGCGCGCGGCGCGGCAGCCGCGACAGCACCCAGCTGAACTGCGGGGTGTTGACGCCCGGCATCTCCACCATCGTCACCTTGACGCCGGGGCACGCGTGCAGCAGCTCGGCCCGCAGCGAGTCGTGCAGGCCCTGGACGGCGTGCTTGGCGCCGCAGTACCCGCTCTGCAGCGGGATCCCCCGGTAGGCCAGCGCCGACCCGCACTGGACGATCACGCCGCGCCCGCGCGGCATCATCCGCTTCAGCGCCGCCCGGGTGCCGTTGACATAGCCGAGGTAGGTGACCTCGGTGATGCGCTTGAACTCGTCCGGCTCGATCTCCCAGAACGGCGCGAACACCGACGAGAACGCGACGTTCACCCACACGTCGATGGAGCCGAACCCGTCCTCGACGCGCTGCGCGGCCTCCTCGACCCCGGCGTGGTCCGCGACGTCCACGCTGATCGGCAGCGCGCGCCCGCCCGCCTTCTCGACGTCCGCGGCGGCGCCGTCCAGGCCCTCCTCGCCGCGCGCCAGCAGCGCGACCCGGGCGCCGCGCCCGCCGAACACGCGCGCGGTGGCGCGGCCGATGCCGCCGCTGGCACCGGTGATCACCACGACGCTGTCCCTGTCGATCCCGTACTTCATCGCGGCCCTCCAACCGGATCCGTCGGCACACGGCAGCACTGCCCGCACAGACGCGTCCGTAACGCGGCGCGGCGCCGCGTCCGCCCGGATCCGTGGTGCTTCGGGCGCGTTCGCCCGCCGGGGAGCGGTCACCCGGGGCGGCGGCTACCCGGGGCTGAGGGGGAGCCGCACGACCATGCAGGTGCCGGACGTCCGGTCGGCGATGTGCAGGGTGCCGTCGTGGGCGCCGGCGATCTGCCGGGCGATCGCGAGCCCGAGGCCGGTGCCCTCCGGCTCGCGGCTTCGCGCGTCGGGACGGCGGTAGAACCGGCGGAAGACGGCCTCCCGCTCGCCCGGCGGGATGCCCGGCCCGTCGTCGAGGACCTCCAGGACGGCGTGCCCGTCGGTGCAGCTGAGCCGCACCTCCACCCGGCTGCCCGCGTGCCGCTCGGCGTTGGACACGAGGTTGTCCAGCAGCCGCGCCAGCCGGATCGCCGAGCCCCGCACCAGCAGCCCGCGCTCCAGCCGGGTCGCGACCGCCACGTCGGGCTCGCGGCCGGCCAGCTCGTCCTCCACGAGCCGCGCCAGGTCCACGGTCTCGGTCTGGACGGGCGCGCCGGCCTCCAGCCGGGCCAGCTCCAGCAGGTCCGTGACGATCTCGCCGAGCCGGTCGGCGTCGTGCAGCGCCGCGTGCAGGACTTCCTGGGAGTCGGCCTCGGGATCGGTCAGGGCGAGCTGCAGGCGGGTCTGCAGGCCGGTGAGGGGCCCGCGCAGGTCGTGTGAGGTGTCGGCGACGGCCTGCTGCTGCCGCCGCAGCGCGTCGCGCATCGCGGCGTTCGCCCGCCGCTCGTCCTCCTGCGCCTGGTGGAGCCGCTGGTTGACGTCCTGCAGTTCGCGCGCGCGGGCGAACAGCTCGGCCTCGACCGCCTCCACCCGGGCCGCGGCCGGCTCCCCGGAAGGGTGGCCCTGATGCAGCTGCTTGATGTACGCGGTCACCTCCTCCGCCCGGTGGATGAGGGCGATGACCCTGCCCGCGGAGTCGAAGAGCGGAGCGTTGCGGACGCTCCAGTACCGCTCCTCGTAGTCCCCGGGCCGGTCGGCCCTCTCCACGTCGTAACGCAGCAGCGGCATGACCTCGGTCTCGCCCTCCGCCGCCACCCGCTCCAGCGACGCCCGGACGTCGGAGATGCCGTGCCCGCCGGGGCCGCCGGGGAACATCTCGTAGAAGTGGCGGCCGAGGAGCCGCTCCCGCGGCTGCCCCGCGAGGCGCTCGTAGGCGCGGTTGACCGTCACGTACCGCAGGTCGTTCGTCAGCACCGCGCAACCGACGGGCATCGCGTCGAAGACCGCAGACAGGTCGATCTCGGCCACCCTCCATATCTATCCGGTCAGGGCAAAAGGCCGGGAAGCCCCGGGCATCCCGGCCGCAAAACCCCGGCCTCAGCCGGGCACGGACGGCCCGCGGCCGCGCCGCGCCGCCCGCGCGGCGGCCGTCCCCGGCGGCTCCGGCGCCTCCGCGGCGCCGAGCTCCTCGATCACGTCGCGCATGGCGCCGCACAGCGCGTCCATGTCGGCCACCAGCGTCGCCTCCGCGCTGATCCCCATGTTCAGCATCCCGGTCCAGCCGAGGGCGCCGACCGCGAGCGGCGCGCCCGGCCCGGTCGGGACGATCGGGTGCGCCACGATCAGCGGGGCGCCGGCGAGCCGCGTCGGGGTGTTCGAGCCGGGGAGGTTCGTGGCGATCGCCTGGAACGTCCGGCCGCCGTACACGGCCCGCGCGAACGCGTCGTGCAGCACCGGCGGCAGCGCCCGCGACGCCCGCTGCATCACGAACGCCGAGGCCAGCGCCCGGGTGCCGGACCGCAGCCGGCGCGTCGCCGCGGCCAGCGCGCGCAGCCGCTCGATCTCCGGCATCGGCCCGTACGGCAGGTCCACCATGACCGCCGACGTGTGGTTGCCCTCGGGCGGCACCACCGGCCCGCCCGTCATCAGCGGCACCGCGACCCGGAGAGTGGACCCGGCCTCCGGCCCGCCCGCGGGCGGGCCGACCCGCCGCAGCCCCCCGGCCAGCGCGCACAGCACCACGTCCGTCACCCGCACCCGGTGCCTGCGGGCGAGGTCGCGGACCACCGGCATCGGCAGCCGGAACGTGCCGAACGCCCGCTCCGCGGTGCCGCTCGACGGCAGCCGCGTCCTCTGCCGCGACTCCGTCGCGAGCTGCGCGATCCCGGCGACCGTGCCGAGCGCGCGGCGCGTCGCCGACGGCCCGGCGCCCGCGGCGGGCAGCGCGTCCGGGGGCGTCAGCATCCGCAGCACGTGCGTGATCACGCCCATGCCGTCCGCGACGACATGGTGCATCAGGAAGATCACCGCCGACCGGTCGGGGGCGTACCCCCGCACGAGGATCATCCGCCACATCGGCCGGTCGCGCGGCAGCGGCTCGCTCTGCAGCGCGCCGACGAGCGCGTTGAGCCCGGCGTCGCCGCCCTCCGCCAGGACCGCCTCGTGCACGTGCCAGCCCCAGTCGATCACCGGGTGCTCGACCCAGCGCCGCCGCCGCAGCCGCGACGCGGGGGTCATCCGCTGGCCCAGCCGGGGCAGCTCGTCCAGCTTCCCGCGCAGCGTCGCGATCATGTCCGCGCGGCTCGGGGACCCGTCCGGCGCGTCGAGGAAGATCAGCCCGCCGACGTGCTGCGGCGTCCGGTCCGACTCGACGGCCAGGAAGAACGCGTCCTCGGGCGGGACGATCGGGGCGCGCGGGCGGCCGGGGTCCCGGTCGGTCACGAGGTAGGCGAACACGACCACGGCGAGCGCGCCCCCCGCGTCCAGCAGGTAGTGGTTCGCGGTCGCCATGATGACGTAGAGCGTCACGAAGACGTGCAGCAGGCTCGCCGCCTGCAGCCACCGCCGAACCGACAGGCGGGCCAGCTCGACGCTCACCCACAGCGCCCACGCGACGTGCAGCGACGGCATGGCCGCGAGCCGGTCGGCGTGGTCGACGACCGGGCTGCCCCACGACCCCCACGTGCCGTGCTTCATGACGGTGTCCACGAACCCGAGGTCGGGCACCAGGCGCGGCGGCGCCACCGGCCATAACGCGAAGCAGACCGCGCCGATCACGTTGATCAGAGCGAAGGAGTTGCGGGCGACCCGGTAGCGCTCGGGGCGCCTGCGGTACAGCCAGGCCAGCAGGAGCAGCGTGCTGGCGAGGTAGACGGTGGCGTACTCGTAGTTCGCGGCGACGGCGACGGACCGGTGCGCGGCGAGCCAGTCGTTGAGCGGTTTCTCGGCGGCGATGTGCAGCGTCCGCTCGAGGTCGTAGATCCGCCGGCCGTGGTCGGCGGCGGCCGCGTGCCGGTCGCCGACGGGGACGGCGGCGGCGACGGCGTAGAGGGCGAAGAGCGACAGCCCGAACGCGAGTTCGCGCGCGAGCGGGGGCCGGCGGCCCGGCGCGGAGGGGAGCGCGGAGGGGTCGGTTTCTGGGGTCACCAACCACTAGTAACCCAAAAACTTGGCCTATACACATATATATGATCGGTTTCGCGTTTACCCAGCGATCAACGGGGTTATGGGGACCACTGCGACCGGCAGAGCGCCGCCCCGCCCCGCGCGCCGCCCCCGAAGGAAACGATGTCCATCAGCGAGCGCTTATGGAACGAGACCTACGAACGCCAGATCAGGAACCGCCTGCAGGCCCGGGAGAACTTCCCGGTGGCCGCCCGGTTCCTTCCCGCCCGGCACCGGGCGAACCTGCTCGACGTCTACGGCTACGCCCGGCTCGTGGACGACATCGGCGACGAGGCGCCGCCGGATGAGCGCCCCGCCCTGCTCGACCTCGTGGACCGCGACCTCGACCGGATCTACGCGGGCGCCGTCCCGGAGATCCCCGTCATGCGCGCGCTGGCCCGCACCGTACACGAACGCCGGATCCCCGAGGAGCCCTTCCGCCGCCTAGTCCGGGCGAACCGCCGGGACCAGGTCGTCACCCGCTACGGGACGTTCGACGAGCTGCTGGACTACTGCACGCTGTCGGCCGACCCCGTCGGGCACATCGTGCTGCACGTGTTCGGCGCCGCCACCCCGGCGCGGCTCCGGCTCTCCGACCGGATCTGCTCCGCGCTGCAGGTCATCGAGCACTGCCAGGACGTCGGCGAGGACCACCGCAACGGCCGGGTCTACCTGCCGGCGGACGACCTGCGCCGGTTCGGCTGCACCGAGGACGACTTCCGGGCCGCGGCGACCCCGACGCGGCTGCGCGGTGTCATCGCCCTCCAGGCGGGAAGGGCAGGACGACTGCTCGCCGAAGGGGCGCCTCTCGTCCGGAGCCTGCCGGGCTTCGCGCGCGTCGCCGTCGCCGGCTACGCGGCGGGCGGGTTCGCCGCCCTCGCCGCGCTGGACCGCCGCGCCTACGACGTCCTGTCCGGCCCGTCACGCCCGGGGAAGACGCGGCTGCTCGCCGAGTGGTCGCGGATGTTGGGAAGGAGATGAGATGGACGCAGCCGGGGCTTACCGGCACTGCGAAAAGGTCGTCCGGTCGCAGGCACGCAACTTCTCGTACGGGATCCGCCTCCTGCCCCCGCCGAAGCGCCGGGCGCTGAGCGCCGTCTACGCCTTCGCGCGGCGGATCGACGACATCGGCGACGACGTCGACGCGCCTCCTGATGCGCGGCTGGCCGCGCTGGCCGCCGAGCGCGGCCGGCTCGCCGACCCCGGCGCCCACCCGGACGACCCGGTGATGGTCGCCCTGGCGGACGCGGCGCGGCGGATGCCGATCCCGCTGGACGCGTTCGGCGAGCTGATCGACGGCTGCGAGGCCGACGTGCGCGGCGCGGCCTACGACACCTTCGACGACCTGCTCTGGTACTGCCGGTGCGTCGCCGGGTCGGTCGGCCGGCTGTCGCTCGGCGTGTTCGGCGCCGCCGACCTGCGGGTCGCGCGGACGCGCGCCGACGCGCTCGGCGTCGCGCTGCAGCTGACGAACATCCTGCGCGACGTCCGCGAGGACCGGCTCGGCGGCCGCGTCTACCTGCCGGCCAAGGACCTCGCGAGGTTCGGCTGCACCCTCGACCAGGACGCGTCCGGCCGGTTCACCGACCCGCCGGAGCAGCTCGCGGCCCTGGTCCGCTTCCAGGCGGCGCGGGCGGGGGAGTGGTACGGGACGGGGTTGCGGCTGCTGCCGATGCTCGACCGGCGCAGCGCCGCGTGCACGGGGACGATGGCCGGCATCTACCGGCGCCTGCTGCGGCGCATCACCGCCGACCCGGCGGGCGCGCTGGAACGCCGCATGTCGCTGCCCGGGTGGGAGAAGGCGGCCGTCGCCGCGACGGCGCTCACCGGGATCCGGCGGTGAGCCCCCGGGGGAACGTCGCCGTGGTCGGCGGCGGGCTCGCCGGGATCAGCGCCGCGCTCGCGCTCCTGGAGGCGGGCGTGCGGACCACCCTGTACGAGGCGCGTCCCC
Organism: Actinomadura montaniterrae; assembly: GCF_008923365.1. Taxonomy (GTDB): domain Bacteria; phylum Actinomycetota; class Actinomycetes; order Streptosporangiales; family Streptosporangiaceae; genus Spirillospora; species Spirillospora montaniterrae. The sequence goes on from NZ_WBMR01000045.1 coordinate 37,056, forward strand.
GGCTCGGGGGCGCGACCCATTCGTTCGACCGGGACGGCCTGACCGTCGACAACGGCCAGCACGTCTTCCTGAAGTGCTGCACCGCCTACCGGGGGCTGCTCGACCGGCTGGACGCGCGGGACCTCGTCCGCGTCCAGGACCGCCTCGACATCCGCGTCCTCACCCCGGACGGCCCGGCCGGGAGGCTGCGCCGGGCGAACGCGCCGGGCCCGCTGCACCTGCTGCCCGCGCTCGCGGGATACCGGCTGCTGTCGCCGGGCGACCGGCTGCGGGCCGTCCGCGCGTCGCTCGCACTGCAGGGCCTCGACCCTCAGGACCCGGACCTGGACGCGCAGGCGATGGGCGGCTGGCTCGCCGCCCACGGCCAGCGCGAGCGGGCCCGCACCGCACTGTGGGAGCTGTTCCTGATCTCGGCGCTGAACATCGGCGTCGACGACGCCGCGATGGGCCCCGCGACGATGGTGTGCAAGCAGGGCCTGCTCGGGCGTTCCGACGCCGCCGACATCGGCGTCCCGACCGTCCCGCTCGGCGAGCTGCACGGCACGCTCGCGGCGAAGCGGATCGAGCGGCTCGGCGGCCGGATCCACCTGAAGGCGAAGGTGTCGGCGGTCGACGCCGGGCCGAAGCTCGTGGTGGACGGCGAACCGGTCGCCGCGGACGCCGTCGTCGTCGCGGTGCCGCACCGCGCGGCGGCCCCGCTCGTCCCGGCGCAGGCGTGCCCGGACCGGGACCGCTGGCCCGGTCTCGGCTCCAGCCCGATCATCAACGTGCACGTCGTCTACGACCGGCCGGTCATGGACGTGCCCTTCGCCGCCGCGGTCGGCTCGCCCGTGCAGTGGGCGTTCGACCGCACGGAGATCAGCGGCCTCGCCCGCGGCCAGTACCTCGCGGTGTCGGTGTCGGCCGCCGACGGCTGGATCGACACGCCCGCCGCCGACGTCCGCGCCGCGTTCCGGCCCGAACTGGAACGGCTGTTCCCGGCCGCCCGGCGGGCCCGCGTCACCGATTTCTTCGTCACCCGCGAACGTCACGCGACGTTCCGCCAGAGCCCCGGCAGCGGCGCGCTGCGTCCCGCGTCCGCGACCCGCCTGCCCGGGCTGTTCCTCGCCGGCGCGTGGACGGACACGGGCTGGCCCGACACCATGGAGGGGGCAGTGCGCAGTGGACTGACCGCCGCCCGGCTGGTCCGGCGGCACCTGGACGGGGTGAGCGGCCGATGACCGCCGTCCCCGGCTCGATCACCGACGGGCGCGCGCTCGTCGACGAGGCGATGCGCGCCTGCGTGGACCGCCTCGACCCGGCCAACCGCCGCGTCATCGCCTACCACCTCGGCTGGACCGACGCCGACGGCCGTCCCGCCGACGCGGGCGGCAAGGCGCTGCGCCCCGCGCTGGCGATGCTGTCGGGGCGGGCCGCCGGCGCGCCGCCCGAGAACGCGCTGCCCGGCGCGGTCGCGGTGGAGTTCGTGCACGCGTTCTCGCTGCTGCACGACGACATCATGGACGGCGACCGGACCCGCCGGCACCGCCCGGCCGCGTGGACGGTGTTCGGTGCGGCGGCCGCGATCCTCGCCGGCGACGCGCTGCTCGCGCTGTCGGAGGAGCTGCTGCTGGAGCAGCACACCCGCGGCGCGCACTGGGCCGCGGAGGCGCTGACCGCCGCGACCCAGCGGCTCATCTCCGGCCAGGCCCTCGACATGGGGTTCGAGACCCGCGCCGACGTCACGCTCGACGAGTGCCTGACGATGGCGTCCGACAAGACGGGCGCGCTGCTGGCCTGCGCCAGCTCCATCGGCGCGATGCTCGGCGAGGCGCCCGCGGAGCTGGTCACCGCCCTCACCGGGTACGGGACGGAGATGGGCCTGGCGTTCCAGCTCGTCGACGACCTGCTCGGCATCTGGGGGAGCCCGGAGACGACCGGCAAGCCGGTGCTGTCGGACCTGCGGGCCCGCAAGAAGTCTCTGCCGGTGGTGGCCGCGCTGACGGCCGGGACCGCCGAGTCCGCGCGGCTCGCCGAGCTGTACGCCGCGCCCGGAGACCCCGCCGAGGCCGACCTGCGGGAGATGGCGGAGCTCGTCGAGGCCGCGGGCGGGCGCGCCTGGGCCGAGGCCGAGGCCGACCGCCGCGTCGCGCTGGCCGCCAAGCACGTGGGCGACGTGGAGATGGACGACGCGGTCCGCGCGGAGTTCCGCGACATCGCGCTCTTCGTCACCGCCCGGGACCACTGAACGACAGGGAGCACCGAACGACAGGGAGCACCGAACGACAGGGAGCACCGAGCGCCCGGGACCACTGAGCGACGGGGCCCGTGCCGGGAAGCGGAGACCCGTCAGAAAGCAGGATGCCGAATGACCACGACGGAAGCCCCCGGACTCACCGAAGCGGCCGCGGCCGCCGTCGAGGCGGCCCGCGACCACCTGCTCGGCCTGCAGTCGGCCGAGGGCTGGTGGAAGGCCGAGCTGGAGACCAACGTCACCATGGACGCCGAGGACCTGCTGCTGCGCCAGTTCCTCGGCATCCGCACCGACGCCGAGACCGCCGCGGCGGCGCGCTGGATCCGCTCGCAGCAGCGCGCCGACGGGACGTGGGCGAACTTCTACGGGGGTCCGCCGGACCCGTCCACCACCATCGAGGCGTACGTCGCGCTGCGGCTGGCCGGCGACGCCCCCGACGCCGAGCACATGCGCAAGGCCGCCGCCTACGCGCGCGAGGCCGGCGGCATCGAGGGCAGCCGCGTGTTCACCCGCATCTGGCTCGCGCTGTTCGGCCAGTGGTCCTGGGACGACCTGCCGGTGATGCCGCCGGAGCTGATGTTCCTGCCGAGCCGCGTCCCGCTCAACGTCTACAGCTGGGCGTGCTGGGCACGGCAGACGATCGTGCCGCTGACCGTCCTCGGGTCGCTGCGGCCCGTCCGGTCGCTGCCGTTCGACCTGGCCGAGCTGCGCGCGGGCCGCCGTCCCGCCCGCAAGGCGAGCGGCTGGGGGAAGGCGTTCAACGCTCTCGACCGGGTGCTGCACGTCTACGAGAAGCGGCCGGTGGCGCCGCTGCGGAAGGCCGCGCTGCGCCGTGCGGCCGAGTGGATCGTCGCGCGGCAGGAGGCGGACGGCTGCTGGGGCGGCATCCAGCCGCCGTGGGTGTACTCGCTGATGGCGCTGAGCCTGCTCGGCTACGACCTCGACCATCCGGTGATGAAGCGCGGGCTCGCCGGCCTCGACCGGTTCACGATCGAGGACGAGAAGGGCCGCCGCCTGGAGGCGTGCCAGTCGCCGGTCTGGGACACCGTCCTCGCGATGAACGCGCTGTCGGACGCGGGCGCGCCCGCCGGGGACCCCGCGCTGCTGCGCGCGGCCCGCTGGGTCGTGAACGAGGAGATCCGCGGGCCGGGGGACTGGTCGGTGCGGCGGCCGGACCTGCCGCCGGGCGGGTGGGCGTTCGAGTTCGACAACGACCTGTACCCCGACACCGACGACACCGCCGAGGCGATCCTCGCGCTGCGCCGCTCCGGGCTGCCCGAGGCGCGCGAGCCGATCGACCGGGCCGTCCGCTGGATGTCGGGGATGGCGTCGAAGGACGGCGGGTTCGCCGCGTTCGACGCCGACAACACCCAGGAGCTCTGCACCAAGCTGCCGTTCTGCGATTTCGGCGCCGTCATCGACCCGCCGTCGGCGGACGTCACCGCGCACGTGGTCGAGGCCCTCGCCAAGGAGGGCCACGCGGAGGCGCCCGTCACCAAGCGCGCGGTGGTGTGGCTGCTGAAGGCACAGGAAGCGGACGGATCCTGGTTCGGCCGGTGGGGCGCCAACCACGTCTACGGCACGGGCGGCGTGGTGCCCGCGCTGATCGCCGCGGGCGTCCGCCCGGACAAGCCGCCGATCCGCCGCGCCGTCGCCTGGCTGGAGCACCACCAGAACCCCGACGGCGGCTGGGGCGAGGACCTGCGCTCCTACGACGACCCGGCCTGGATCGGGCGCGGCACGTCAACCCCGTCGCAGACGGCCTGGGCGCTGCTGGCGCTGCTCGCCGCCGGCGAGCGCTCACCGGCCGTCGAGGCCGGCGTCCGGTGGCTCGTGGAGAACCAGCGCCCGGACGGCACCTGGGACGAGGACCAGTTCACCGGCACCGGCTTCCCCGGCGACTTCTACATCAACTACCACCTGTACCGGCTGGTGTTCCCGATCAGCGCCCTCGGCCGCTACCTGGGACGGGACCGGTGACGGAGTTCGCGGTGCGCGCGGCGCTCGGGATCGAGGCCCGGGCGCTCGCGCGCGGCGGCCTCCCGGTCGTCCGGACCGGCGTCGGCCCCGCGCGGGCGCGGAAGGCCGCCGCGCGGCTGGGCGACGTCGACGCGCTGGCCGTCGCCGGGTTCGGCGGCGCGCTCGACGACCGGCTGCGGCCCGGCGACCTGTTCGTCGCGACCGAGGTCCGGGGCACCGGCCCGCCGATCCCGTGCCCCACGGCCGAGCCCCTCGCCGGGCTCCTGGAGCGGACGACCGGCGCGACCGTGCACCGCGGCCCGCTCGTCACCGCCGACCACATCGTCACCGGCCGCGAACGCGCCGAGCTGGCCGCGACCGGGGCGATGGCCGTCGACATGGAGTCGGCGCCGCTCGCCGCCGCGGCCGGCGACCGCCCGGTGGCGGTGGTCCGCGCGATCGTCGACACCCCGGACCGCCCGCTGCTCAGCCCCGCCACCCTCACTGGCGGGACCGCCGCCCTGCGCCGGCTGCGGGCCATCGCGCCCGCCCTGCGCACCTGGGCGGAGGCCGTCGGCCCGCGCCGGATCCTCCTGGCGTCGCCGCGCTCCTTCTGCGCCGGCGTCGAGCGCGCCATCGAGATCGTCGAACGCGCCCTGGAGATGCACGGCCCGCCCGTGTACGTGCGCAAGCAGATCGTCCACAACACCCACGTCGTGAACGACCTCGCCCGGCGCGGCGCCGTGTTCGTCGACGAGCTGGACGAGGTGCCGCCCGGCGCGGTGACGGTGTTCTCCGCGCACGGCGTCGCGCCCGCCGTCCGCGCCGAGGCCGGACGGCTCGGGCTGCGCGTCATCGACGCGACGTGCCCGCTGGTCGCCAAGGTGCACGCCGAGGCCCGCCGGTACGCCGCGCGCGGCGACCTCGTCGCGCTGATCGGGCACGCCGGGCACGAGGAGGTCGAGGGCACGCTCGGCGAGGCGCCGCAGTCCACGGTGCTCGTGCAGACCCCCGCCGACGTCGCCGCGCTGCCGGCGGACCGTCCCGTCGCCTACCTGACCCAGACCACCCTGTCCGCCGACGAGGCGGGCGAGGTGGCGGCCGCCATCACCCGGCGGTTCTCGGACGCCCGGGGCCCGCACACCGACGACATCTGCTACGCCACCACCAACCGGCAGCGCGCCGTGACCCGCGTCGCCCGTGACGCCGACCTGGTGCTCGTCGTCGGGTCGGCCAACTCGTCCAACTCGCGCCGGCTCGTCGAGGTCGCCGAGCAGGCGGGCGCGCCCGCCGTTCTGATCGACGGCCCGGCCGACGTCCCGCTCGACCGGCTCCGCGGCGCCCGCGCCGTCGGCGTCACCGCCGGCGCGTCCGCGCCGCCCGCCGTGCTCGACGCGGTCGTCGCCGCGCTGCGCGGCCTCGGCCCCGCCGACCTCGTGGAACGCGAGGTCACGGTGGAGACCACCGAGTTCACCTTGCCGAAGGAGGTCCGACCATAATGCCGATGCCCTTGCGCCAGAGCGTCCGCGTCGCATCGCACATCATGACCAACAAGGTGCGCGGCAACGACAAGTTCCCGCTCATCATGGAGCTCGAACCGCTGTTCGCCTGCAACCTCAAGTGCGCGGGCTGCGGCAAGATCCAGCACCCCGCCGACGTGCTGAAGCGGCGCATGCCGGTCGAGCAGGCCATCGCCGCCGTGAAGGAGTGCGGCGCCCCGATGGTGTCGATCGCGGGCGGCGAGCCCCTCATGCACCCGCAGATCGGCGAGATGGTCGACGAGCTGGTGAAGATGAAGAAGTTCGTGTTCCTGTGCACGAACGCGCTGCTGGTCCCGAAGAAGCTCGACAAGTTCAAGCCGTCGCCCTACTTCGCCTTCACCGTGCACATCGACGGCCTGCAGGAGCGGCACGACGAGTCGGTCTGCAAGGAGGGCGTGTTCGAGGAGGCCGTCGCCGCGGTCAAGCTCATCAAGGAGCGCGGTTTCCGGGTCACCACCAACACCACGTTCTTCAACACCGACACCCCGCAGACCGTCATCGACGTCCTGAACTACCTCAACGACGACCTGCAGGTGGACGAGATGATGCTCTCGCCCGGGTACGCCTACGACAAGGCGCCCGACCAGGAGCACTTCCTCGGCGTCCAGGAGACCCGCGAGCTGTTCCGCAAGGCGTTCGGGGACGGCAACCGCAAGCGGTGGCGGCTCAACCATTCGCCGCTGTTCCTGGACTTCCTCGAAGGCAAGGCCGACTTCGGCTGCACCGCCTGGGCGATCCCGTCCTACTCCCTGTTCGGCTGGCAGCGCCCGTGCTACCTGATGTCGGACGGCTACGCGCAGACCTACCGGGAGCTGCTGGACGAGACCGACTGGGAGTCCTACGGCAGGGGCCGCGACCCGCGCTGCGCGAACTGCATGGCGCACTGCGGCTACGAGCCGACCGCGGTCTTCAAGACCCTCGGATCCCTCAAGCAGTCGTTGCGCGCCCTGCGCGAGAACTGAACTGAGGGCTCCGGGGCGACCCTGCCACGACGGGCAGGTTGTTCGGCCGCTCTGCTAGCGCCGTGCGGCGGAACAGCCTGGCCGTCGTCGGGGCGGGCCCGCTCCGCGCGGGACCGCGTCGTCAGGGGCCGTACATCTGCTCGCGCAGGTGCGTCAGCGTCTTGCTGAGCAAGCGCGAGACGTGCATCTGGGAGATGCCGAGCTCCTGCGCGATCTGCGACTGGGTCCTGTTGCCGAAGAAGCGCAGCAGCACGATCGTGCGCTCCCGCTCCGGCAACCGGGCCAGCAGGCCGTGCAGCGTCTCGCCGTCGACGACGTGCTGCAGCGCGGCGTCCTCGGCCCCGAGCCGCTCGGCGAGCGGGCTTCCCTCGGGGTCGCCGTCGCCGGCGCCGTCCAGGGACAGCGGCCGGTAGGACTCCCACGCCAGGAGGGTGTCGGTGACCTCCTCCAGGCTGACGCCCAGGATCGCGGCCAGCTCACCAGGCGTGGGGGAGCGGCCGTGCGCCTGGAGGAACCGCTGGGTGGCGCGCTGCAGCCGCGGGCGCAGTTCCTGGATGCGGCGGGACACGCGGATGCCCCAGGTCCGGTCCCGGAAGTAGCGGCGGACCTCCCCGAGGACCATGGGATAGGCGTAGACGAAGAACTGGTCGCCCCGTTCGGGATCGAACCGGTTGATCGCGTTGACGAGGCCGAGGTAGGCGACCTGCGCCAGGTCCTCCACCGGTTCGCCCCGGTGGGCGTAGCGGTGCGCGATCCGCCGCACCATCGGCGCGTGCATCCGGACGAGCGCCGCGCGCAACTCCTCCCTGCGCGCGCCGCTCACCCCGGGCAGGTTCATCTCGCTCAGCAGCGCCTCGGCGGACTGGCCCGCCGGATCGGCGCCCGCGCGGGGCGGGGCCGCGGCCGATGTGGCTGGGGAGCTCAGGCCGATCACCTCCTGTCGAAGCCGGAGCCGGCGCATCGGAGACCCGATACATCGCCTCACGATATAAATGCCCGCATTCGGGCCTCCGATACCGGCCGGGCCGTGGCCATTCGGACGTCAGGGTCGTTCGGACGTCCCGTGCCGTGACGGGATCTCGCCGCGGGGGGAGGTCATCGCGTTCGGGCGGAGGCGGTGTCGTGGCGGAGCGCGATCGTGACGGGCACGGTGGCGGCGACCGCGGCGACGGCGAGGCCGAGGGCGATCCGGAAGCCCGTCGCGAACGCGGCGCCCGCCAGGAGCGGGCCGAACACCGCGACGCCCGCCGACGAGCCGACCTGGCGGCCGGTGTTGTACGCGGCCGTCGCGGCGCCGGTGAGCGCGGCCGGGACCGACTCGACCAGCCGCGTCGTCATCGCGGCGACGACCATGCCCCCGCCGAGGCCCGCCGGGGTCATGGCCAGCAGCAGCGGCCACTCCTGCGGCAGCGGCCCCGTGACCAGGATCGCGGCGATGGCGCCGCCGAACAGCAGCTCTCCGGCCAGGAGCGCGGCGGTGGAGCCGAAGCGTGCGAGCAGCGACGGCGTCACCAGGTTGCCCAGCGCTATCAGCCCGGTGAACGGCAGGAACGAGAGCCCGGCGACCAGCGGCGGTTCCCCCTTGACCTCCTGGAGGAGCAGGCTCAGCGCGAACATCACGCCGTAGAAGGTGAAGTTGAACAGCACGCCGAGCGCCGACATGCCGGAGAAGCCCGCCCGCCGGAAGAGCCCGAGCGGCAGCAGCGGGTCGGCCGCCCGGCGCTCCACGAGCGCGAACGCGGCGACCCCCGCCGCGAACACACCGCCCGCGGCGAGCACCGCCGGGTGCGTCCAGCCCAGGTGCGGGCCCTCGATCATGCCGAAGACCAGGCCCGCGATCGCCGCGCCCGCGGTGAGCTGCCCGCCGAGGTCCAACCGGCGCGGGCGGGCCGGGACAGCGCCGACCCGGGCCAGGGTCACCACGGCCGCCGCCGCCCCGAGCACCACGTTCACGAGGAACACCGCCCGCCACCCCGCCGCGGCGATCAGCACCCCGCCGACCAGCGGCCCGGCCGCCAGGCCGACACCGCCGGTCGCGCCCCACACCGCCACCGCCCGGGCCCGCCCGGAGGCGTCCCGCGCTCCGGACGTCGCCAGCGCCAGCGAGCTGGGCAGCAGCAGCGCCGCGCCCGCGCCCATCGCGAGCTGCGCGGCGATCAGCACCGGGACGGCGCCGGCGGCGGCCGCGACGGCGGACGCGGGCGCGACGACGGCCAGGCCGGTGAGGAACACCCGGCGGGCGCCGAGGACGTCCGCCAGCGCTCCCGCGCTGATCAGGCCGGCGGCCAGCGTCAGCGTGTAGGCGTTGACGATCCATTCGCCGGCCGCCGCCCCGCCGTGCAGTGCCCGCAGCATCGTCGGCAGCGCGAGCGTCACGATCGTGGTGCCGAGGAACACCATGAACGCCGCCGCCGCGCCCGCCGCCAGCGCGGCCCGGTCGCCTCTCCCCGCCTCCCGATCCGCGACGCGCCGCGGCTTCACCAGCGTCTTCGTGTCCATGAGCACCCCTCCGTCAACCGGACTCGGACCGTCCGCTTGCGACGCTAACACAAGCGGACGACGCTCGTCCATTTAACTGGAGGGTGCTCGTCCGCTTGCTGGTAGATTGGTGCCATGGACGTGACCTGGCCAGCGGTGGACCGGCTGCTGGACGACGGGACCGGGCACCGGCCCCGCGCCGATGCCCGCCGCAACGTGGAACGCCTGGTGGCCGCGGCCCACGAGGCCGCCCGCGAGGCCGGATCGGAGATCACCGCGCACGACATCGCGCGCCGCGCCGGCGTCGGCATCGGCACCTTCTACCGCCGCGTCGGCTCGCTGGAGGAGCTGCTGAAGGCCGTCGTGGACGAGCTGATCGGCGAGATCATCGCGTCCGCCGACGCCTGCCTGGCCGCCGACGACCCGTGGGAGGGCTTCCGGACGTTCGCCGCGTCCTACATCCGCCGCCGCAACGAGCTGTGCGACATCAACGAGGCGCTCGGCGACGTCCTCGGCCACTCCCGCGCCGACCTGCGCGACCGCATCCGGAGGCTGGTCGAGCGGGCGCAGGACGCGGGCGCCGTGCGCGCCGACGTGACGTGGACCGACGTGGCGTTCCTGCTGGTCTCCGCGGCGACCGGCCCGCACACGCTCGGCCTGCGGGCCGGCGAGGAGCAGTGGGACCGCAACCTGCACGTCATCCTGGACGGCCTGCGCGCCCCGGCCTCCGGCGACCTGCCGGGCGAGGCCCCGCGGCTGCCGTGACGGGGGGCAGGGCCGGCACCGCGCGGGGGAGACGGCGCCGGCCCTGAGTCAGGCGGTCAGCCCAGCCCGTCGTCGAGCGCCTTGGTCAGCACGCCCGGGTCGCCGGACATCTCCCAGATCATGGCGCCCAGCAGGTGCTTGCTCTTCAGCCATGCCACCTTCTTCCCGATCGACCAGGCGTCGTCGAACGACCACCACTGGCCGCCGTCACCGGTGAAGCAGGACGTCGCGACGGCCTGCTCGTCGTGCGCGACCGTGCAGTTCGGCAGGCTGGAGACCAGGTTGGCGTAGCCGCGCGTCCCCGCCTCCTCCTGGAACTGCCCGGGCGCCGCGCCGTTCGCGGCCTGCCACTGGCCGCCCTTGCCGCCGTCGGCGACGCCCTGCCAGCCGCGGCCGTAGTAGGCGAGCCCGATCGTCAGCTTGCGCGGGTTCACGCCGGCGTCGAGGTAGGCGTTCACCGCGTTCTCGACGCTGAAGTGGAACGGGTACGGGTCGTCGGTGTCGGTGTACAGGTTGGCCTGGTGCCCGGTCCGGTTCGGCTCCCACGAGTTGTCGCTGCCGGAGCCGTGGAAGTCGTAGCCCTGGACGTTGAAGATGTCCAGCGACTTGGCGACCTGGGGCAGGTCCCATCCGGCAGCGATCTTCGCCGGATCCGCCGGGGTGAACGCGGTCAGCTCGTAACGCTCGCCGGTCTGCGCGGTCAGCGCGTCCAGCTGGCGGCGGAACTCGGCGATCAGCAGCGTGTTGTTCTGCTTGTCGGCCGCGCCGACGTGGTTGCCCGGGTGCCCGTCCGAGCCCGGCCACTCCCAGTCGAGGTCGATGCCGTCGAAGATCCCGGCGGCCGCGCCGGGCCCGCCCGCGCTCTCGTACTCGGGCAGGTCGCCCTTGATGTAGGTGTCGATGCAGGAGCTCACGAACTTCTTCCGCGACGCGTCCGTCGCGGCGACGTCGGAGAAGTACTTGGAGTACGTCCAGCCGCCGATCGAGATGAGGACCTTCAGCTTCGGGTACTTCGCCTTCAGCTTCCTCAGCTGGTTGAAGTTGCCGCGCAGCTTCTCCCAGCCGGTGTCGGCGACGCCGTCCACCGACTGCGCCGCGCTGAACGGGCGGCCGTAGTCCGCCTCGGCGTCGCCCGCGCCGTCGCCCTGGCTCGGGTCCTCGGGGTCGGACGTGGTGCCCTTCGTGACGCCCTGCAGGCACGTCAGGTTCTTCGGGTCGATGTTGGCGAACGCGTAGTTGAGGTGCGTCAACCGCGCCGCGTTGCCCGTCGTGTCCAGGTTCTTCACGAAGTACTGCCGCCCGTAGATGCCCCACTGGACGAAGTAGCCGACCCGCGCGTAGCCGCTCACCACGTCGTCCGTGGTGACCGTCACCGCGGCGCTCTCCGCCGACACGTTGTCGTACAGGTCGCGCGCCCGGACGGTGAACGAGTACTCGGTGGACGGCGACAGGCCCGCGACCGTCGCGGACGTCCCGGTCACCGTCGTCGCGACCTTCCCGTCCACCAGCACGTCGTAGTTCGCGATACCGGTGTTGTCCGACGCGGCGTTCCACGCGAGCCCGACGCTCGCCGCGTCCTTACCCGTGCCGTGCAGCCCCGCCGGAACGGACGGCGCCTGCGTGTCGTCGCCCGGATCGTTGGTCTTCACGGTGACGGGCGCGCTCGCCGCGGACAGGTTCCCCTTCCGGTCGCGGGCCTTCACCGTGAACGTGTACTCGGTGTTCGGCGTGAGCCCGGTGACCGTCGCGCTGGTGCCGGGCACCGTCGTCGCGAGAGCCGACCCGCTGTACACCTCGTACGCGGTGACCGGGAGGCTTCCCGCCTTCGCCGCGTCCCAGCTCAGCGACACGGTCTTCGTCGTCTTCACCGTCGTCTTCAGCCCGCCCGGCGCGCTCGGCGGGACGTCCGCTGACCCGTCGCAGTTGGCGTCGTTGATCCGGCAGCTCGCCGGTTCCGCACCGGACCCGCTGACGGTGAACGTCGGGCTGTACGGCTCCGTCGTCTTCCCGGCCCCGACCGAGGAGTTGTAGTAGACCGACGACAGGGTGACGGTCCTGCCGTTCTGGCTGATCGTCCCGTTCTGCGCGCCGCTCGCGGTCACGCCGTCCGGCAGGTCGAACACGATCGTCCAGCCGTGCAGGGCCGTGGCGGTGCCGTTCGCGACGACGAACTTCGCCTGCGTCCCGTTCACCGAGTACTCGGCGGTGACCGCCGCCACGACGGGCGGCGGCTCGCCCGACCCGTCGCAGTTGGCCCCGTTGAGCAGGCAGTTCGCCGGCTGCGCGGCGGAGCTCAGTGTGAACGTCGGGCTATACGGCTCGGTGCTCCCGCCCGCTTTCACGGTGTTGATGTAGAACGCGGGCGTCAGCGTCACCTTCGTCCCATTCTGGGACACCGTGGCGTTCTGCGGGTTGCTCACCGTGACGCCGGCCGGCAGCTCAAACGTCAGCTTCCAGCCGCTCACGTCGGACGTCCCGGGATTGGCGACCACGTACTTCCCGGTCGTCCCGGACAGGCCGAACGTCGCCGTGAGCCGCGACGCCGCCCGCGCGGGAGCCGCCGCCAGCGCCGCGACGACCACGAACGACACCAGGAGCGCGAGAAGTCTTCGCATGCCGAACACCTGCTTTCGGGGTGGTGGTGCCACACGACCGGCCGCCCCCCGAAACCGGTAATTGATAGGAAGGTTTCCTATCAATTACCGAGCAAGGTAACCGCCCCGCACCCCGCCGACAACCCCCGCCCGCCCCGCCGCCGAGCAACCACCCCAGCTAGCGCACCGAACCACCCGAACGCCCGAAGAATCTCAGCACAAACCGCCCAACGACGCCCCCACCCCCGTCAACTCCCGCCAACCGGAGCCGCAGCAGACCACCCTGCAGGGGTCAAGGGCGGAGGCTCATTGGGGGCAAGGGGCGAAGCCCCAACCGAGCGACGGCCCACCAACCGAAACGTGATCACCAACCCCGACCACAAGGGGGCAAGGGGCGAAGCCCCAAAAAAACAGGAGGTGGCACGAAGCCGAACGGCCCCCACCAACCGCAACCACAAGGGGGGCGTGGGGGGCGGAGCCCCCCACATCGGGGGTCCGGGGGTCGCCCCCCGGGTCAACACAAAGAGGGAGTGGCAGGCCCGCGCTTTCCGCGGGCACACCACTCCCCACTCCATCGTGGGCGATACTGGGATTGAACCAGTGACCTCTACCGTGTCAAGGTAGCGCTCTCCCACTGAGCTAATCGCCCGTGCACGTGGTCTCCGGGGGGAGTCACGGCGGTTGAGGTGGAGACGGGATTTGAACCCGTGTACACGGCTTTGCAGGCCGTTGCCTCGCCTCTCGGCCACTCCACCAGAAGAGACCTTCTGGGTCACAGCCTGAAAGGCCCCTCAGAGCGGAAGACGGGATTTGAACCCGCGACCCTCACCTTGGCAAGGTGATGCTCTACCCCTGAGCCACTTCCGCCTGTGCTGCTCGGTGCCTTGCGGCCCCTTGCGGCGACGGGGAAAACATTAGCGCGTCCGTGGCCGTTCCCCAAACCGGGTTTCCCGGCGGGGCGTGCCGCGGATGCTTCGGTGCCGGTCGAAGGGTGCGGCGCCTAGGGTCGAGGTATGGCGGAACTTGCTGTTACTTCGGACATCGCCCCGGTGGCGGCGCTGCTGGCGGATCGGGCGCGGGCGGCGATGCTGACGGCTCTGCTGGACGGGCGTCCGCTGGCGGCGGGGGAGCTGGCGCGGACGGCGGGGGTGAGCGCGCAGACGGCGAGCGCGCATCTGGCGAGGTTGCTGGAGGCGGGGTTCGTCACGGCGGTGAAGCAGGGGCGGCACCGCTATTACCGGTTGCAGAACGCTGAGGTGGCGCAGGTGATCGAGGCGTTGTCGCGGATCAGCCCGCCGGTGGAGGTGCGGAGTCTGCGGCAGTCGCGGGACGCGCGGCGGTTGCATGAGGCGCGGACGTGTTACGACCATCTGGCGGGTGAGGCGGGGGTGGCGTTGTTCGCGGCGCTGGTGGACGGCGGGCTGATCGAGCGGGACGGCGAGGAGTCGTACGAGGTCACGGAGAAGGGCGAGGATCGGCTGGGGGCGCTGGGTCTGGACGTGCCGGCGTTGCGGCGGGCGCGCCGCAGGTTCGCGTGGCATTGCCTGGACTGGACGGAGCGGCGGCCGCATCTGAACGGGGCGCTGGGTGCGGCGCTGACGGACCGGATGATCGAGCTGGGCTGGTTCGAGCGGGGGTCGACGCGGCGGGCGCTGCGGGTGACGGACGATGGTCTGAGGGGGCTGGCGGATTCGTTCGGCTGCGTGCTCGTCTGAGAACGAGCCGCTGAGCACGGACCGCTGAGCACGGGCGGCTCAGAACGGGCCGCGCGAAGCGCAGGCTCGCGGCCGCGCCTGGAAGGTTTCGCCATGCCGGTTCGCCCCGCTTCGGCAAGATCTGCGATGAGGCCCGGGGCGCCGGTCCGGGCGGATGAACTCGAAACCCGTGCCCTGGGGGTCGTACTGTGGGGCCATCGGCTTGGTGGACGCGGAACGGCGCGAGGCCGGGCTGGAGGCGCCCGGCCATGGGAGGTGGCTTCGGGTGACGGGGCAGGCCCACGACGGGCGGGCCAGGATCTGGCTGAACGGCGAGATGGTCGATCCGGAGCGGGCCGTGGTGTCGGTGTTCGACCACGGCGTGCTGGTGGGCGACGGGGTCTTCGAGACGGTGAAGGCCGCGTATGGGGAGCCGTTCGCGCTGACCCGGCATCTGCGGCGGCTGGCGGCGTCGGCGGCGGGCCTCGGGCTGCCGGAGCCGGATCACGACGCGCTCGCGCAGGGGGTGCTGGAGGTGCTGGCGGCGGCGCCGAGGTGGCCGCTGGCGCGGATCCGGATCACGTTCACGAGCGGTCCGGGGCCGCTGGGCTCGGCCCGCGGCGACGCGGGCCCGACGGTGTCGATCATCGTGGACGAGCAGGCGCCGTTCCCGGCGGCGGGCGACGTCACGGTGGTGCCGTGGCCGCGCAACGAGCGGGGCGCGCTGTCCGGCCTGAAGACGACGTCGTACGCGGAGAACGCGCTGGCGCTGGCGTACGCGAAGGAGCGCGGCGGCGGTGAGGCGATCTTCGGGAACCTCGCGGGGAACCTGTGCGAGGGGACGGGCAGCAACGTGTTCCTCGTTCTCGGCGGGCGGCTGGTGACGCCGCCGCTGTCGTCGGGGTGCCTGGCGGGGGTGACGCGCGCGCTGGTGCTGGAGTGGTGCGGCGGCGAGGAGGAGGACGTCCCGCTGGAGGACTTCTACCGGGCGGAGGAGGCGTTCCTGACGTCGACGACCCGGGACGTCCAGCCGATCCGGGCGGTGGACGGAACGGTCCTGCCGGAGGCCCCGGGGCCGATCACCGCGAAGGCGATGGAGGCGTTCGCGGCGCGGTCCGCCGAGCTGATGGACCCCTGACGAAGAAAACGATCTCCTGGGTCTTTACGTGATCGCCTTCTTCGGTGACGTTAAGTGGTGACGCTTGTAGGAGGTCACCCGTGGTCAGCTCCCGTAGGGACTTCTCCAGAAGGCGGATCGGCGCGGCGGCCGCGCTCGTGCTGGCGGGCGCGGCGCTCGCCGGCTGCGGCGGCGGCGGATCGTCGACCGATCCGAATCGCGGCAAGGACGCCAAGAGCTTCACCCTCACCATCACCCGGAACGCCATCGCGGGCGGCAAGAACGCCGGCGAGGCCGAGTGGCTCACCCAGACCGTCATCCCGAGGTTCGTGGCCGCCGAGAAGGCGAAGGGGATCACCGCGAAGGTGACCTTCCGCGGCCAGGGCGTGGACGACGAGGCCTACAAGACCAAGCTCGCGCTGGACCTGAAGTCGCGGTCCGGGGCCGACATCATGGACATCGACGGCATCTGGGTGGGGGAGTTCGCCCAGGCCGGGTACATCAGGCCGCTGAGCGAGGCGGTGGGCGCCCCGGCGGACGCCTGGGACGGCTGGGCGCAGATCCCTGGATCGGTCCAACAGCTGGCGCTGTTCGACGGGAAGAAGTACGGCATCCCGTCCGGCACCGACGGGCGCCTCCTGTACTTCAACAAGAAGCTGTTCGCGCAGGCGGGCCTGCCCGCCGGCTGGCAGCCGAAGAGCTGGCAGGACATCATCGCGGCGGGCCGCGCGCTCAAGAAGCTGCCGGGCGTGACGCCGATCCAGCTGGACGCGGGCACCGCGATGGGCGAGGCGACGAGCATGCAGGGCGTGCTGCCGCTGCTGGCGGGCGCGGGCGCGCAGATCTACCAGGACGGCAAGTGGACCGGCGGCGGGCAGGCGCTCAAGAGCGTCCTCGGCCTGTACGCGCAGATCTACGGATCCGAGAAGCTCGGCGACCCGAAGCTCCAGGAGGAGGCGAAGGGCCGCGACAAGTCCTTCGAGGAGTTCGCCGCTGGCAAGATCGGGATCCTGGCGGAGGGCGACTACCTCTGGCGCGACGTGCTGAACCCCAAGGACGGCGTCGCGAAGATGAGGACCCGCGACACCGACGTCGGGTTCGCGCTGATCCCGGCGGTCTCGCCGGGCAAGGGCGTGCGGGGCCAGTCCTTCGTGAGCATGTCGGGCGGCCCGCTGACCGTGATGAACCCGAACACCAAGTACCCGCAGCAGGCGTTCGAGTTCATGGAGTTCATGAACTCCGCGGACATGGTCAAGGCGCGCACCGCGGGCACCCCCGAGATCACGTCCCGGACGGACGTGAACAAGCAGATCCTCGCGGGCGACCCGCTGCTGACGTTCGTCTCGGAGAAGGTCCTGCCGGTGACGTCCTACCGTCCGGGCCTGTCGGTGTATCCGCAGGTGTCGACGGCGTTGCAGGAGGCCACGGCGGCGATCGTGTCGGGCAAGAGCCCCGACGAGGCCGCCGCGCAGTACACCAAGAAGTTGGAAGGGATCGTCGGTGGCCCCTCTCACGTCTCCGCCCAGTGAGGCGGCG
>NZ_WBMR01000450.1 GCF_008923365.1 Actinomadura montaniterrae
AGTCGACGCCGACGGCCGTCGTCGTCGAGCAGCTGGAGGTGCTGGAGCGCTGGCAGGAGGCGCGGGCGCCGTTCGCGGCGGCGCTGGAGCGGTGGCTGGAGTTCCGGCCGGGCAGCCGGAACATCTGCGTGCTGGTGTTCGGCGGGGCGTCGCTCGCGGAGGTCCGCGCGTTCGCCGAGAGCAGCCGCGACCTGCCCGGGCTGGTGCAGGTGGTGCAGGCGGAGGAGCGGCGCCCGGCGCGCCCGGGGCTGCTGCGGCCGCCCGGCGAGGCGGAGCTGACCCGCCTCGTCCACCGGCTGCGGATCCAGCGGAACCTGCGGATCGGGGACTGGACGCGGCTCGCCGGAACGGTCCGGGCGATGGCGGCGCAGGACGTCCCGCTGGAGACGTGGGAGCGGCGGCTCGGCCGGCGGATGGCGGCGGAGGGCACCCCGCTCGGGCAGGAGCAGCTGCACCGGTACGGCTGGATCGCCGCGACGGTCGCGGACGGCGACGTGATGCGGCGGCTGGACGAGCTGGTCGGGCTGGAGCCGGTGAAGCGGCACCTGGAGGGCCTGCGGTACCGGCCGCCGGCGGGCGCGGAGCCGGTGTCGCACCACCTGGTCTTCACCGGCAACCCGGGCACGGGCAAGACGACGGTCGCGCGGATCGTCGGCGACCTGTACCGGGAGCTCGGGATCCTGCGGCACGGCCGGGTCCGGTCGGTGCGGGCGAGCGACCTCGTGGCGGGGTTCGTCGGGCAGACGGCGATCCGGACCCGCGAGGTGATCGACGGGGCGCTCGGCGGGGTGCTGTTCGTCGACGAGGCGTACGAGCTGAGCGACCAGGCGGACGGGTTCGGCCGGGAGGTGATCACCGAGCTGCTCGCCCGGATGGAGGACGACCGCGCCGAGCTGGTGGTGATCGTCGCGGGCTACCCGGACGAGATGCGGGAGTTCCTCGACAGCAACCCGGGGCTGCGCAGCCGGTTCCCGCACGAGAACGTCATCGCGTTCCCCGACTACGGGCCGGCGGAGCTGGCGGAGATCGCGGCGCGGCAGCTCCGGCCGATGGGGATGGCGTGGGGCGAGGGGTTCGAGACGGCGCTCGGCGAGGCGGTCGCGGAGCTGCACCGCACCCGCGACCGGGGGTTCGGCAACGCCCGCGCCGTCCGCGACGTGACGCAGGAGACGGCGGCGCGGTGGGCGCGGCGCGTGAAGGACGACCGTGACCTGCCGCTGGAGCCGCGCGACCTGCCGGAACGGCTGCGCCGCGACGCGCGTCCCGCGCCGCGCGACACCGCGGAGCTGCTCGGCGAGCTGAACGCGATGATCGGGCTGGCGCCGGTGAAGCGGAGCGCGGACGTCCTGGTGAAGCGGCTGCGGCTGCGGCGGCTGCGCGGGCAGGGCGAGGTCGTCGCGCCGAACATGCTGTTCATCGGCCCGCCCGGCACCGGGAAGACGACGGTCGCGCGGCACTTCGGCCGGATCTTCAAGGAGATGGGGCTGCTGGAGCGCGGGCACGTCGTGGAGACGGGGCGGTCGCGGCTGGTCGCGTCCTATGTCGGGCAGACCGCGCCGCTGACCCGGCGGGCCGTGGAGCGCGCGCTCGGCGGCGTGCTGTTCATCGACGAGGCGTACGCGCTCACCTCCGGCGGCGACAACGACTTCGGGCAGGAGGCGATCGACACGCTCGTCGAGGAGATGGAGCGGCACCGCGGCCGCCTCGCGGTGATCGCGGCGGGCTACCCGGAGCCGATGCGCCGGTTCGTCGCGGCCAACGACGGCCTCGGCTCCCGGTTCGGCGAGACGATCGAGTTCCCCGCCTACGGGGTCGACGACCTGCTGGAGATCCTGCGGTCGATGGCGGAGCGGCAGGCCTACGAGCTGGACCCGGCGACGCTCCCGGCGGCGCGGGCGTGGCTCGACGGCGCGGCGCGGCGGCCCGGGTTCGGCAACGGCCGGACCGTCCGCCGGCTGCTGGAGCGGATGGAGGCGCGGCTCGCCGAGCGGGTGGTGGACCGCCCGGACGCGGACGCGCGGATGCTGAACCTGCTGCTGCCGGAGGATGTGCCCGATGACCTCGGCTGACCGCTGCCCGCTCTGCGCGGTGCCGATCGACGCCACGGCGGTGAACGCGGCGGCGACGCGGCAGGACGTGCGGTGCGCGGCGTGCGGGTGGACGCTCGCCGGGCCGTGGCGCCCGGGCCGCGCCGACCGGGCCGCGGCGGAGGCG
>NZ_WBMR01000451.1:0-1534 GCF_008923365.1 Actinomadura montaniterrae
CGGACGGCGCGAACCGGCGGCCCGCGGACGGCCCGGACGCGCGCGGCGCGTCCGGCCGCGCCCGGACCGCGGCACGGTCAACTCTGGCCCGCTGAGGGCCGCGCCCCCCACCCGTCGTTCACGGAGGACATCCATGGCCCACGACCTGCTCGACGCCGTCCGGTCCGGAGCGAGCGGACCCGAGCTGCAGGAGATCGACCTGCCGACCCGGTTCCGCGCCGCGTTCACCCGCAAGGACGAGGTCGGCATCTTCGACGGCCAGACCGACAAGGACGTGCGCCGTTCGCTGCACGTCGGCGAGGTCGACATGCCCGAGCTGGCGCCCGACGAGTGCGTGGTCGCGGTGATGGCGGCGGCGATCAACTTCAACACCGTCTGGTCGGCGATCTTCGAGCCGGTGCCGACGTTCGCGTTCCTGGAGAAGTTCGGCCGGCAGGGCTGGTACGGCGCCCGGCACGACCTGCCGTACCACATCCTCGGCTCCGACGGCTCCGGCGTCGTCGTCCGCACCGGCAGCGGCGTGAAGAACTGGAAGGTCGGCGACAAGGTCGTCCTGTCCCCGTCCTACGTGGACGAGGAGGACCACGGCTCCTACGACGACGGCATGATGTCGGAGTCGCAGCTCGCCTGGGGCTTCGAGACGAACTTCGGGTCGCTCGGCGAGTACTGCATCGTCAAGGCGAACCAGCTGATCAAGAAGCCCGCGCACCTCACCTGGGAGGAGGCGGGCTCCAACACGCTGTGCGCCGCGACCGCGTACCGGATGCTCGTCGGCACCCACGGCGCCCGCATGAAGCAGGGCGACGTCGTGCTGATCTGGGGCGCCACCGGCGGGCTCGGCTCGTTCGCGACGCAGCTCGTCCGCAACGGCGGCGGCATCCCGGTCGGCGTCGTCTCCTCCGATGAGAAGGCCGACATCGTCCGGGCGCAGGGCTGCGAGCACGTCATCAACCGCAACGAGCTGAACCTCGGCGAGGAGGGCCTGCGGCACCCGAAGGCGGGCCGGATGCTCGGCGAGGCGATCCGCCGCCTCGTCGGCGAGGACCCCGGCATCGTGTTCGAGTACCTCGGCCGCGAGACGTTCGGCGCGTCCGTCTACGTCGCCAAGCGCGGCGGCAAGATCGTCACGTGCGGCTCGTCGACCGGCTACAAGCACGAGTACGACAACCGGTTCCTGTGGATGCGGCTGAAGAGCATCATCGGCTCGCACGGCTTCAACTACCACGAGGCCGTCGAGGTGAACCGGCTGTTCTCGCTCGGCATGATCCACCCGACGCTGTCGAAGTCGTTCCCGCTGGACGAGGCGGGCGAGGCGACCCGCGCCGTCCAGACGAACCAGCACATCGGCAAGGTCGCCGTCCTCTGCGGCGCCACCGGCGAGGGCCAGGGCGTCGACGACCCGGCGCTGCGCGAGCGCATCGGCGAGGAGAAGTTCCACCTCTACCGCCGCTGACCACCCCGTTGACGTGGGGGGGGGCCCCCCCGCGGGGGCCGCCCCCCCCCCCGCGCGGTGGGGGGGCGGGGCTCCTGGTGT
>NZ_WBMR01000451.1:1544-2208 GCF_008923365.1 Actinomadura montaniterrae
GCGCGGCCCGCGGCGAGCAGACTCCCCCCCACCCCCCCCGCCCCCCCCCCCGGGGGGGGGGGGGGGGCCCCGGGGGGCCCCCCCCCCCCCCCCACGTCGAGGTCAGGAGGCGGTCATCGTCGAGTAGACGATGAGGTTCTCGGTGTAGTGGCCGGCCTTCGGGTCGAAGGCGCCGCCGCAGGTCACCAGGCGCAGGGCCGGATGGTCCAGCGACTCGCCGAAGACCTTCTGGTGCGGGAACGCGTCCTTGTCGACGCGCTGCGTCCGGTTCACGGTGAACGTCGCGGTCGTCCCGTCTTTGCGGCCGATCTGGATCCTGTCGCCCGGCTTCAGCTCCTTCAGCCGGAAGAACACCGCGGCCTTCCCGTTCGCGTCGACGTGGCCGAGGATCACCGCCGGGCCGACCTCGCCCGGCGTCGGGCCCTCCTTGTACCAGCCCGCCAGGTTCGGCCTGCTCAGCGGCGGTTCCTGGATCCGCCCGCCCGGCAGCAGTCCGATCTCGCCGACCGGCGCCGCCACCCCGATCCGCCCGATCGTGATCTTGACGGGTGCGGACGGGGCCAGCGCCGAGACGTTCGACGCGGCCGTGGTGCCGCCGGGCGTGCCGCTCGCCCCGCTCGCCGCGGGCGCGGGCGCCGGCGAGGCCGGGGACGCGGCGTGCCCG
>NZ_WBMR01000452.1 GCF_008923365.1 Actinomadura montaniterrae
CCGTCGTCGCCCCGGCGCGGGCGGCGCGGGCGGTGGAGCGGCGCGCCGGACGCGACCGGACGTGGAGCGGGCCGGCGCAGGAGCTCGCCGAGCGCCTCGACCTCGGTGTCCTCGCCGGCGACATCGCCGCGCGGGACGTGCCGCTGCTGCTGGTCGGCGGCGCCCGCGACCGGGTCGTCCCGGCCGGTGAGGTGACCGCGTTCCGCGACGTGCTGCAGCGGCGCGGCGCGGGCGCGGTGGAGCACGCCGCGTTCCGGATGGGGCACGCGCTCGCCGCCGAGCCGGGCACCGAGCCGCGGCCGCCGATCACCGACGCCGTCCGCGTCGACGGCCTGCTCACCGACTGGTTCCGGGAGCGGCTCGCGGACGTCAGGCCCGCGCCGGACCAGGACGCCGCGCAAGGGCAGAACACCGCGCAAGAGCCGAACACCGCGCAAGGGCAGGACGCCCTGCAGAGCGCCGCGCCCGCCGCCGCGCCCGGCGCGGTGCGGAGCGTCGACGCCGACACCGCGCCCTACCCGGCCCCGGCTCCCGTCGTCCGCTGACACTCCCGTCGTCCGCTGACGGAGGACGGCACGGAACCGCCTCGCGGGCAGCATGGACCGCCCGCGAGGCGGGTCGCACGTGGTGGAGCTCAGCCCTTGGAGAGGACCTCGTAGCGGACCGGGATGACGCCCGATCCCGTACCGCCGACCTTCTTCATCGCCGCCGTGGACAGGTCCAGGCAGCGGCCGCCCGCGTACGGGCCACGGTCGTTGATGCGGACGACGACCGAGCGGCCGTTGTTCTTGTTGATGACGCGGACCTTGGAGCCCATCGGCAGCGTCTTGTGCGCCGCGGTGAGGGCGCTCGGGTCGAAGGGCTCGCCGCTGGCGGTCATCTGCCCCTCGCCGTAGAAGGACGCCTCGCAGGTGCCGGACTGCAGCACCTTCGCCTTCTTCTTCGCCGCGGCCTTGTGCTCGGCGACGGCCTCGGACCGCGCCTTCTTCGGCTCGGCCTTCTTCTTGGTGTGCTTCGGCTCCGGGTCGCGCTGCCCGCCCCGGCTGGCCCGGGACGGCTCCGGCCTCGGCGGGTCCGCCGCCGGGGTCGCGGCGCCCGGTGCGGTCTGGGCGGCCTGCGCCGAGTCGGCCGGGGCCTTGCCGCCGGTGGCGATGGCGAACGCGCCCACCGCGAGGACGGCGGCGGCGACGCCGGAAACGATCAGCAGGGTGCGCGGCCGCGGCCGCGGAAGGCGGGCCCGAAGGCGCGCGTGAAGACGATGTCGTTCGTCAGGGTTGCCCACGAAGGATCCTTCGGTAGGGGACAGGACCCCGGACGCCCGGCGTTTCTCAGCGCCGTTCTCGCGGCGCGCCGGGGCGACCTCCTCGTCCCCCGAGTCCCGCACCGCCCATGGGCTTCAGAGCCCGTCTGCGCGCTCTCTCAGCGCGCGGCCGCGTCATCGCGGCATCGGCGTCCGGCAGGTGCGGCTGCGATGCATCTTCACTTTTGATCTCGAAAGCGCCGCACAAGTCCTTGACCGTACGTTGCGCCCGGAGTGAATCAAGCGCAGGCCCCGTCTTTGTGGGGTTTGTCACCTCTCTTTTTGCCCTGCGAAGCTGATCCACTTCGCTGGGTGAGCGCATTTCAAGATCCTATTTACCCGCCATGGAAGGTGTGATCTCGGACATATAACAAGCGTTCGTTTGGCACAATAACGGGGCGTTCCGGGATGCATGTGGCATCTCCGGAACGCCCCGTTCCGAGGTGATTCGTCGGGCCGGCGGTCAGCGCACCGCGGGCAGCTTCGGCAGGTAGACCGGCGGGCCGGACAGCCCGTCCGCCAGCCCGCCGGCCGGCAGCCCGCCGTCCGCCAGGCCGGCTCCGGCGCGCCCGGTGTCGGACGGCCGCTCCCGCGTCTTCAGCACGTTGACGACGTCGCCGACCTGCGACTGCATCGTCTTCACCGTGTCGTTCGCCTCGCCGGTGAGGCTCTGCGGCGCCGGCTTGCCGCGCCGCAGCCCGGCTCCGTCCGGGAACACCATCGAGATCGGCGCGGCGGACCGCAGCGACGCGGCGTCGCCGGGCAGCCC
>NZ_WBMR01000453.1 GCF_008923365.1 Actinomadura montaniterrae
GTCCGGGCCGCCGGGTCGGGCTCGGCCTGGCGGTCGTCGCGGCGGCGGCGGGCGCCGCGGTCGCGCTCCCGATCGTCACCGGCGGGGGCGAGGCCAGGGCCAACGCGGTCGAGCTGCGGCGGGACGGCGCCGTCGCGGTACACGTGCGCGAGTTCTCGCACCCCGAACGGGTCGAGCGGAAGCTGCGGGGCTTCGGGATCCCGGCGGAGGTGCAGTTCCTGCCGAGCGGCAAGAAGTGCAAGCCGGGACGGGCGCACTGGATCTACGACGGGTCGGCCGACCGCGTGTTCGGGACGATCCCCAAGGAGCTGAACGAGAGCGCGACGCTGATCTACCCCAAGCGCCTCAAGCCGGGGCAGACCGTCGTCCTGGACGTGTGGGCGCTGCTCGGCAAGGACGGCGAGATGAAGTCGAGCGTCCTGAACGAGAAGGTCGCGCAGGGCCGGGTCGGCGCGTGCGTCGTGGTGCCGGGCGGCCCCGAGGTCCACGAGAACTGGGCAGGCGACGGCCCGAACACCGTCGAAGACCCAAACGACTAACGAGTCCCTGACCCGCCCGGGCCGGACGACCGTTCCGGCCTACAGGGCGCCGCGACGCGACCAGCGCCGCGGCGCCCTCCGCATGCCCGGCGACCGCCGTGCCCGCGCACGGCCGCTTGCGCGATCACTTTGCCCCTAGATATCTTTAGAGCAAGTATTTTTGCTTCAAGGTATTTGGAGGACGGTGTGGCGGCAGGGCACGGTGCCGTGTTGCGCGTGGGCCTCATCGGGCACGGCGCGATCGGGTCGAGCGTGGCGGACGCGCTGCGCCGGGGCGTGGTCCCCGGGGCGGTCCTCGGCGGTGTCCTCACCCGCGGGCACACCGCGGCCACCGCGGCGCCGGCGGCCACCGCGGCTCCCGCAGCCCCGACGGCCCCCGCGACTCCTGCAGCCCCCGCAGCCCCCTCGGCTCCCGCGCGCGTGCGCGATCTGCGGGAGCTGCTCGCGTCGGCCGACGTCGTCGTCGAGGCGGCCGGCCAGCGGGCGCTGCGCGAGCACGGGCCGGCGGTGCTCGCCGCCGGACGCGACCTGCTCGCCGTGTCGGTGGGCGCGCTGGCCGACGAGGCGCTGTTCCGCGAGCTCACCCGGCCGGCCGCCGCCCGCTCCGGCCGGCTCCTGATCTGCCCCGGCGCCCTCGGCGGCCTCGACGCCGTCCGCGCGGCGGCGCTCGCCGGGCCGCCGGCGACCGTGCGGCTCACCTCGACCAAGGCCCCCGCCTCGCTGGTCCAGCCGTGGATGGACGGCGCCACGGCGGACCGGCTGCGGTCGCTGCGCCCGGGAGACGAGCCCGTCACCGTGTTCGACGGGGACGCCCGCGAGGCCGCGACCCGCTTCCCCCGCAACGCCAACGTGGCGGCGACGCTCGCGCTGGCGGCCGGCGACCGCGCGGACGTCCGCGTCCGCCTCGTCGCCGCCCCGGACGCCCGGCTGACCCGGCACGTCGTCGAGTTCGCGGGACCGCTGGGCGAGTACCGCTTCGAGCTCGCGAACCTCCCGGACCCCGCCAACCCGGCGACCAGCGCCCTCGTCGCCCCCGCGGTGCTGAGGTCGCTGGCCGACCTCGTCCCCGGCGTCGCTTGGCTGGTCGCGTGATCCGCGCCGGGAGGGTCGGCGGCATCGCGGTGCGCGACGCCGGCGGCGGCGCGACGCCCGTCCTGTGCCTGCACGGCATCGGCTCCAGCGCGGCCGGATTCGACGCGCTGAGCCGCCTGCTCGCCGGGCGGCTGCGCGTCATCGCCTGGGACGCGCCGGGCTACGCCGCGTCCGACGACCCGCCCGGGGCGCCCGGGATGGACGGGTACGCCGACGCGGCCGCCCGCGTCCTGGACGGTCTCGGGATCCGCCGCGCCTCCGTCCTCGGCACGTCCTGGGGCGGGGTGATCGCGACCCGGTTCGCCCTCCGCCATCCGGACCGGCTGGACGCCCTCGTCCTCGCCGACTCCACCCGCGGCTCCGGGACCGCGCCCGCGAAGGCCGCGGCCATGCG
>NZ_WBMR01000454.1 GCF_008923365.1 Actinomadura montaniterrae
CGCGCCGACCAGCGGGCGCGGCTCGGCACCCCGGGCCGGCCCGGCCGGCGGGCGTGACGGGCGGGCGTGACGGGCGGGCGGGCGTGACGGGCCGGCCGGGTCAGCAGGCGTAGCCCGCGTCGCGGGCGAGGTGGCGGCCGATCACCATCCGCTGGATCTGGTTGGCGCCCTCGAAGATCTGCATCACCTTCGCCTCCCGCATGTACCGTTCCACGGGATGGTCGCGGGTGTAGCCGTCGCCGCCGAGCACCTGCACCGCGTCCGCCGTCACCCGCATCGCCGCGTCGGTCGCGGCGAGCTTGGCGATGGACGCCTGCCGCGCGAACGGCAGCCCGCGGTCCTTGCGCCGGGCGGCCTCCAGGTACCCGGCGCGGGCCGTCTCCACGGCGGCGGCCATGTCGGCGAGCAGGAACGCGATCCCCTGGTTGGCGATGACCGGGCGGCCGAACTGGCCGCGCCCCGCCGCGTACCGGACGGCGTGGTCCAGCGCGCCCTGCGCGAGCCCGACCGCGCACGCGGCGATGCCGAGCCGCCCGGCGTCCAGCGCCGCCGCCGCGATCGGGTAGCCGCAGCCCTCGTCGGCGATCCGCCAGTCCTCGGGCACCCACGCGCCGTCGAAATGCAGCCGCGCCGTCGTGGACGCGGTGAGCGCCATCTTCCGCTCCGGCGGCCCGAACCGCAGGCCGTCCATGCGGCCCTCCACCAGGAAGCAGGTCAGGCCGCCCGGCTCGCCGGACGCGCGGGCGAACAGCACGTAGAAGTCGGCCTCGCCGCCGTGCGTGATCCACGTCTTGGTGCCGGTGATGCGGTAGCCGTCGCCGTCCGGGACCGCGAGCGTGCTGAGGCCCGCCGCGTCCGGCCCGGCGTGCTCCTCGGCGAGCGCGTACCCGCCGAGCAGGTCGCCCTCCAGCAGCTCGGGCAGCTGCTTGCGCTGCACGTCGGTGCCGCAGGCGTACAGCGGGAAGCACGACAGCGTGTGCACGCTGACGCCGACCGCGACCGACGCCCACACCGCCGCGATCTCCTCCAGCACCTGGAGGTACACCTCGTACGGCTGTCCGCCGCCGCCGAGGTCGGGCGGGTAGGGCAGGCCGAGCAGCCCGGCGCGGCCCAGCATCCGGAAGATCTCGCGCGGGAACGTCCCGGCCTCCTCGGCGGGCGCGGCGCGCGGAGCCAGCTCGCGGCGGGCGATGTCGCGGGCGAGCGCGACCACGTCCGCCGCCTCGGGCGAGGGGAGCATGCGATCTGCGGGCATGCCCACATCATGGCTGATCAGAGCCCTTGTCGCGGGCGGAGCGGAAATGGTCTCCGCTTTGTTCGGTTTGGTTCCGGGAACAAAAACGCCCGAGCGTGGTAAACCTTCCGCGCCCGCGTTCGTCTCTGCTCCGTGATCCACCAGCAGACGACAGGGGCCGTCACGGTGCCGCGCGCGCGACCCGGCGACGGGTACGAGGAACTGTTCACCGCCCACTTCTGGGGACTGGTCAGGCTCGCGACCCTCCTCGGCGCCGACGACGCCGAGGACGTGGTCCAGGACGCGTTCGTCCGGCTGCACCGCAGGCGCCGCGCCCTGCGCGACCAGAACGCCGCGCTCGCCTACCTGCGCTCGAGCGTGTGCAACGCGTCCCGCAGCCGGCTGCGGCACCTGCGGATGGCGCGGCGCAGGCACGCGCAGCTCGCGGCGCCGCAGGACGCCCGGTCCGCCGAGCACGAGGTCGTGCGGGACGAGGACGTCCGCGCGCTGCTCGCCGCGGTCGCGGACCTGCCCGGCCGGCAGCGCGAGGTGCTGGTGCTGCGCTACTGGCTCGACCTGAGCGAGCGCGAGACCGCCGCGACCCTGGGCATCGCCCCGGGCACGGTGAAGGCCCACGCCGCCCGCGCCATCGCGGCGCTCGGCAGGCGCCTGAAGGACGAGGAGGCGACATGAACGGCATCGAGGAACGGCTGAGGGACGCGTTCGGCGCGCGGGCGGAGACCGTCCGGCCGCATCCGGGAGCCCACGCGGAGAACGCCCGCCGGC
>NZ_WBMR01000455.1 GCF_008923365.1 Actinomadura montaniterrae
GGCGCCGCGCCGGGTGAACGGCTCGGGCCGCACGTCGAGGACCGCGACCCCGGCCGGGACGCGGTGCCGGCCGGGGTCGCGCAGCAGGGCGGTGTCCCCGGCGCGCAGCGGCAGCGGCCGCTCCAGCGCGAGCCGTGCGGTGTCGTCGCCGAGGGCGCGGACGTGCACCGGGACCGCCGCGGAGCCGACGTGCAGGACGAGCCGCCGCGGCAGGTCGCGGGCGGGGTCGCCGTGCAGCCGGACGTCGACGAGGTCGGTGGCGAGCCAGCGTCCGGGGGTGAGCAGCGCGTCGCCGCGGCGGATCCCGTCGTCGGCGCCGTGCAGGTTGACGGCGACGCGGGCGACGGCGCCGACCTCGTCCCGCTGCTCCTTGAGGCTCTGCAGGCCGCGGACCCGGACAGTCGCGCCGCCGGCCACCAGCCGGTCGCCGGTGCGGATCGTCCCGGCGCCGAGCGTGCCGGTGACGACCGTGCCGCGGCCCTGGACGGTGAAGACGCGGTCGATCCACAGCCGGACGTCGGCGCTCCGGTCGGGTTCGGGAAGCGCGGCGGTGAGGTCGGCGAGCGCGGCGCGCAGGTCGTCGAGGCCCTGCCCGGTGGCGCCGCTGACCTCGACGGCGGCGACCTCGCCGAGGGACGTGGCGGCGATCCGCTCGAGCGCGTCGGCGCGGACGCGCGCGGCGGTCGCGGCGTCGGTGAGGTCGCGGCGGGTGACGGCGAGCAGGCCGTGCCGAACGCCGAGCGCGTCGAGGACCGCGAGGTGCTCCTGCGACTGCCGCTGCCAGCCCTGGTCCGCGGCGACGACGAACATGGCCGCCGGGACGGGCCCGACTCCGGCGAGCATGGTCGCGACGAACCGCTCGTGGCCCGGGACGTCGACGAACGCGAGCGGTTCGCCGCCGAGCGGCGCGGTCCAGGCGAAGCCCAGCTCGATGGTGAGGCCGCGGCGCCGCTCCTCCTCCAGCCGGTCGGGCTCCATCCCGGTCAGCGCGCGGACGAGCGTGGACTTGCCGTGGTCGACGTGCCCGGCGGTCGCGACGACGTGCATGCTCATCCTCCTTCCGCCGCGCGGACCACCGCGCGGGCGAGGGCGTCGTCCTGGCCGGGCGGGACGGCGCGCAGGTCGAGCAGGCAGCGGCCGTCCTCGACGCGTCCCATCACGGCGGGCGTGCCGTGCCGCAGCAGCGCGGCGTACGGCTCGGGCAGCGAGACCGCGGCGCTCGGCAGGACGACGCCGGGCGCGCCGCCGCCGCCCACCGCGGCGTCGCTGTCGGCGGGCGCCGCGTCGACGCCCGCCTCGCGCAACCGGTCGGCGAGCCGCCGCGCGCGCTCGCGCAGCGACGTGACGTCGGCGTGCAGCGCCTCGTCGGTCGGGGTGCGGGGGCCGCGGACGGTGGCTTCGAGCGCGGCGAGCGTCAGCTTGTCGACACGCAGCGCGCGCGCCAGCGGATGCCGGGACAGCCGCCGCACGTACTCCTCCTTGCCCAGGACGAGCCCGCATTGCGGGCCGCCGAGCAGCTTGTCGCCGCTGGCGGTGACGAGGTCGGCGCCCGCCTTCAGCCAGGTGGCCGCGTCGGGCTCGTCCGGCAGCAGCGGTTCGGGTTCGAGCAGGCCGGAGCCGATGTCGGCGACGACCGGGACGCCGAGCCCGGCCACCTCCGCGACGTCCGCCGACCGGGTGAAGCCGGTGACGCGGAAGTTGGACGGGTGCACCTTGAGGATGAAGCCGGTGCCGGGACCGACGGCCGCCGCGTAGTCGTCCGGCGAGGTGCGGTTCGTGGTGCCGACCTCGCGGAGCCGGGCGCCGGTCGCGGCGAGCAGCTCCGGGATGCGGAACCCGTCGCCGATCTCCACCATCTCGCCGCGGCTGATCACGATCTCGCGGCCGCCGCCGGCGAGCGCCGTCGCGGCCAGCACCAGCGCCGCGGCGCCGTTGTTCACCACGTGCGCCGCCTCGGCCGCCGGGACGGCGTCGAGCAGCGCGGCCAGCGCGGACCGGCCGCGCC
>NZ_WBMR01000456.1 GCF_008923365.1 Actinomadura montaniterrae
TCGGCGTCGCTTCGCGATGGACTTCGTCCACCCTTGACTTTGGAGCCTCTGCGGCCCCTGGGCAGGTGATGGGGGCAGGCTCCGCCTGCCCCGCCCCCGGGTCGCGCCACCCCACCACCCCCTCCGTCAGGTACGAAGAGGATCGAAAGGCGCCCCTGCTCTATCCCGTCAACGTGGGAGCACGCTGCCGAGCGCTGCACTGGTTCGTCGGCCGCGTGGTCTGTTCGGTTCGCCCGTTCGCCCGTTCGCGGTGGGGAATCCTTTGCTGCTTGGCCGCCGGACATCGGCTAGAGCTGTGATGGTGCCGCGAGGCTAGGACAGGTGCGAGCAAGGGGCGCTGCGGTGCCGCTCCAGTTGGGCCGCTTGGTGTTCTCCCGGGCGCGGAGCCAGGCAGGCCAGGCCGTGATGGTGGCTGCGCTGGTGTGTGGTGTGGGCATGCCTAGGCTGCCCAGCACACGAGTGTTCCGAGCGGGCCTGGCGGTCATGCCGGTGGAATGGTTATGCGGCCCAGTCGAGGGTGCTATCCGATGGGCCGATGCCGCCGGGTGGCCCGGTCGCCCCTCGGACATCGGGTGGTGGCAGGAGCCGGTAGACGTAGCGCCCGTCTTGTTCTTTGGTGATGTGGATCTGGTCGGGGCGGGTGTGTTTGAACCGGTTGTGCCATCCGCAGGTGAGAGCGAGCTGGTCAATGTCGGTGGGTGAGTGTCCGAGGGCCCATCCGTTGACGTGGTCGACTTCGCAGAGTGTGCCCGGGGTCTCGCACTCTCGTACCGCGCAGGTGGGGTAGAGGGTTTCGAGGACTTGGCGTTGGGCGGCGGAGGCGAATCGTTCCCGGTGGCCCAGGTACAGCGGGGTGTTCCCCCGTCCGAGGAGGAGGGGTGAGACTCCGGCGGCGAGGGCGATGCGGCGGGCCTGCGGGGCGGGGATGGGGGTGCCGTCGGTGAGGCGGGCGGGGGCGTTGCCTCCGGTGAGGGTGTCCAGGTCGCAGATGACGGTGACCTTGGTGGCCTTGTGACCGCCCGACAGCACACTGGACAGAGCGGCGGCGGTGCGCTCGGAGAGATCCCGGCGGTCGTCGGGTCCGGCCGGCTTGGCCAGCGGAGCGAGGGTGCCGTCGAAGATGGCGGCGTCTTCGGGGTTCAGCCAGCCTTTGACGTACCGGCCGCCGTCCAGCGAACGGGTGGTGGTGAGCCAGGACTTGGCGTAGCCGCGCTTGGTGTCCTCATCCGGGGCGGCTTCGGTGTCGTCGCGTTCGGCGATGAGGTCGCGGATCCGGCGCCCGAACGCAGCCACCTTCCCGGCCGAAAAGCCCTGATCAACGAACCCGAGAAGGGTCGTCTCGGCCTCTGTGCAGTCGGTGTCGTCCAGGCGGGCGACCGAGTCGGCGACGGTGGTGGCGTAGCCGAAGGACAGGTCACCGGAGGCGAGTTGGGCGCAGACCTGGGGCAGGCGGTGGCGCTGCCGGGCGAGGGTGAGGTGTTCCTTGGCGCGGTTGTCGCGCATGCCGAGGCGGGAGCGGAGCCACGCCTGGGTGGAGGGATATCCCCACCGCTGCTGTTCTCCGGTGGCGTCGACTCGGCCGATGAATCCAGCCAGCGCGCTTTCCTGCATATCTGCTGCGGCCGCGAGGGTTTCGGTGAGTTCCAGGCATGCGGCGGCTGATTCGGGGGCGTCTCTGGTGGCGAGTTCAGTGGCGATGGCGGAGAGCGCGTTCACCAATTCCATGGTGGACGCGACCCCAAGCTCGACCGTCACTGAATGCATAGTTAAATAGTACCCTGTGTGACCGACATTCGTGGCCGTTCGAGGCCGTTCGAGGCACATTCTTCCCGGTATTTTTTTGGCGGGAAAGGCTGCCGGGACTGGCGACTTCTCGCCGCTCTTCTCGCCGATCTTGGTGTTGCGCGCTGGGGAGTTTCGTGCCTGACGGAGGGGGGTGGTGGGGTGGCGCGACCCGGGGGCGGGGGGGGGGGGGGCGGGGCCC
>NZ_WBMR01000457.1 GCF_008923365.1 Actinomadura montaniterrae
CCGACGACCGGCCGCCGCCGTACCAGGGCGCGTACGGCGCGCCTCCCGGGCGCCCGCAGCCGGTGTTCGCGCCTCCGGCCGGGTACCCGGCGCCCGGAACCGGCCAGGCCGGATATGGCCAGGCGCCCCACGCGCAGCAGGCCCCCTACGGGCCCGGGCAGCCGGGCTACGGCCAGGCTCCCTACGCGCAGGCGCCGTACGGCCAGGGCGGCTACGGCCCGCCGTCCTACGGCCCCGGCGAACCGGGAGCGCTCGCGAGCCGGGGGCTGCGGTTCGCCGCCGGGCTCATCGACAGGTTCATCGTCGGCATCTTCAACGTGCCGGTCGCGCTGTTCGCCATCCGCTGGGACCGGCTGCGGGAGGCCGCCGACACCGGGCAGAGCCTCGAGAACCCGCTGGACGCCTACGACATCCCGCGCCTGGTGGTGGGCTACGCCGTCGTGATGCTCCTGAGCGTCGCCTACTACACCGTCCAGCACGCCCTATGGGGCAAGACGATCGGGAAGCGCGCGGTCGGTATCCGCGTCGTGCGGGCCGACGACCACACGGCGGCGAGCTGGGGGCAGGTCATCGCCCGGCAGGGCTTCGTCTTCCTGGCGAGCGCGATCACGACGGCGCTGACCTTCCTGGTCCCGTTCGGGGGCCTGTTCGGGTTCATCGCGATGCTCGACAACGCCTGGATCCTGTGGGACCGCGACCGGCAGGCCGTGCACGACATGGTCGCGGGGACGGTGGTGGTGCGGGCGCCGGCGTGGGCGCCGGACCCGTACGCGCGTACCTGATCCCGGCCCGGGCGGCAACCCTTGATCATCCGGGCGGTAAACATTCCGGTCTCCGCCGACGCGGCGAGGTTTGGACGGACGCGGCGCGGCGAACCTCTCAGACATGACGCAACCGCCCAATGACCCCCAGTCCGGGGACCAGCCGGAGGATCGGCCGCACGGGCAGCAACCACATGGGCAGCCGGGACAGCCTGAGCAACCGGGCCCGTACACGGGTCCGCCGTACGGCGGGCAGGAACCCTATGGAGGGCAGCCGGGGTACGGCCAGCAGCAACCGGGTTACGGCCAGCCCGGCTACGGCGAGCAGCAGCAGCCTTACGGCGGCCAGCCCGGCTACGGGCAACCCGGCTACGGCCAGCCCGGGTACGGGCAGCAGCCGGGGTACGGGCAGGAGCAGCAGCCCTACCCCGGCCAGGGCGACCCCTACGGCGGGCTGCCCCGCTACCAGGGCGGCCCGGGCGAGTACGTCGACCCGTCCGCCGGGCTGGCGAGCCGGTGGGCGCGCCTCGGCGCGGCCATCATCGACGGCATCATCGTCGGGATCGTCGTCGGGCTGATCTCGCTGCCGTTCGTCAACTGGGACAACGTGTTCCACAACAACGGCACCATGTACGACGGCGCCCGGGTCGGCACCAACGCGGTCAGCATCGTCCTGGGCTTCCTCTACTTCTGGCTGATGACGGCCAGGTGGGGCCAGACGCTCGGCAAGATGCTGCTGAAGATCCGGGTCGTCCGGCAGGACGACGGCATGGCGGTCACGACCGGCCAGGCGGCGGGCCGGGCGGCGTTCTACACCGTCCTCGGCGGCATCTGCGGCTGCATCGGGCTCATCGACGTGCTGTGGATCCTGTGGGACCCGCGCAAGCAGGCGCTGCACGACAAGGTCGCCCGGACGGTCGTGATCAAGGCGGGCGCGCACCTGCCCGACCCGTACGCGCACCGCTGAGGGCGTCCCGCGGGACGGGCCCGAGGTGCCGGGGACGGGCCTGAGTTGCCGGGCACGGCCCGTCCCGGGCAGGCTGGGCGGCGTGCATATGGCCGGAAACTCCCCCAGCCCCCGCCGACGCGGCCGGGGCGCCGCCCGCCGCGGCACCGCGCCGCGCGGGATCGTGCCGCGCGGCCTCG
>NZ_WBMR01000458.1 GCF_008923365.1 Actinomadura montaniterrae
CCGCTGCGAGGCCGTCGCCGGGCGCCGTCCCGCCGGGCGGGCCGGCGGCCGCGGTGCCGCCGATCGCGCCCGTCCACACCGCGCCGTTCCAGAGCTCGCATCCCTACGCGGGTCCCGGCCTGCCGCCGCCCGGCGGTGACCCGGAGACCGTTGCGGGGCGGCCCGTCCCGGAACCGGTGGCCGAGGCCGAGCCGTACGTCCCGGAGCACGCGCTTCCCCCGGACCAGTGGGACGAGTCGCCCTGGGAGACCGGCGCGCCGCCGGAGGGCGGCATCCCGCCCGGGTCGCGGCAGCCTCCCGTCATGGCGAGCGAGCTGCGCCCGTTCGTGCCGGGCGAGTTCCCGGTCGGCGAGTTCCCCGTCGGCGGGCCGAACGGGGCGCTCCCAGGCCCGGTCGAGGGGTTCTCCCCGAGCGGGCGGCATCTGCGCGAGGACCGTCCCGCGAACGGCCATGACCACGGCGCCGGACGCCACGCCGCCAACGGCCACAACGGGCACGACCCGCGCAACGGGCATGACTTCACCAACGGCCGGGACGCGATGAACGGTGCGGGCGGCTTGGCGGCGAACGGGTCGGGCGCCGCCGCACCCGACGACGACGCGCCCGGTCTCGATGACGAGGAATGGGAGCGGTTCCGGCGCAGCGCCCTCGAAGGATCCGGCCTGCCCGAACCCGAGTTCCCCGCCGCCCCGCAGGACCCCGCCCCGCAGGATCTCACTCCGCCCGATCCGCTGCCGCCCGCGGCGCCGCCGTCCTCCGCCGTACCTCCCGTGGACGCCGTACCTCCGGTGGACGACGCCGGCGGCTTCCCGGCGCCCCCGCCCGTCCCGCCGTCCCCGCCCGCGCCGCCCGGGTCGCCCGGCGGCCCGGCGGACGACGACGCCCGCGGCCACCAGGCGCGCCGCCCCTACTCCTCCAACGAGGACGACGACTACCGCCCGCCCTGGTGGTGACCAGCGCCCCGGCCAGGGCCGGGGCCGTACTCCGGCGGGCGTAGCGCAGGAGCCTCCCGCCGTCCGATTCGCATCCCCGAACCCGTCGCGCAGCATCGAACCATCCGCTCACAGGAAGGTCGATGACCATGTTGACGACGCTCGCGACGCACCCCGGCCCGTGGCACGACGGCGGCGCCCCCGGCTACTGGCCCATCTTCCCGATCATGTTCGGGCTGTTCTGGCTCGCCGTGCTCGGCACCGGCTTCTACCTGGTCCGGCGCCGGATGTCGGCGGCCGGCGCGGCCGCCGCGGCCGCGTCCGACCCGATGGCGAAGGCGCAGGCGCTGCTCGCCGAGCGGTTCGCCCGCGGCGAGATCGACGAGGACGAGTACCTGATGCGCCAGTCCACGCTCCGCAACGGCGGCTGACCCCGCCGTGAACGCGCGGTCGCTCGCGGCGAGCCGCCGCCGTCCGGCCCGCCAGGACGGCGACTCGCCGCGAGCCGAGCCGGCGGAGCGCCGGGCTACTCCAGGCCGGCCTCTTCGAAGATCTTGTCGATGCCGTCCGGGTCCATCGGGTCGCGGGCGGCGGCGTCGGCGAAGCGGGTGAGCAGCCGGGCGAACTCGGCGCGCTCGGCGTCCGTCCAGTCGTTCATCAGCCCGTGGTAGTAGGCGCGGCGGTACCGGTCGGCGACCTGCTTGACGCGGCGGCCGGCGTCGGTCAGCCCGAGGTTGGCGCGGCGCGCGTCGACGGGGGAGGGGCGCCGGGACACCAGGCCCGCGTCGATCGCGTGCCCGACGAGCCGGCTCGCGGTGGACGGGTCGATCTCCAGCCGGTCCGCGACGGCGCCGACGGTGATCTCGCAGCTCACCTCCGCGTCGCCGGGCGCGTCGGCGCAGGGCGCGCCCGGCCCGGCGCCCG
>NZ_WBMR01000459.1 GCF_008923365.1 Actinomadura montaniterrae
CCGCCGCCCGCCTCCGGGGCGCCCCGGTGCGGGTCGGCGCAGAACGGCATCGCGCCGCCGAACGGCGCCGGATCACCGCTCGCGCCGCCGCCCGGCGCGCCGCCGCCGTACGGGTCGCCGGGCCGGCCGTTCATCACCCGGACGTTCGACGGCCCGCCGCCGAAACCGCCGCCCCCCGACGGCGCCGGACGGCCTGCCGGGAACCCGCCGTTCCCGGGCGGCACCGGCGGGTCGAACGCGATCCCGCCCGGGTTCGCGGGCCGCACCGGCGGATCGAACCCGAGCCCGCCGGGGGACCCGGACCCGAACCCGCCCGGCGTCCCGAACCCGCCCGGCGTCCCCGGCGCGAACCCGCCCGGGGACGCGGACGCCGGCGGAGCGCCGTAGCCCGGCTCCGTCCGGACGTACCGGTCGAGGTCGGCGGGGATCCGGGCCATCTCGCGCCGCTTCCACTCCTCCAGCGCCGCCTCGCCGACCTCGCCCTCCGCCATCGCCGTCCGCTGCGCGAGGCTCTCCAGCATCGCGCGGCGCGCGTCGTACACCAGGCCCGCGTACTTGACGTCGTCGGCGGCGCGGACCCGCGCCACGTCCGCGTCGCGCCGGGCGAGGTGCGCGCCGGTCTCCCGGTTCTCCCGCTCGTGCGCCGCGACGAGGTCGTCGTACACGGTCGGCGGCCCGAGGATCTGCATCATCTTCACCAGCACCGGCAGCAGCTCGATCGCGATGAACATCAGCGTGACGAACAGGTGCGCGGTGCCGATCGTGCCGTTCTTCTGCGACAGCCGGTTGAGGGCCTCCAGCCGCAGCGCCATCCCGTCGGACTTGCGGGTGTCGGCGGCGTGCTGGGCCTGCAGCGCGGACTGCTGCTTCTTCAGCCGCGTCAGCTCGGCCGTCACGCCCTCGGCGCCGCCCTGCCCGTTCAGCTCGTTCTGCGCGTCCTGGACGCCCTTGGTCTTCAGCTGCGCCAGGTAGTTGTTGAGCTGGGTGTCGGCGGTGTCGAAGTCGCGCTTGGTGTCGTTGTAGTCCTGGATGCGCTTGCGGGCCTCGGGGCCGAGGCCGGCGCGGC
Organism: Actinomadura montaniterrae; assembly: GCF_008923365.1. GTDB lineage: Bacteria > Actinomycetota > Actinomycetes > Streptosporangiales > Streptosporangiaceae > Spirillospora > Spirillospora montaniterrae. Next base: position 1,067 of record NZ_WBMR01000459.1, read on the forward strand.
CCGTCCCGCACTTGCCGAGCTGCTCGCAGGTCAGCTTCTCGCGCCGCTGCTCCAGCTCCTTCTGCAGCTGGTCGCGCTTGTCCTGGAGCTGCTTGAGCGTCGGGTCGGCGTCCGGCGTCGCGGGCAGGCCGCCGGAGGTGATCTGCGCCTCGAGCTGCTGCTTGCGCTTCTCCAGCGCGGCGATGCGCTTGCCGACCTGGTCGTCCGCCGTCTGCGCCTGGTACCTCGACTCCGCCTCGGCGTGCAGGACGTTGACCTCCTGCGAGATCTCCGGCGCGAAGATCTGCAGGACGATCGGCATCGACAGCACGAACCCGAACAGCAGCGCGAGCGCCAGCCGGGGCAGCGCGAGGAACCCCACGCCCCACTTGCTGGTGGTCCGGGTCATGGAGGCGACCAGCCAGCGGTCCAGCGACAGGATGCCGAGGAACCAGCCCGCCGTCAGCAGCACGATCACCGGCCACGGCGCCTTCAGCGCGATGTGCAGCGCCGCCGCCATCGACGCGCCGGCCAGCGCCGCCGTGAAGATCACGACGCTGCCGAGCCCCTGGAAGCGGGTCTTGTCGGTGGGGGACTGCCGGAGGATGTCGCGGTTGGCGCCGGACGCCCACAGCAGCGGGGAGAACCGCGTCCCGCCGCGCGGGGCGGGCGGCGGGGGCGGCGTGCTCGCTTCGGTCATGTGCTCGGCCCTCACTGGACGTTCGGTCGGGGGGACGGGCCCGGTCGGGGGGAGGGGCCCGCTCGAAGGAACAGGGGGGATCCGGTCCGCGGTGGGAGGGG
>NZ_WBMR01000046.1 GCF_008923365.1 Actinomadura montaniterrae
CGGGCGGGCGCGGCGCGCCGGCGCGCGGCGGGCTCGCCTCTCCGACTGCCATGCTCGCCCCTTCTGCTGCCACCCCTCCGACGACGTTCCCGGCGCGGCCTACTCGAGGTCGCCGCGGGCGGCCTCGCCGGTGGAGCGGGGCCGGCCGAGCAGCCGCTCGACGGTGGTCGCCTCGCGGACCTCGCGGACCTCGCCGGGCCCGGCGAGCAGCTCGTCGCGCACCGGCCCCTCGACCACGCGCAGGTGGACGTCACCGTACCGGTGGACGACCTGTGCCCGGTCATCGGCGGTGGATGACGACCCGGCCCGCACGGCCGCCTCGACCAGATCCGCCATCCGGGCGGCGGTCCGCGCCCAGTCGAACTCGGCCGCCCACGCCCGGCAGCGCGCGGCGATCTCGTCGCGGCGGCCGGGCTCGGCCAGCTCCTTGAGCGCGCGTTCCACCACCTCGGCGGGCTCGTCGTCCGGGCCGACGAGCCAGCCGGTGACGCGGTCGCGGACGGCGTCGCGCAGCCCGTCCACGTCGAACGCGACGGACGGGACGCCGAGCGCGGCGGCCTCGATCACGCTGAGCCCCCAGCCCTCGCCCTGCGACGTGCTCACGTGCAGGTCCGACGCGGCGACTAGGGCGGCCTTGACGTGCTCGGTCACGTAGCCGTGCGCGACCGCGACACCGTGCAGGCCGCGCTCCTCGATCCCGGCGGCGAGCGCGTCCGCCTCCGGGCCCGACCCGATGATGTGGAGGCGGAGGCCCGGGTGCCGGTCGGCGAGGCCGCGGGCGAGGTCGAGGAGCAGGCCGAGCCGTTTGTGCGGGACGAGCCGGGTCACGCAGGCCAGCTGCGGGTGCCCGGTCGCGACGGCGCCGTGGACGTCCGGCGGTTCGTCGGAGCCGTTCGGCACGACGTACACCGGGCCCTTCCAGGCCAGGCGTTCCCGTACCGCGCGCAGCGTGGACGGCGACACGACCACGTACGCGTGCCGCCGGTACGTCCAGCGGCTCACGGGCCCTTCGAGCATCCGCCCGATCCACGCCATCCACGGCGGGAAGTGGACGCCGAACTGGGCGTCGTGCACGTGGTGGATCACGCAGAACACCGGGACGCGGCGCGGCAGCGCCCAAGGCGTGAAGAACGGGATGCCGTTCTGGCAGTCGATCACCGCGTCGAAGCGGCCGCCGCGCCGGAACCGCCGCCGCAGCAGCCACAGCAGGACGAGCGGGTACACGGTGAACCGCCCGCCGAGCCGGACGAAGTCGACGCCGTCGACCCGGTCGCGGCGGGGCTGCCCGGGCGCCCGGGACGTCACGTAGTACACGCGGACGCCGCGTTCCGCCGTCCGCCGGGCGATCTCCCACGCGTACCGCTCCGCGCCCCCGGCGGCCGGATGCCAGGGATCGCGCCAGTTCACGACCGCCAGCCTCAACGGTCCGCTCATCCTTGCCCGGCGCTCGACGCGGACGGCAGGCCCCGGTCCGGCAGGGCGGGCAGCGGGCCGAGGACGGGCTCGGACGCCGGCGCCGGGGCGGGGACCAGCGGGCCGGAGACGCGCGCGCGGATCCGGGCGAGGTCGATCAGGCACTGCAGCGAATGCCGGCGCACCGAGAACGTCGACCCGGGGCGGTCGCGCCACACGACCGGGATCGCGGTGACGGGCGCGCCGCGCCGCACGCAGTGCGCGAGCAGCTCGACGTCGAACGAGAACCCGGTGGTGCGCAGGTCGCGCGCGGCGGCGCGGCCGAGCGGCCCGGCGAAGAACTTGAACCCGCACTGGGTGTCCTGGATGCCGCCGACCAGGTCGCGGACGATCCGGTTGAACGTGATCGCGCCGAGCCGCCGGACCGGCAGCGCGTACCCCTCGACGACGGACGCCTCGTGCCGCCGCGACCCGACCACCACGGTCCGGCCCTCGCGGAGCAGGACGAGCGCGTCGTCCAGCGCGGCGAGGTCGGTGGCCATGTCGGCGTCCATGAACCCGATGTAGGGGGCGCGGGTGGCGAGCAGGCCGGTGCGGACGGCGGCGCCCTTGCCGGGCCGGTCGCAGGTCAGCAGCCGCACCGGGACGGGCCCGCGCCAGGAGCGGACGATCTCCGCCGTCGCGTCCGTGCTGGCGTTGTCGACCACGATCACCTCGGCGCGCGCCGGCAGCGCGGCGAGCCTGCCGCTCAGCAGGTCCAGCCCGGCGGGCAGCCGGCCGGCCTCGTTGCGGGCGGGCACGACGACCTCGAGCAGGGCGGGACCGGGACGCCGGTTCCCCATCAGGTCACGCGGGTCAGGGGGCGCCGTAGTTGTACATCGGCTTGATGACCGGGTCCTTCTGCGAGGAGTTCGCGAGCTGCACGACGCCGAACGAGGCTCCGGCGGCGAGGAGGACGCCGACGAGTGCGGCGATGGCGATGCGCATCAGGGGGCCCTTCGACTGTGGTGAGGGAGGCGGTCGGGGCTGCGGCTACGGATACTCCCGAGTAACGGAAGCCCCAGAGTAGTGCCTGAGGCCAGGAATGACCAGAAAACCACCACACTCGCCGCGATCCAGGCAACGATCACCGGCGCCGCCGGGACGCGGTCCTCGCGCGGCGCCGCGGCGCCGTCGATCCGGTAAACGGCCAGGTCAGCACCGGTGAGTACGGGTACCGCACCGCTGGGCCGGTATTTGCCGGTCTCCGAGTCGACGACGACGTACCGGACGCCCCGGTCACGGAGCGTGGCCGCGTCGGGGTGCGCGGCGGCCGGGGCGAGGGCGAGCGCCCGCGGGTCCTCGGCGGCGATGGTCGTCCGGCCGACGATCAGCGCGTCGTTCACCACGACCCGCCGGTTCAGGTAGCGGGGCAGCGGGTCGAGGACGCGCCGTCCGTGGTTCCAGGGGTAGCTGCGGTACAGCGCCCACGGCAGCACGAGCACGTCCCCGGGCGCCGAGTCCGCGGCGATGATCTTCCGCGCGCGCGCCCAGTCCGCCGGGTAGTGGACGGCGCGCAGGTCGCCCGCCGCGCCCCACGCCAGCGTCGGCAGCAGCAGGACGGGCGCCGCGACCGCGCCGACCGCGGCCATCGCGTACCGCGCGGTGATCGCCCGGTCGGCGGCGACGCCGAGGCCCACCGCGACCACGACGGCCAGCGGCGCGACGTACTGCTGGCCGTCCCGCAGCACGGCGAACCCGGACCACAGCCCGACCGCGCCCCGCAGCACCGGCGCGGCCACCGCCCCGAGCGCCGCCAGGACGAACCCGGCGGCCGCGGCGACGGCGGCGCCGCGGCGCCACTCCGGCTCCCGGCACCAGCGCCCGTACGCGAAGAGGGAGCCGAGCACCACGGCCAGCCAGAACGCGGCGAGAACCGGCGTCCCGTAGCCGCGCGGCACCGTCTCGCCGTTCCAGATGCCGCCGAGCGTCAGGAGGCTGCCGAGCACGCCGAACGGGGTGTCGGCCCGCGCCGCGAAGACGTCGACGGCCGTCCCGTTCCCCGGCACCCCCGCCGGGCGAAGCGCCCCCGGCACCAGCCACGGCAGGCTCAACGCCGCCACGACCCCGGCGACCCGCACCGCGCCGCGCAGCTGCGCCGACACCAGCGCGACGGCCAGCGCCGCCAGCCCCGACACGGTCAGCGCCGCGAACCCGCCGATCGCCGCGGGCACCAGCGCGCGGACGAGACGCCGCGTCCCGCCCTTCTCGGTCGTCCGGGCCGCCGACGCGACCACCCATGGCAGCGCCGCGTACCCGAGCAGCAGCGCCCACTGGCCGAGCAGCAGCCGCTCGGCGACGAACGGGTTCCAGGCGTAGCAGACCCCGGCGGCCAGCCGCGGCAGCAGCCGCGGCGTCGGCACCAGCGACGCCGCCGACATGCACGCCATCACGAAGATCGCGAGCAGGAGCAGCTTCTGCACCGCGTCGGCCGGGATCACCGTGGCGAGCGCCGTCACGAACGCGTCGCTCGGCACCTGCCGCGGGACCGTCCCGGTCAGCCCGAACGTCATCGGCGTGAACGCCGGATCGGGCGTGAACACCATGTCGTAGGACAGCACGAACCCGGGCGCGAGCCCCGGCCCGAGTGCCGCGAGCCCGAGCCCCAGCCCGGTCAAGGCGGCCACCACCTGCCGCGTCCGCTCCCCCATCGGCCTGGACGCTACCCGAACTCCGTTCACTCGCGGCGGGTCGTCGTCATGGACGCCGCCATGACGACGGCCCGCCGCGGCTCAGCGAGCGGAGGCGGTGGGGTCGGGGTCGCGGGGGAGGCCGAGGATGCGCTCGCCGATGACGTTGAGGTTGACCTCGGTGGTGCCGCCGCCGATCGACATCGCGCGGGACGCCAGCAGGTAGCGGGTCCAGCGCGGGCGCAGGCCGTCCTTCCAGCCGCCGGTCAGCGCGCCCTCCTCGCCGAGCAGCGTGAACCCGAACTCGGTCACCTGCTGCCCGTGCTCCATCGCGACCAGCTTCCGGACGTTCGCCGTCGCGCCCGGGTCCGTGCCCGACAGCTGCTTGAGCGTGGCCCGCAGGCCGAGCAGGTTGAACGCGTGCTCGTCGCAGGCGAGCCGGCCGATGCCGTCGCGGACGACCGGGTCGCCGTCCAGGCCCAGCTCGGCGGCGAGGCTCAGCAGCTTCGGCACGTCCCCGCCGAGCTGGAACGAGCTGGTCAGCCCGACGCGCTCGTTGGCGAGGGTGTTGCGGGCGACGCGCCAGCCCTCGTTGACCGGGCCGACGACCCGGTCGTCCGGGACGAACACGCCGTCCAGGAACACCTCGTTGAACACCGCGTCGCCGGTGCACTCGCGCAGCGGCCGGACGTCGATGCCGTCGGACGCCATGTCCACGATGAAGTAGGTGATGCCGTCGTGCTTGGGCCGGTCCGGGTCGGTACGGGCGACGCAGACGCCCCACTGCGCGTCGCGGGCCAGGGACGTCCAGATCTTCTGCCCGCTGATCCGCCAGCCGCCCTCGACCCGCTCCGCGCGGGTGCGCAGCCCGGCGAGGTCGGAGCCCGCGCCCGGCTCGGAGAACAGCTGGCACCAGATGATCTCGCCGCGCAGCGTCGGCGGCAGGAACCGCTCCTGCTGCTCCGGCGTGCCGTACTGGACCAGCGACGGGACGACCCACGCCGCGATCATCAGCGGCACCGGCCGGACCTTCGCGGCCTTCAGCTCCTGCTGGACGACGATCTGCTCCAGCGGCCCGGCGTCGCGGCCCCACGGCTTCGGCAGGTGCGGCGTCACCCAGCCGCCCTCAGCCATCGCGGCGCGCTGCGCGAGCGGGTCCATCGCGGCCATCTCGGCGACGCGGCCGCGGATCTCCTCGCGCAGCGGCGCGGCGTCCTCGCCGAGCTCGATGCTCATGGGGCGGCGGACGCCGCCGACCGCCAGCGCCGCCACGTCCGCGCGGTGCCCGCTCGCCCTTCCGAGGAGCGCGCGCAGGGTGAGGGCGCGCCGGTAGTAGAGGTGCGCGTCGTGCTCGTAGGTGTAGCCGATCCCGCCGTGGACCTGGATGTTGCCCTCGGCGCACAGGACGGCGGCGTCGGCGGCGAGCGCTCCCGCCACGCCGACCGCGTAGGCGCGCTGTTCGGGCTCGTCGCCGAACGACCGCGCCGCGTCCCAGACGGCCGCCCGCGCGCGCTCTAGCGCGATGAGCATCCGGGAGCACTTGTGCTTGATGCCCTGGAACTGGCCGATGGGGCGCCCGAACTGCTCGCGGAGCTTGGCGTAGGAGACGGCGTCGTCGAGCGCGCGGCCCGCGACGCCGCACGCCTCGGCCCCGAGTAGGACGACGGCGAGGGCGCGAGCGTCGGGCGCGTCGAGGAAACGGTCGTCCGGGACGTCCAGGCCGTCCACCGTCACCGAGCCGACCGGCCGGGTGATGTCGAGCGACTCCAGGTCCCCGACCGTGACCTCGTCCCGTGCGGCGATCACCCAGCGGTCGCCGACGGGCAGCAGGAACACGTCGGCGAGCGGCGCGCCCAGCACCGGCTGGACCGTCCCGGAGACCGTGTTCCCGTCGACGTCCAGGCCGCCGGAAAGACCGACCGCCGCCTTGCGCGAACCGTCCGCGAGACCGGCGAGCAGGTCGGCGCCGGCGCCCGCGGCGTGCAGGATCGCCGAGGCCAGGACGGTCGGGACGTACGCGCCGGGCGCGAGGGCCCGGCCGAGCTCCTCCAGCGCGACGGCCTGCTCCAGCAGCCCGTACCCCTGGCCGCCGGCCTCCTCGGGCAGGTGCAGCCCGAGCAGGCCCTGCGCCGCGAGCGCGGGCCAGAACCCGGTATCGGCCTTGCGCGCCGTCTCCGGCGGGACGTTCCGCTCGGCGAACCCGCGCACCGACGCCGCGAGCGCCTCGTGCTCCTCCGTCAGCCCGATCGCCATGACTGCACCTCTCCGTCGGGGATCGGAGCCAGCCTATTAGAACGGCATTCGGTACTTAAGGGGGGTCAGGCCGCGACCTTCAGCTGCGCGAGGAACTCGTTGAGGTCCGGCCACATCTTCCGGTGCGTGTTCGGCAGCGACGCGAACACCGCCGCCGGCGTCTTGCGCCCCGTGTCGATCACCGCGGTCGCGACGATCTCCCCGGTCGCCCGCACCCCGGCCCGCTTGTAGGTCAGGTACGAGGCGATCAGCCAGCCCTTGTGCCCGTCCACGTTTAGCGGCTGCGACGCCAGCGGCGCCGACTTGTGCGGGAACGCGTAGTACTGCGACTCGTAGCCCTGCTCCGCCAGCGCCGTCGTCTTCTTGACGCTCCCCGGCCCCTTGTAGGCGCCCAGCAGCGTCGGCGGCAGCACGCCCGTGAGCAGCTGGCCGTACCAGAGCTGCTGCCCGTGCCGCTCGGTGACCACGATCTGCTGCCCCGACCAGCCCGGCGTGCTCAGCTTGTTCTTCTTCGTCGGCAGCTGCCACGGCGGGGCGAGGCGCGGGTACGACAGCCCGGACGCCGCGTCCGTCAGCCGCCCGAGGACCTTGCTCGCCTTGCCCGGGAACCGCTTCAGCGCCTTGTCCGCGGGGACCGTCACCTGCGGCTCGTCCGGCTCCGCGGCGGCGCCCTTCGGGGCCGTCTTGACCGGCGTGTCCGCGGACGCGTCGTCGGTCCGGTGCGTCATGTAGTAGACGCCGCCGGCCGCGAGGAGCGCGACCACCAGCAGGCCCACGCCGCCGATCAGCACCAGCCGGGACCGGCCGCCGCCCTCGTCGAACGCGTCGCCGGACGACCCGGGCGAACCGCCGAGCTTGGCGTCCGCGGCGGCCTCGTCGGCCATCCAGTCCGGCATCTGCCAGTTGCCGCTGCTCGGCTTGCCGGCCTTCGCCGGGCCCGCGAGCCCGACCTGCACCGCGGGCGTCTCGTCCGCGGGGGCCCCGCCGGGACCGTCCTCGAACAGCGAGCCCTCCCAGCCGGGCGGCTCCTGCCCCTCCGCGGGGACGGGCGCGACCCGCACGTCGTCGGCGTCCGGCAGGGCGCCGGGCTCGCGCTCGGCGGCCGGCTCCTCCCAGGCGGCGGGCTGCTCCTCGGCCTCCGGCCGTCCCCACGGGCCGGGCCGCTCCTCGCGGGCCGGCTCCTCCCAGGTCGCGGGCCCCTGCCCGGCCGCGCCCTCCTGCTCGTACGCGGCCTCCCGCTCGTACGCGGCCTCCTGCGTGGAAGCGGCCTCGCGCGCGGACGCGGGCTCCTGCGTGGAAGCGGCCTCCCGCTCCTGCGCGGCTTCGCCCTCCGGCGCGCCCGCGCCGGGCCGGCCCTCGACCTTGCCCCAGATGTCGTGCGCCTGCTCGTCACCGCCATCGGAGAAATCCGTGCGGCCGTGCGGCGCGGGCATGAAGACCTCCGGCACCTTCGGCTCGGAGGAGACCACCTGCGGGCCGGTCGAGCGCCCCGCGTCGGGCGCCGGCGGCCGGCCGGCCTCGTCGCTCTCGCTCATGTCGGTCCAGCGCACACCGCGCTCCCCCTGATCGGACATGCGGAACACGGTACGCGAAGATCATTCATTTCGTTCCGCGGGTCATCACGCTGAGGACACATCTTCCTATCGCCTCAGTTCCGGCCCGCGACGCCGGGATCACCGCCGGTGACCGCCGGACCGTCCGCGAGCCGCTCCCTGGCCAGCAGGGTCGCGCCCGCCACGGCGCCCGGCATCGCGAACACCGCGCCGAGCGGGATGAGAAAGACCACAAAGGTCGCGGCGCCGAACCCGACGGCCAGCGCCCGGTTCGCCTTCAGCCGCGCGAACCGCTCCTTGCGCAGCAGCCCGCGGCGCTCCAGCGCGATCGACGTCAGCTCCCCCGCCAGGTAGTACCCGGACACCAGGGCCGCGATCACCGGCACCACCGTCTGCCCCACCACCGGCAGGAACCCGGCGGCGAAGAACACCACCGCGAACAGCAGCGCCACCAGCCCGAGGATCAGCGCGTCCTTCAGCGCCCGCCCGATCTGCACCAGCAGCGGGACGTCCGGCTCCGGCGGCGCGCCGCCCTGCGACTCCTCGACCCGCACCGCGATCGCCTCGTAGAAGGGGTCGCCGACCAGCAGCGTCACGGCCGTGAACGTCAGGACGGCGAGGAACACCGCCGCGCCGTAGATCGCGATGCCGGCGACGACGCGCGCCGTCGCCCGCGCCGCCTCGGACCAGCCGTCCGCGAACGGCGTCACCCAGCCCGCGAGGCCGTCCAGGTAGAAGGCCAGCGTCACCAGCCCCGCCGCGTAGGCGGCCAGCACGATCAGCGCCGGGATCAGGCCGAACAGCCACTGCGCGGGGTTGCGCGCCGTCCAGCCGATGCCGCGCAGCAGGTACCCGACCCCGTTGAACAGGTCCTTGAACGCCGACGGCTTGGCGGCGGCCGGGCCCGGCGCGGGCGCGGCGGGCGGCTGCGGCTGTCCGGGCGCGGGCGGGCCGGGCGGTCCGGGTGGGCCCGGCTGCGGCTTCCACGGCGCGGGCTGATTCGGGGGGTGGCTCACGCGCTCAGAGCCTAGAGCCTCGCCCCGGAGCGCCCAAGCGTCGCGGCGGAGCACGCCCTGCACAGCGCGGTCTCAGCGGACCGGCAGCCCGACGAGCCGGGCCGACTTGTCCCACACCGCGCGGCGGAGCACCTCGTCCTTCAGCGGGCCCGCCTCCGGGATCAGCCCCGCGCCCGGCGTCGAGCTGTAGAAGCCGCCGGTGCGCCCCTCGTACTCCTCGTCCAGCGCGAGCTTCAGCGCCATCCGCGCGCCCTGCGCCGGAGTCCGCATCACGGGCGTGTGCGACAGCAGCCCGCCGATCCGCGTGCTGCCCGGCAGGTCGCGGGCGAGGGACGTCGCGACGAACCCCGGGCACATCGCGTTCACCGTCACGCCGGTGCCGTCGAGCCGCCGCGCCAGCTCCTGCGCGAACAGGATGTTCATCAGCTTCGACCGCCCGTACACCCGCAGGGACCCGGCCGCCCGGTAGTTGCCCGGCTCCGCCATCCGGTCGACGTCCAGCCGGCCGGCGAACCGGTGCGCCTCGGACGCGACCACGACGATCCGCGACGGCGCGCCCTTCTTCAGCGGCCCGAGCAGCAGGTTCGTCAGCAGGAACGGGCCCAGGTGGTTCGTCGCGACCATCCGGTCGAACCCGTCGGCGCTCTCCTTCGCCCGCATCAGGTGCGCGCCCGCGTTGTTGACGAGCACGTCCAGCCGGTCGAACCGCTCCACGAGGGACGCCGCGACGCGCCGCACGTCCTGCTGCGCGGACAGGTCGGCGAAGAACGTCTCGATCCGGGCGCCCGGCACGGCCCGGGCCAGCTCGTCCACCGCCGCCTCCGCCCGCATCTCGCTGCGGGCCACGATCCCGACGAGGAACCCGGCGCGCGCCAGCCCGCGCGCGATCTCCTTACCGATCCCGGACGTCCCCCCGGTCACGATCGCGATCTCGTCCCTCATCCCCCCACCGAACCACCGCGCCGGACGCGCGAGCAAGGGGGGAATGTGATTTCTTGCACAAGCCGTGATGCGGGGCCGCCGCGCGGCCGGCCCGCCCACCGGGACGCCCCCTGGCCTCGAACTGAAACCGGTTCTACTATCGGTCGGCATGAGGTTCACCTACGCCGAGGCGATGACCGACCCGTCGTTCTACCTGCCGCTGGCCCGGGCCGCCGAGGCCGCCGGCTACACGAGCATGTCGGTCGCCGACTCGCTCGCCTACCCGCGCGAGTCCGACTCGACCTACCCCTACACCGCCGACGGGAACCGCGAGTTCCTCGAGGACAAGGCCTTCATCGAGACGTTCACGCTGATCGCGGCGATGGGCGCGGTGACGAGCACCCTGCGGTTCACCCCGTTCGTCCTGAAGCTGCCCGTCCGGCCGCCGGTGCTCGTCGCCAAGCAGGCCACCTCGATCGCCTGCCTCACCGGCGGGCGCCTCGGCCTCGGCGTCGGCGTCAGCCCGTGGCGCGAGGACTTCCAGGTCATGGGCGTGCCGTGGGAGCGGCGCGGCAAGCGCATGGACGAGGCCATCGACATCGTCCGCGGCCTCGCCGGCGGCGGCTACTTCGAGTTCCACGGCGAGTTCTTCGACATCCCGGCGATCAAGATGACGCCGGCGCCGGCCGAGCCGATCCCGATCCTGGTCGGCGGGCACAGCGAGCCCGCGCTGCGGCGCGCCGCCGTCCGCGGCGACGGCTGGATGCACGGCGGCGGACCCGACGACCTCGACGACCTCCTCGCCCGGCTGAACCGGATCCGCGAGGCCGAGGGCAAGGCCGGCGACCCGTTCGAGATCCACGTCATCTCCCCCGACGCCTACACCCCCGACGGCGTGAAGCGGCTGGAGGACAAGGGCGTCACCGACGTGATCGTCGGCTTCCGGATGCCCTACGCCAAGGGCCCCGACACCCAGCCGCTGGACAAGAAGATCGCGGCCCTCGAGCGGTTCGCCGAGACCGTCATCGCGAAGGCGAACGGCTGACCGCAAAACGAGAACACGTTACAGTTCGGTCATGGACGCCCTCATCTGGCACGCCCCCGACGCCGACCACCCCGCCCGCCGGGCCGCCCGCGCCTCCATGACCGCGGTCGGCGCCGGCCGCCGGGACGAGTGGCTGGCCCTGTTCGCCCCCGGCGCCCTCGTCGAGGACCCCGTCGGCCCGTCCTTCCTCGACCCCGCCGGCGAGGGCCACCGCGGCCCCGACGGCATCGCCGCCTTCTGGGACTCCTTCATCGCCACCATCAGCGGGTTCCGCTTCGAGATCAAGGACTCGTTCGCCAACGGCCCCTGCTGCGCCAACGTCGCCACCATCACCACCACCATGGGCGACGGCTCCACCATGACCATCGACTGCGTCCTCATCTACACCGTCGACGACGCGGGCCTCATCACCTCGCTGCGCGCCCACTGGGAACCCGACCGCGCCATGGCCACCGTCACCAGGCCCGGGACCTGACCTCAGTCCCCCGGCGGCAGCAGCAGCCGCGCGGTCGTCCGCTCCAGCCGCCGCACCGCCATCGACTCGCCCACGAACCCCCGGACGGCCTGCAGGAACTGCTGCAGGCCGCCCGGGTAGTCCAGGCACGTCTGCAGGATCGCGAACAGGTCCGCCTTCGCCTCCGGCGCCCGCGGGATGACGCCCGCGATGGCCGGCGACAGCGCCCCGACCAGCCGCTCGCGCCCCCGCTCGTTCCGCATCTGCGGGATGTCCATCAGGTCGTCCACCATCTGGAACAGCACCGGCACCGGAACCTCCGCGGGCGGCACGAACACCCGGTCGTCACCCGGGTCGTCCTCTTCCCTGTCGCTCAGGCCGTCCTCGCGCAGCGCGAGCGGCCCCGTGCTCGCCGCCGGGACGGGCCGCACCCCCGGCACCATGATCCAGGCCCCGCCCTCGGTCTCCTTCACCTCGACCTCGACCGGGTAGTAGTCCCCCGGATCGACGAGCCCCCGGCCATGCCGCACCACGTCCTCGTACACCCGCCGCGACACGATCACCGCGATCGCCGTCTCCGCGGCGGCCACCGCCTCCTTCAGCGGCGCGGCGTCCAGCAACCGGAACGCGTGCGTCAGCTCCGTGCCCACCACCCCGTGCCCGTCCGCCACGGCCTCCCCCACGTTGACGGCCACCCGCAACCGCATCTGCGCGGACTCGCTCGCCGCCCGGTTGTGGTGCCGCACCTCCGCGCGCAGCCGGTCGACCACCGTCGTCAGCAGCCGCTCCGTCCCGACCTCCGCCGGAAGGACGACCATCACCCCGTCGCCGCGGTCCTCGTGGTAGCAGTCGTCCAGCCGCACCCCGGCCCCGTCCGCCAGGCTCCGGTCGAGGCCCTCGTACATCGCCTTCCGCACCCGCACCCGCACCGGATCGTCCCGCTCCGCGGAGCTGAACCCGGCGATGTCGCACACCAGGAACGAGCACAACCCCCCGGGCCGCCATCCACCCGTCCGCGCCGCATCCCCCACGCGCCCTCCCTTCCACCCCCCTCAGCGTCCTCGACCACCGCCGCGAACGGCAAGAGCGCGGGCGAGGTTCCCGGCGCCATCCGTCCCGGTGCCCGTCCTCCCGGCGTGTCTTCCTCGGTACCGCCGTCAGGCACCGGGGCGAATCCCTATGATCGTCACGTCGCGGCTAGGCTGTTGCTCCTGAGACAAGGGAACCGCGACGCTTTCTGATTTCCGGGATAAGAGGGGGAGACGGCTGTGCCGAACACTCATGGCAGCGCATCAGCGTCCGTCGGGCGCACGGTCCCCTTCCTCTGGTCCAAGCCCAGCTTCACCGAGCTGGACCGGCTCGCGTCGAGCGCGAACGAGATCCTGCGCGCCAGCGCCGCGTACTCCAGCGCGCAGCGCCGCGCCCCCGGCCGCGTCGTTGCCCACTTCGACAACAACCTGACCGAGGACGACTTCCCCGGGACCAACGGGTAACACAGCCGAGGAACGGGCTGGAGTCCGCAGGCACGATCTGCGGTTCGGGCGGGGTCATCACGGACGCGCATTACCGTGCCCGCCACCGAACGGCACCGCATCCGGGCGGAAGGGCCGCTGCGTTTCTCGGCCGAGGGAGGAAGGCCGCCATGCCGGGCACCCCCGAAAGCGCGCACGAATGGCCGTCCGCCGGCCTCGATGTCGCGGGCCTGGTCGAGGACGGGTGGCGTCCCGTCCCCTTCTCCGAGGTCGTGCTCAAGCTCCACGGCCGCTGCAACCTGGCCTGCGACTACTGCTACGTCTACGAGAGCACGGACCAGACGTGGCGGACGCGCCCGCGCGCGATGCCCCCGGAAGTGGTCGCGGCCACCGCCGAGCGGCTGGGCGAGCATGTCCGCGCCCACGCACTGTCGAACGTGACGCTCGTCCTCCACGGAGGCGAGCCGCTGCTCGCGGGCCGGTCCGCGATCGCCGCAGCCGTCGACCGGTTCCGTGCCGCGCTGCCGGCGTCGTGCGACCTCGAAGTGACCATGCAGACGAACGGCGTGCTCCTCACCGAGGAGACGCTCACGATGCTCGACGGCAACGACGTCGGCGTGGCCGTCAGCCTCGACGGCGACCGCGAGGGGCACGACCGGCACCGGCGCCGCGCCGACGGGCGGGGAAGCCACGCCGACGTGATGCGCGGGCTGAACCGGCTCGCCGGCTCGTACCGGCGGCTCTACCGGGGGCTGCTCTGCACGGTCGACCTCGACAACGATCCGATCCGGACGTACGAAGCCCTCATCGAGACGCGTCCGCCGCGCATCGACTTCCTCCTTCCGCACGGAAACTGGAGCGCTCCGCCGCCGCGCCGTCCCGCCGGCGGCGAGGCCGCCCCCTACGCGGACTGGCTCATCGCGATCTTCGACCGCTGGTACCACGCGCCGCGCAAGGAGACGGGGGTCCGGCTGTTCGAGGAGATCCTCAACCTGCTGCTCGGCGCGCACAGCCGTAGCGAGAACATCGGCCTCTCCCCCGTCGCGATGCTCGTCGTCGACACGGACGGGACGCTCCAGCAGGTCGACACGTTGAAGACCTCGTACCCCGGGGCGCCGGAGACCGGCCTCACGGTCTTCGGCAGCGGCTTTGACGAGGCGCTGTCGCATCCGGGCGTGGTCGCCCGCCAGATCGGCATAGCGGCGCTGTCGCGGACGTGCAGGACGTGCGCGGTGCGGGACATCTGCGGCGGCGGCGCGTACGCGCACCGGTACCGGGAGGGCGACGGCTACCTCAACCCGTCGGTCTACTGCCCCGACCTGATGGCTCTGATCAGCCACATCGGCCGCACCGTCCAGCACGATCTGGCCCTCGCCACGGCCGCACCGGGCCGCTGACCGGCCGCTTCCAGGCGGGAGGGACGGGCGGGCTCACAGGGCGGTGGGTTCGATATCGCATTCGAGCGGCTCGTTCCGCTCGGCCGCGGACACCTCGGGGTGGTCCGCGCCCAGCGCCTGCCTGAGCGCGGACAGCGCCGGATCGGAGACCTCGTCGGCCTCGCCCATGGCGGCGCGGGCGCGCGCCAGGTTCAACTCGAGGGCGAGCGCGTGGGGATGCCGCTCGCCGAGGCAGGCGATCACCTTCTCCCGGACGCCCGACAGCAGCCGGGCCGCGGCCTCCAGCTCACCGAGCAGGTAGTAGTCGTTCGCCAGGCCGACCGTGGCGCAGAGCGCGTAGTAGTGGTCCGGGCCGAGGACCCCGGCTTCGAGGTCCGCCAGGGCCGCCCGGTCGGTCTCCTGGGCAGCGTAGACCTCCGCCAGCCGCCGGAGCACCACACCGCGGTCGATGGCGCAGACCTGGACGAAGGGATGCCCGTCCCCCATCACCCTGCGGTAGCCGTCCAGCGCCCGGTCGATCAGCGGCAGCGCCTCCTGCGGGCGTCCGATCGCACTGGTGGCGAGCGCCAGGCAGACCCGGCTCGCGAGCGTGTTCGGATGGTCCTCGCCGAACCGGCGGACATGGGCGGCGAACGTCTCGGTGGCCAGCCGGTGCGCCTCCTCGGTCCGGCCGAGCTTCCGCAGCGTCCCCGCATGGCTCATCTTCGCCTGCAGGACCAGCGCGTGGCCGGGCGCGAGGACGGGCCGCAGGTTGTCCAGGCTCTCCGCCTGGATCCGATGCGCCTCGGCGTACCTTCCGAGCGCGTGCAGGTCCCGCGCGAGGTTGTGGGTGGCGCGGAAGCGCTGCCGGTAGGCCTGGTCCTCGCCGGCCCAGACGTTCCGGTCGAGGTCGTACGCCTGCTGGAACTCGCCCAGGATCCGAAGGTCGATGGCGAGGTTGCTGGCCGCGCGCCGGGTGTCGGTGTCGGCGTCCCCGTGGATCCGGCGCAGGCGCCGCCACGCATCGAGGTCGATCTCGTGCGCCCTGCGGAACTCTCCGAGGAACCGCAGGTCCGCACCGAAGCCGTTCGCGGCGAACAGGGTCTGCAGATTGTCGGCGCCGAACTTGCGGCGCGTACGGGCGAGGTTGTCCTCGCTGAGGTCGGCGGCCGCCCGGTTGTCGCCGAGGCCGCGCAGGGCGTTCGCCAGGACGCGGGAGATGTCCAGGACGTCGTCGTCGTCGGGGCCGTACCGGTCCCGCCACCGGTCCAGCGCGATCTCCGCCAGCCGCCGGCTGCCCTCGTACTCACCGGACTGGTAGAGGAACTTGGCCTGGTCGATGCCCACGGCGCGGATCCGCTGGTCGTCCGCCTCGAACACCCCCGACGGGATGACGTGCGGGGTGATCTCGGAGCGGCGCTCCCAGGTCGACTCCACCTCGGGCTGCTCGGCCGGGGTCGCCTCCCTGAGGATCCCGTGGACGCGGGCCCGGACGCGGCGCCGGCCGTCGCCGCCGAGCCGGTCGTCGAGGATCGCCCGGACGAGCCGGTGGACCTGGAGGCTGCCCGGTTCCTCGTCGAAACGGGCGAGGGAGAACCGGGAGATGTCGCGCATCGCGCCGCGCAGCCGGGCTTCGTCGGCGAGCAGCGCGGCCAGGTCGGCGGGGAGGTCCGCGGAGCGTCCGGCGGTCAGCAGCCCGCAGGGCACCGGCTCCGGGTCGAAGACGGCCCACAGCTCCAGCAGCCCGCCCGCGACCGGGTTCTCCTCGCGCAGCAGGTCGAGGTTGAGGCTCACGCCCGCGGCCAGCGGACCGGGCAGCTCCTCGGCCCTGTCCCCCGCGGTGAACTCGGTGAGGCGGCGGTCGAAGAGCCGGAGGTACTCCTCGACGGTGCCGCCGGTGACGACCTGCCAGGCGGCCGCCTGGCCGACCGCCAGCGGGAGGTCCCCGACGCGTTCCGACAGCAGGTCGGCCTCGGCCTCCGACAGGCGCGGGACCCGGCGGCGGAGCAGGGCGATGCTCTCGCTCCGTTCGAAGACGCCGACGTCGACGACCGACGCGTGCCGTTCCCAGGCGCGGTCGCGGGACGTCACCAGGACGTGGCGCCCGGGCCCCAGGCCGGAGCCGCCGGCGTCGACGGAGAGCGGGGTCAGCGGGACGACCTGGTCCGGATCCTGCGCGTTGTCGTAGATGAGCAGCCAGCGGCCGTAGGGCCGGCCGTCGCGGAGCGCCCGCAGGACGCCGTCCACGGTGTCCTTGATGTCGTCGCTCATCGGCATGCCGAGCTGGCGCGCGAGCAGGGCGAGGGCGGCGCGGGCGGACGTCGTCTGCTCGGCCGGGACCCACCACACCAGGTCGTAGTCGCCGGCGTGGCGGTAGGCGTACTCGACCGCGAGGTTGGACTTGCCCTCCCCGCCCATGCCGAACTCCGACTCCGGCAGGAGCGCCGCCATCCCGTCGCGCAGCGCCGCCCGTACCGCGGTGAGGAGCCGGTCCCGTCCGGTGAAGTCGGGATTGCGGGCCGGGAGCCCGCTGCGGAGCACCGGCGCGGGCGCGTGGCCTTCCGGGCTCCCGGTGGCCCGGATCACGTCCACCAGGTCGTCGCCGGACGCACCGGACGCGTCGGGCGCGCTGGCCACCGAACCGGTCGCCAGCTGCCTCGCCACCTCGCGGTACTGCCCGCCGAGACCGGCCAGCGCCTGCGCCGCGACCTGCGCGAACGGCAGGTCGGGCGGGAGCCGCACATCGCCGCGGCCGACCGCCGCCAGCAGCGCCGGGAAGTCGAGCGACGAGCCGATCCGCTCCCGGACGACGTCCCACACGGCCCGCAGCACCTGCTGCACTTCGCGCCTGCGCATCCCCTGCAGCAGGATCTCCCGGACGCCGTCGTGGAACTCGTAGGCGATCTCCTCCTCGCCGCCGTCTGCAGGGCGGCCGACCATCCGCAGCAGCCCGCTGAGGAACACCTCGGCGAGCACGGAGGACGAGGACGACGGGAGCATCGCCTGCTGGACGAGGCGCATGACGGGCAGCCGCAGCGGCGCCGCCGCGAGGTAGGTGGCGAGCTTGAACGCCGCCGGTGACGACGACGCCCGGAACTGCTTGACGCGCATCTCCGCCGACATCGCCTCGTCGTCGGCGGGCGGCGCGTCGGCCACCGGACGGCCGGTGAACAGCGCCGCGCCCATGATGTCCCGGCCGCCGTGCGCGACCATGTTCGCCCACGACCGCAGCCACCGCTCGTTCAGCTCGACGACCGGGATCGGGACGCCGAGCGGGCGGCCGTCCGGCGGCTGGAGCGGTGCTCGGGTCACGGTGAGCCGCTCGTTCGGCAGCGCAGGTCCGGACGCCCCGAACCGCACCGGCTCGATGGCCGCAGGGGTCCGCCACCAGAGCCGCTGCGGCAGCGGCTGGGCGATCGCGACGGTCCCCGTCCGGCCCCAGCGGCCGAGCATCGCGGCGGCCCGGCCGTCCCGCCACGCGGCGCCGATGCAGTCGCTGACGACGAGGATGACGCGGCGGCGCGTCGGGTCGACCAGCTCGTCCGGGTTGCGGTCGGCGCCGACGCCGAACGCGGATCCGGTGCGCAGCGAGAGCCGCTCGCCGCCGGTGTCGAGGTACCAGGTCCGCAGGTCGCGGAACGCGCCGAGTTGCTGCAGCAGCGCGCGCAGTTCCTCGATGGTCTGCCGCCACACGACCATGGACGGCCCGACGTCCGCGACGAGGGCGAGGTCGTGCCGGCGGTCCCGGGCCGGGACCATGACGGGCTCGCACACGCCCGTCTCGGCGATCCGCTGCGCGGTCGCGGTCTCGTCGAGGATCTCGCGGGTCAGCGACGGGACCGTCGCGCGCAGCGGGCGCAGCGCCCGCGCCAGCGGCAATGTCCGGGAGATGGCGGGCATCGCGGGCATCCGGACGGGGAACGACGCGGCCGGCACCTCCTGCCCCGCCATGTACAGGCCCGCCTCCGCAGGGCGTGGCGGTGGAGGTTCCGGTCCGGGCGGCGCGGACGGCTCGGCCGGACGCGGCGACGGCGGCGGATCGGCGGGCCGGCCGTCCGGTCCGGTGGCACCGGCCGGGACGTGATGGGCGGCCGGGCCCTCGTGCGTCCTGAACCAGTCGGCGAGCCACAGCGCGTCCGCGATCTCCTCCGCCGTCGGCTGCGGGTCGAGCCCCTGCAGCGCCTCGACGAGCCGGCGGATCATCCCGCGCCGGGCATCTCGATCGGGCGGAGCACCGCGTCGAGGATCTCGTCCAGCTTGCCGTCCGGCGGCCTGCTGCCCGACGTCGCGAGGTAGACGGCGTTCAGGAGCTGGTCGGTGGCGAGGGCGCCGTCGGCGCGGCGGGCGAGGAACTTCTCGATGAGCTCCTCGCTGCCCGCCCGGGCCTCCGGGCCGAGATGCGCCTCGATGATCTCGGCGAGCCGGTCCCGGCCGGGCGGGTCGATCACCAGCCGGACGCACCGGCGCAGGAACGCGGGCGGGAACTCGCGCTCCCCGTTGCTCGTGATGATCACGATCGGGAAGCTGGTGCACCGCACCTCGCCGTGCTCGACCGGCACGCGCTGGCCGCCGTCCTCGGTCATCACGTGGATCCGCGCCTGCTCCTCGGGCAGCCGCTGCAGCTCCGGGATCGTGAACCTGCCCTCCTCGAACACGTTGAGCAGGTCGTTCGGCAGGTCGATGTTGCTCTTGTCGAGCTCGTCGATGAGCAGGACGCGGGGCCGGTCGCCGGGCAGCAGCGCCGTGCCGAGCGGGCCGAGCCGGATGTACCGGCCGATGTCGGGCGGCTCGGCGGTGTCCGCCCGCCCGCCCACGCCGCGCAGGCTCGTCTCGTGGAGGCGGCCGATCGCGTCATAGTGGTAGAGGCCGGTCTCCAACGTGGTGTTGCTGGTGATCGACCAGTACAGGACCGAGCCGAGACCGAGCTCATAAGCGACGTTGTAGGCGAGCGTCGACTTCCCCGACCCGGGCTTGCCCGTCACCAGCAGCGGCCGCCGCAGCAGGACCGCCGCGTTCACCTTGTCGACCACCGACTCGTCAGGCCGGTACGACACGGCCTGCTGCTCCCGCCGCCCGCGCCCCTGCACCGCCTCCTCCGGACTGAACCGGCGCCACGGCGGCGGCGGAGGCAGCCGCCGGACGCGCTCGTGCGGCAGGCCGTCACCGCGGTAGATGCGCCAGTCCCCGATCGGGTCGCTGGATTCCGGTTCTGTCGTCATGGCGGCCTTCCGGTGCTATGCGGGGGGTCGGAGCCGGACGTACGGCTCGGGAATGCGGTCGGCGTCGTCGAACACCAGCGTCAGGTGGAGCCCGAGGTGGTCCGTCCCGGCCTCCTCGGCGCCGGCGGACAGCGCCTGCCGGCGCAGGTCCATCGTCCGCCGGGGCAGCCTCATCAGATCGGCGGCGAGCAGGTCCTTGACCTCCCGCGCGAACCGGGCGGGGTCGCGGCCGTCCCGGCACCAGGCGATCACCGGGGTCCCGGACAGCAGCCCGACCCAGTGCTCGTCCGGCTCGTCGGCCGCCGCCCACGGCGGGAACGCCAGCGCGAGGACGGCCGGGGCCTCCGACAGCTTGGAGAACAGCTCCTCCTGGTCGTACTCGCCGCGCCGCGTGACCAGGCAGACGGGCGCGTCGGCGGGGCTGCCGCGCAGCACCGACCACTTGTGCCGCCAGTCGTGGTGGACGGCGGCCAGCCGCATCCGGTCGAGGCTGCGCACCACCACCGGGTACTTGATCCCGATGCGGTGCTCGAACCCCGCGATCTTGATCTTGGAGTCCTCGACGGGGTGGTCGAGCAGCCGGCGCGGCAGCACGAACTCGACGGTGAGGTCGGGGGTGGGCCGGTCGAGCACCGAGGTCTCCGCGGTGAGCAGCCGCTCCAGCAGCTCGGGGATCCGGCTGAGCGGCAGCGCCTCGTCGCTGCACTGCAGGGTGCTGCCGGGTTCGCGGTCGACCTGCAGCCACGCGGTGACCAGGTACCGGTCCGGCTCCAGCGCGTCGGGCGTGCACGCGATGATCAGGTACGTCTCGGACGGCTCGGGCCGCGCCCGCGCTTCGACCTCGGCGTTCTGCCGCTGGTAGAGCGCGTCGTCCACACCGTGGACCACCGCCTGCCGGCGCACCCAGTCCCGGATGGCGGGCGCCGCGGGCGGCGCGGCGGACCGGGCCAGGTCGTCGGCGAAGACCAGCAGCGGCGGCACCCCGTCGGGCCCGGCGGGGATCTCCTCGAGCAGCGCGACGACATCGTGGAGGTCGCGCATCTCCCGGTCCAGCAGCGGCCAGGCGGGCCCGACGGCCCGCCGGTACAGCACCGGGAAGCGGCCGAGATGGGTAAGCCCCGTGTCGAACCGCTCCAGGGAGGTCATCAGCTGGTGCAGCTCCCGCCGCGCCTCCTGCCCGAGCCACGGTTCGGGGATCAGCTCGCGGACGAGGTCGCGCAGCGCCGCGACCGAAAGGCTGTTCTTGTAGAACCGCTCCAGGTTCCGCACCAGCGCCTGCGCGGCCCCCGGATAGTTCAGCAGGACGTCGACCAGCGCCCACACGTCGAGCCGGTCCTGGTCGTGGTGCTCGAACGGGAGCCGGTGCCCGAGATCGCGCTCCAGGGCCGCCAGAAGCACCTCGCGCGCCCGCCTGGCCCTCATCCCGTCGATCCGCAGGATCGCCTCGACGAGCCGATGCTGATCATCGACGTGCAGCGACGTGATCAAAGCCCCGTGCCTCCGCCCCAGGCCCCGCACGCGGCGGATCACCCCGCCTGGCCGGCCATCCGTGTGCGCCCGAGAATCAACCGACACACTATGACGGAACCAGGCCACCGGAAACCGCGTCACCTGACACAGTCCGGCCAACAATCGTCAGGCGGCGAGACTCTGCGGTCACCGGCGGATCAACGGCCCCCGGCCCCTACCGCGCCGACGTCCTCGCGCTGGTGAATCTGCACCGAACTCCCATGCCAGGATTCCATCTCGGTGACGGGAGTGCGCTCCCGGCCGTCGGACCTCTCCGTGCCGATCCAGGTGACGGACGCTCTCCAAATCCGGGCCGTTCCCTTTCCGACCCGCCTGGCGGAGCCGGCGAAGGAGACGACCACGAGCCCGGCCCAGGCGGCGGTGAACCCGAGGACGCGCAGGAATTCCCCCAGGAGCACCACGAGCCCGTCGCAGACCTCCTTGAAATAGAGCACGATCAGTACGGCCGCGACGCCGGCGAACACCGTGCGGATCACGAATGCGGTTCCGTTGATTCCGACCGAGTCGATGATCCAGCCGCCGCTGAGCGCCCCCAGCGCCACCGCGCCCACGCTCAGGAAACGCGTGATGCCGGTGATGCGTCCCAGTTCTTTGGGAAAGGCCTTCGCCTGGTGCGCCCTGAGCGCGACATTGATGTACGCGCCGATCACGCTGCACACCCCCCATGCGCCCAGCCCGACGACGGGATTCCGGTGGGCGGTCGCCACCCACACCAGGGGCACCCAGAAAATCGCGCAGAGCACCACCGACGTGCCGGGACTGGTCAGGCGGAGAAGCCATGAGGAACCGATCGCGCCGAGAAGGCCTCCCAATCCCGAGCAGGAGAGCAGCACACCGACCACATAGGTCGGCAGGCCCTCCTGCTGGGCCAGCAGGATCTGCAACAGCACGATCACCTGGAAGGAGAAGTTCGCCAGGACGCAGACGCCGAGCACCGCACGCGAGAACGAGTCCCGCACGAGCAGGGCGAGCGCCGGGCGCAGCGCGCGATCGGTCCCCTCGGCGGCCACGGCATCGGGCGGCCCCGCCCGCTCGCCGGCCGGCGCGCCGTCCGGTTCCGCTCCGGCTCCCGTGCGGCTGAGGAGCCGCTTCCTGACCAGCAAGGTCATGAAAGGAAAGAAAGAGGTGCACGCGTCCACGACCCAGGGCATCACCGGGTTTATGGACAGGAGCATGCCGCCCAAAGGACGGCCGAGGAACATCGACGCGTTGAGTTTCGCTTCGTTGCTGCCGATCGCCGCATTCAACGAATTCTCGGCGACCAGATCCGGCACCGCGGCGATTTCCGCGATCTCGTAGAAGACGGCACATGAACCGTCGATGAACGCGGCCGCGATCAGAAAGTAAACAGGATCATCGGCGAACAGCAGGCAGAAACAGGTGGCCAAGGCCGAGAAGATGCGCACCAGCTGGCTCGCCAGCATCACTTTGCGGCGGTCGATCCGGTCGACCACCACTCCGGCGACCACATGGAACAGCAGCCCCGGGGCGACACTGGCCGCGGTGACGCATCCGGCGGCGATCGGTGACCTGGTCAAAAGGAGCGCGAGCAGCGGCCCCGCGGCGGCCACGCCCATCGAACCGAGCTGCGACACCGCCGACGCCGTGGACAGAATGGCGAAGTCGCCGAACCGGCGTCCGCCGCCGGAAGGGGTTCCGCGTTCCGGCGCGCCGGCTTCGGCCTCGGCACCGGATGGAACGGTGGTCACCGATTGCCCTCCCTGACCTCCACGGCAATCGGCATCCGACGGTGTACTAATAGACAACGAGTATCAACCCGGATAAAAAGCCGCAAACCAGACAGACGTGAGCATTAACTACCCGAAGGCTATCAAAGAAATTACATGAGCACTCCAAGGCCACTTAAAGTCCTGTCCACATCCACTACCACGACAAACAGGTATGTAGTGGCATTCAGGTAACGACAATGCCGCACTTTCATCGCGGCAAGTGATCACTTTGCTCCAGAACGCGATCACCCGCGCGAACGGAGCCTGACCACCGCGTCACCCGCCGGCCGGCGAGCCGGACCGCCACCCGCCTCATACCGCCCCGGTTCCTCGACGAAGGCCTCGTAAACCTCACACGGCACGGCCGTGCGGCGCGATGGTCATGCCGTCCCGGTCATGGCGCGCTTGGCGATGAGGGCCTCGCGATTGCGGCTGTCGTGGCCGAGGACGTCCTCGAACACCGCGCGGGCGGCACGCGTCCGCCCGGACCGCCAGAGGGCCTGCCCGAGCGCCGTCTGGATCGACAGTTCGTGCGGTAGTCGGCTCGCCGCGGCCTGGAGCTGCCGCACGGCCTCACCGGCGTCGCTCGCCAGAAGGATCCGGCCGACCGCGGCCAGGAGCCAGCCGACCGCGGCGTTGTCCGGAACGGCCTCGCAGATCGTGGCGGCCTCTTTGTAGCGCGCTATCGCCGTCGGAGGGTCCCCATGCTCGTAAGCGATGTCGCCGAGGAAGGTGGTCGCAGCGGCGAGGACCTTCATGTCGCCTTCGCCGCAGGCGCGGACGGCCGCCTCCGCGTGCCGCCGCGCGAGTTCCGGATCGCCGTCGAGAAGCGCCAGCCGCGCCTGGCGCAGCCGTATCGAGGGCCCGGGCCGCCTGATGGGGACCGCCCCGCCGTCGAGTTTCCCGATCGGCTCGATAAGCCGGGGATGCTGCAGTTCGAAGCACCGGTCCTTGTCACGGAGGCGCGCTCGGATGAGGTGACTGTCCTGCACCGCGTCGACGACCGCCTTGGGGACGTCCTCGTACAGCCGCGACTCGGAAACTCCCGCGCGCCCCCACGGCCCGACGAACACGCCGCGGAACCAGGACAGGACGTTCGCCGCCCGAAGACTCTGGTCAGCGGCGATCGTGACCAGGCTGTGCGCGCAGTACTCCCCGAGGACCCGGTTGACCTCGCCGCGCAGCCGCTCCGCTGAGATCTCGGTATCCGCGGGCAGGTCCTCCCAGAGGCGGGCGCAGACGAGCCGGAGCAGCGCGGGCTCGACCCGCGAGGTGGTCTGCACACCGCCCGCCATGCGGACCGTCCGCAACTCCCGTACCAGCGCATCGGCAAGATCTCCGCTACTCCGGCCGGCCGTGCGCAACAGCACGTCCGCCGCTTCGCGCGCCGCCTCGGGCGTCAGCGGCTCCAGGGAGCACGTCGCCGGCGACTCCTGCCCCAGCCGGCCGGCGAGTTCGAGCGCCTCGTCGACCGCGTCGTCGCGGACGACCAGGAGCAGGTGCAGGTCCGGCTCCTCCTTCATGGCCGCCGTCAGGTCGTCGAGGAGCTCGCGGCGGTCCCGCTCATGCCGGGGCGAGGGCCGCAGCAGCCCTTCCACCCCGTCGATGGCGGCGAGCGCGGGAAGCCGGCTGCCGAACCGGTCCACCCGGCGGTGCTTGCGGAGGAACGTCCCGATCGGCAGTTCAGAGATCTGCACCGGTGACGCCCGCTCGTACCACGACGCGAGTACGGCGAGCCGGAAATGGTTGTACTCCGGCAGCGCCGCCACCGGGAACGCCGGCCGGTACGCGATGTGCGCGACGGGCAGCACGTTCGCGCCCTGCTCCCGCAGCTCCGGCAGGACGCCCGCGCGCAACAGGGAGGTCTTGCCGACGCCGGCGGCGCCGTGGAGCACGGTGAGCCGGTTCTCCGCCCACTTCTCCCGGACCTCGCGCGCCTCCGGCTCCCTACCGCGGAAGACCTCCCGATCCCGCTCATCGAACGCGCGAGGGCCGGCATTGGCATGCGGTCCGTGCGGATGAGAAGGCGCGATCATCGTTCCGTCCCCAGGAGCGGATATCCGCTGGAGAGCTGCGGCGACATCGGATTCAAGATGCCCAGGTCTGCCGAGAATAACGCACCGCCGTTCCGCCCGGCGCCGAATGCGGTGAACGCCCTCTCCCCATCACCGTTCCGATCGGCCGGGACGGTCTTCGGCCGCGGTCACCGGCTCAAACGCCGCGCAGGGCGCTCCGCTCGACACTGAAGTCCGCCTCGCGGATGAACACCTTGTTGTCGAAGGTGAGCCCGTTGCCGTGGCCGCCTTCGGCGTTCGAGAGCCTCATGAGGAGCCTGTTGTCGAATCCGCGGCCGGCGGGGTTCGGCAGGGATGCCTCCGCCAGTGCCCGCTTGAGGCCGGGTGGGATGGAAACGGCCTGGTCGGCGGCCGGAAGCTCGTTCAGAGGGCGGAAGGGGGATTCCGTCATGTGTGTGTCTCCTTCAACGTCGACACCGCAGAGCCGCATCCACGCCGCCGCACGACGGCACGGCTATCCCGGCCATGGTCTCAGAAAGCCGCCCGCAAAGCCATAGGACGGAACGGCGCCGCCATCCGGACCGAACACAATCGAGATGAAGACGTCCGAAATCCGTTCCTGATCCGTGTGTCACCTGACACAGACTGGTACGAGCAGCTTCAATACACTATCTTCATTGACGGAATTACTTGACCACGACGTGATGCGGCGTGTCCGGTGGGGGCGCGGGCGTGGCGCAGGGGGATCGAGTGACCAACGTACAGCCGGATTCATCGTTCGCCACGGATCGCGTACCGCAGATCTGGGGCAAGGTCCCTCCGAGGAACAAGAACTTCACCGGCCGGACGGATCTGCTCGAGCGACTACGCGGAGGCCTGGCCAACCGGGTCACGGCGGTCGTTCCGCACGCGCTGCACGGTCTCGGCGGTGTCGGCAAGACCCAGATGGCGGTCGAATACGCCTACCGGTACAGATCCGAATACGACCTCGTGTGGTGGATCCCCGCCGACCAGCCCGTCCTGGTGCGCTCCTCGCTCGCCAGCCTCGCGCAGCCCCTCGGCCTCCCCTCGGCCTCCGTGAGCGGTGTCGAGGACGCGGCCAACGCCGTCCTGGACGCGCTGCGCCGCGGCGAGCCCTATACCAACTGGCTGCTGATCTTCGACAACGCCGACGAGCCCGAGGAACTGACCGAGACGCTCCCGCAGGGTCCCGGCCACGTCCTGATCACCTCGCGGAACCACCGCTGGGCGGGCGTCGTCGACGCGGTCCCGATCGACGTCTTCACCCGTGAGGAGAGCATCGAGTTCCTCACGCGCCGGGTCCCCCGCGGCATCAGCGCGGAGAACGCCGACAGGCTCGCGGAGGAACTGGGCGACCTTCCGCTCGCTTTGGAGCAGGCGGGTGCGCTTCACGCGGAGACCGGTATCGCGGTATCGGACTACCTGCAGCTTCTGGGCGAGCGCACGAGCCAGCTGCTCTCCCAGGGAAAGCCGACCGAATACCCGGTGTCGATGACGGCCGCATGGGCCCTTTCGGTCGCCAGTCTCGAAGAGAAGATGCCTGAGGCCCTGGAACTCCTGCGCTATTGCGCTTTCTTCGGTCCCGAGCCGATCCCGCGGGACGCCGTCAGCAAAGCGGTGCCCGGCCTCAGTCCGGGGCTTTCGGCCCTGATCGGCGACCCCATCCGGCTGAGCCGGGCCATCGGCGAACTGGGCCGCTTCGCTCTGGCGCGGCTCGACCTCCCCGCCCGGACCATTCAGGTCCACCGGCTGATCCAGGCGCTGGTCCGCGACGAATTGTCGGAGTCGGAGCAGGAGCGCCTCCGGCACGAGGTCCACCTCCTCCTGGCCGAATACACCAGGTCGGACCCGAACGACGCGGCGAACTGGCCGAAGTACCTGAACGCCCTCGGCCACTTCGAGCCGGCCGGAGTCGCGCAATGCCAGGACCCGGTGGTGCGCAATCTCTCCCTCGACCTCATCACCTACCTCTACACGTCCGGCGACTACGGCTCCGCGCGCAATTTCGTGCAGTCCTTCCTGGAGGAATGGACCGTCTCGTCCGGCGCTGACCACGAGAACGTCCTCAGGCTCCACGTGGAAATGGGCAACCTCCTCCGCGAACTCGGCCAGTACCCGGACGCCACCGAGCGCGGCCTGCAGACGCTGGACGTGGCCGAGAAGACGCTCGGCCCCGACCATGACACGACGCTGCGCGCCCTGCGCGGGCGAGCCACCGACCTGCGGTCGAGCGGTGACTTCCAGCAGGCCTTCGAAAGCGACCAGGAGGCGCTGCGCCGGATCGAGGCCAAGTCGAACGAAAAGAGCTTTCCCCTGTGGCGCGCCATCAACAGCGTCGCGCTCGACTATGGACTTCAGAGCGACTACGCGAGCGCCCGGACCCTTCTCGAGAACGTCTTCCGAGAAGTGCTCATGGTCGGCGGCCAGGCCACGGACCCGAGCGCCTATGTCAACATCTACACAGGGCTGGCGCGGGCGGTGCGGCTGAGCGGGGACTTCTCGGAGGCCTGCGACCTCGGCGAGGACGCTTATGCGTTCAGCATCGAGAGCCTGGGGCCCGACCATTCTTGGACGCTGCGCACCGGCAAGGACCTGTCCATCGCGTGGCGCCGGGCAGGTGACTACGACCGGGCTCTGGAAGTCGGGGAGGACGTCCATCAGCGCTACGTCCGGGCCTTCGGCATCGGCCACCCGGACACCCTGGCGGCCGCGACCTGCCTGGCGAACATCCGCCGCACGATGGGCGAGTTCCAGGAGGCGCTGACCCTCGCCGAGGACACCGTCCGCCGCTATCCGCGCGTTTACCCGCCCGAGCACCCGTACTACCACGCCTGCTCGGGGAACCTGGCGATCCTGCAGCGGGTCACCGGCGACGTGGCCCAGGCTCGCAAGACGAACGAGAAGGCGCTGGCGGGCCTGGAGTTCAAGCTGACGCGCGATCACCACTACTCCCTCACCGTGGCGCTCAACCTGTCCAGCGACCTCGCGGAACTGGGTGAGATGGAGTCGGCGCACAAGCTCTGCTCCGGCACGATGCGTCGGCTGCGCGCTCTGCTGGGCGACGAGCACCCGCTGACGCTGTCGGCCGCCGCGAACACCGTGGCCAACCTGCGCGCCCTCGGCCAGGACGAGGAGGCCGACGAGCTGTTCGCCGAGACCGAGCAGGGCTACCGCCACACCCTCACGCTGGAGCACCCGGACGCCCAGGTCTTCCTGGAGGGACGCAGGCTCGACGCGGACTTCGACCCGCCGCCGATCTAGCAGGCGGCCGCCGGGCCGGCGGTCACCCGACGGTGACCGCCGGCTCCGCTCTCAGCGCCGCCAGGTCGCGGCTGAGGACGTCGCGGATGTGGGTGATGAGTTTCAGCAGGTCACGGCAGTACACCGACGGGTTCCGGAATCCGGTGCCCGACTTGTAGCGGTGCGGGTAGAGGCCCGCGCCGCACACCTCGTGCGCGTCGCAGGCCAGGCACTGCGCCGACAGCGCCTGGCGGCCGATCTGCCGGGCGGCGACGGACGGCAGCGACAGCACGGTGTCGAACGGGTCGCGGGACACGTGCAGCCGGGTGCCCGCGGCTCCGTCGTAGACGGACTTCAGCGAGTCGACCTGTTCGATCTCGCCGTTGGTCTCCACCACGGCGACGGCCACCGGGGACAGTCCCACCGCCTCGCTGGCGGACATGCGTCCGAACAGCAGCCGGATGATCTCGCTGAACAGCCGGATCCGCACCTGGTCGGCCTCGTGTTCGTACCAGCGGTCGAAGATGGCGATGAGCCAGTCCCCGTACGGCGTCGACTCGTCCGGGTGGCGGCCCGGAGGCGGGGTGTCCCAGTTCCCGTGCGGGAGCAGGAAGTCCATCTCCGGGGGCCCGAACTCCAGCAGCGCCTCGTAGGTGGCGATCGGGTCGTTGCGCAGCTCGATCGTGCTGAGCAGGCCGCCGAACAGATGCCGGTACCGGGGTTCGGTCAGCCGCTCCAGGCCCGTCCGGACGTCCTGGTAGCTGCCTCGCCCGTTCGCGCGCCGCCGGTGCCGGTCGTGGCCCTCCTCGTCGCCGTCCATGCTCACGCCCACGCTGACGCCGTGCTCGGCGAACAGGTCGAGGAACATCTCGTCGAGCAGGACGCCGTTGGTCTGGACGCTGAAGCCGGCGCGCACGTCGGGGTCGCAGGCGGCGCGGATCGTCTCGACGGCGTGCCGCAGGTGCTCGACGCCCGCGAGGAGCGGTTCGCCGCCGTGCAGGACGACCTCGACCTCGGGGAGCAGGTTCATCCGGGCGTGCTCGGCGATGCGCTCCGCCGCCCACCCGACGACCTGCCGCGACATCCGCCGGGGCTGCCGCCGCCAGCCCTGGTCGGCCATCTCGTACATGTAGCAGTAGTCGCAGGCGAGGTTGCACCTGCTGTGCACCTTGAGGATGAAGTCGCGGATCGGGGTCGGCCGCCAGCCGCGTTCCAGGAGCGCGCGCACGTCCAGAGCCCCCGGCCACTCGATCTCCCGGCCGGGTTCGTCCCTGCGGACGCCCACGCTTGCCGACCTCCTAGGTGAGACCAAGACGCGGCGCTGCGCTTGTATTTTGTACTGGTATATCGGGCTTACATGATCAATAAACGCGATCAACTGTCGTTCGTCAAGGCCCACCGCTCATGGTCCCGCCACGCACCGCCGATCTTGATGTACGCGGGCGAGAACCCCTCCCGGCGGAAGCCGAGCCGCTCCACCAGCCGCAGGGACCCGGCGTTCCCCGGCTGGATGTCGGCCTCCACCCGGTGCAGTCCCAGCCGTTCGAAGGCGTACCAGACGGCCAGCGCGACGCCCTCGGTCATGTAGCCCCGTCCGGCGTGCGGCAGGAACGCCGCATAGCCCAGCACACCCCGCTGGTACGACCCGCGGACGATCTCGTTGATGTTGACCATGCCCGCGAGGTCCCCGCCGTCGCGCAGGCAGACGACCATTCCCACCGCGGTCGCCTCGTCGAACCGCGCGAGGTACGCCGCGAACTCCTCCGCGGACCGCGGCAGCGAGACCCACGGCCCGTGCAGCGCCGTGCTCGCCTTCACCAGTTCGAGGAACCGGGACTCGTCCTCCGCCCGCACCCGCCGCAACAGGACGCGAGTGCCCACCGTCAGCTCCGCGCTCACCCGCGAAATCTACGCCACCCCGGGCACTTCGCCCTCGCCCTCCCCCGGAACCCGGGGCGGGGCGGGGCGGCCGGGACCGGCGCAAGCCCGGCCGGGAGGCATCCGGGCCGGGCCCGGCCAACGCTCTGCGATTCCGAGTTCCGAGAGAGATGGTCAGTGTGCCAACGCGCGGGTGTGGAGGGCGGTGACGGCCTGGCGGGCGGAGAGGATGGCGCCGTGCTGCCAGGCGTCCATGTAGGAGAGCCAGTCGCCGGCGTAGAGGACGCGGCCGGTGGGCGCGGTCAGCGGCTTGAGGACGGGGGCGTCGGGGGTCCAGCCGGGGAGGTTGTGCCAGGCGCCTTCGATGTGCGGGATGTAGCGCCATGACTGGGAGAAGGAGGAGGCGAGTTCCGTCCGGTACTTGGCGCCGTAGATGCGTTCGCCGAGGGCGACGGCACGGTCCTGGCGCTGTCGCGGGGTCATCTTGCCGTACTTGTCGGCGGTCTCGTCGTAGTTGTAGTAGCCGACGATGACGCCCCGCCTCTCGTGGAAGCCGTGGGAGGGGTGCCAGACATGCGTGAGGTCGAGGTCGGTCTCGGTGATGCCGCCGTAGATGCGGTGGTCGGTCTCCCACCACCGGCTGCGGTACTCCAGTCCGATCTTGCTGGCGGAGGCGGGGGTGATGGCCCGCAGGGCCGTCTGGACGTCGTCGCCGAGGTTGTGCGGGAGCCCGGCCAGCAGGTGCGGGGGCATCGCGGCGATGCAGTAGTCGGCGTCCAGGGTCTTCTGGCGGCCCGCGGCGTCGGTGTAGTGGACGGTCACGCCGTCCGGCCGCTGCACGAGGCGGGAGGCGGCGCAGCCCAGCTTGACCTTGCCGGCGCCGATGGCGCGCGTCAGCGCCCTGGGGATCTGGTCCATGCCGCCGACCGGCTGGAACATCAGCATCGCCTGGTCGTACTCGAACTCGAAGGAGAAGTAGCGGCCGACGGCGGACGCGAACACGTCGGAGACGTCGGGAACCGAGCCCAGCGGCGTGCCGGGCTGGCCGGCCGCGCCGGGGTAGGCGGAGAAGCCGCGGTTGGTGCCGCCCTTGTAGGCATAGCCGTCGGACTTGCCGCCGATCTGGCCCCAGTCCTCCAGGAACGACAGCAGCGCGGCGCGGTCGTCGCCGGTCAGCTCGGCGTCCAGGGCGCCGCTGCCGGTGGCCTTGGCGAGCAGCTCGCTCACGTACCCGTAGACGTCCGCCTTGGCCGTCCGGTAGCGCATGGGGTGCCCGGGCTTCATGCCGGAGGACTCGTTGTAGATGTAGGCGTCGGCATTGACGTTGGTGAACACCTCGATCGGGACGCCGAGTTCCCTGCAGTAGTCGAGCGTGACCATCCACTGGGCGAGCCTCGCGGGACCCGCGTTGAGGTACTGCCCTTCGCTGAAACGGGCGACCTGCTTGTTGCCGAACAGGTCGGTCTGCGCGGTGCCGCCGCGCACCGTGAAGTTGCGGCCGCCCGTCCGGTCGCGGGGTTCCAGGATCGTGCAGCGGTATCCGGCCTTGCCGAGTTCGTAGGCGGAGACGAGGCCGGCGATGCCGCCGCCGAGGATGACGACGCTGGCGGCGCTGCGCCCGGTGAGGTGGAAGTCGGCGGGGCTGAGGGGCCGGAAGGGCGGCGTGGCCGCGGTGGCCTCGGCCGGTGCGAGGCCGAGCGCCCCCATGGCCGCGAACATCGTGCCGGCACCGCCCGTCACGCCCACCGCGCGCAGGAAGCTCCTGCGCGTCTGCCCGTGCCGCGTCCGCTGGATCTGTGCCAAGGCGCATCTCCCCACATGAAGATCGTTCCGTCGATGCGCCGACGATCTTCATTTTGGAACGTTTCGGACAGAGTGCTCCCCTGTGAACTTCATGTGTCCTGGCGCCCCACGCGTCACTTCTGCGGTAAACGTCAGGTTTTCCGTAGACAGATGACCGTCGTTGGCTTCCTATCGGTATGTGGATCCGATTTCTGAGACGGAGTTCCCGGCGTCGTTCCTGGCCGCCGATCGCCATGCGCAGGTGGGGCAGCAGAGACTTCTCACGGCGACCGGGGTCAGGCTGGTCGCGCTCGTCTCGGCGGCGGTCTTCGGCGCCCTGAGCCTCAAGAGCGGCCACGTGGACCTCGCCGCCTTCGGCGCCGCCACCGCGCTGATCGTGGCACTGGTGACGGAGGTCTATCTGCTGACCGTCCGGCCTGACCGGCACTGGTACGCGGCCCGCGCCATGGCGGAGTCCGTCAAGTCGCTGGCCTGGCGCTACCTGGTGGGCGGGCGCCCCTTCACGCGGGGAAGCGAAGACGGGCATCACGCCGACGAACTGCTCTTGCGCCGGTTCGGCAGCATCACCGACGCTCTCCGGGGCGTCGTCGTGGCGCCGCCACCGGAAGGCGGCCTGCAGATCACCGGCGCGATGCGGCAGGTGAGGGCGATGTCGCTGGACGAGAGGCGGCACGCCTACACGATGGGCCGGATCAACGACCAGCGGTCCTGGTACGCCTCCCGAGCGCTGCTGAATGAGCGGAGGGCCGCCCGGTGGTCGGTCGTGCTGGCCGTCGTGGAGGCCATCGGGCTCGTCTGCGCGGTGCTGAAGGCGGCGCAGGTGATCAACATCGACCTGGCGGGGGTGGCCGGCGGGCTCGCCGCCGCCGGCGTGGCCTGGCTGCAGACCCGGCAGCATCATCAGCTGGCCAGCGCCTATGCGGTCGCCGCCCAGGAACTGGCCGACATCGCCTCGCGCGTGGACTGGCCCGAGACCGAAGCGGAGTGGGCGCACTTCGTCGACGAGGCGGAGGAGGCGATCTCCCGTGAGCACACTCTCTGGTGGGCATCGCACAGTTGAGGCCGGCCGGGCGGGACGCGACGGCGGAAGGACGGTGACGGCATGCGCATCGCCGTGACCGGCCACCGGGACCTGACCGCACGGTCCGCTCTCGCGGTGGAGGCGTGGATCCGGGATCTGCTCGGTTCGCACGCCCCAGGGCTGGTGGGGGTCTCCTGCCTCGCGGAGGGCGCCGACCAGATCTTCGCGCGCGTCGTCCTCGAACTCGGCGGCACGCTGGAGGCCGTGGTCTGCGCCGCGGACCGCCGCCGTGCCCTCCCGGCGACGGCGAGGGAGCTCTACGACCGGCTGCTCGGCGCGGCCGCCCGAACACGCCGGCTCCCCTTCGCCGAATCCACGTCTCACGCCCATGAGGCGGCGAACCTCGTCATGCTGGAGGCGGTGGACGAACTCATCGCGGTCTGGGACGGCCGGCCTGCGCGGGGACGGGGCGGTACGGCGGAGGTGGTCGACGAGGCCCGGCGGCGAGGCATCCCCGTCAGGCTGGTCTGGCCACCGGGCTCGGCGCGTTCTTCGGCGTACGGCCGGGCGGCATTCGACCGGTTCGTGATCAATTCGTACGCTGCCGGGAAATGAGATATCGCGGTACGCTGGTAACGCCGAACGGACATGGCATATCGTGTCGCACGCCCCGGCGCCGAACCGAAAGGCAGGAAGAGCCTTGGATCGCACCAGAGTCTTTCTCGCCTGGTCCCAGCAGGTCTCCGAGGAGAGCGCACTGAACAAGGCGCTCGATATGGTGCGAAAGCAGCTCGGCGAGCGCGAATACGTTGTCTACGACTGGAGTCAGCAGCAACATATCCGCAATATCGGCGCGGAAATAGAGAACCAGCTGCACCAGTGCGACCTGGTGATCCTGGAGGGCTCGTCCGGTCGCCCCAATCTGGCGTTCGAGGTCGGTTTCGCGCGGCGTGCCGACATCCCGGTCATCATCCTGAAGCAGGAGGGCACCGACGCGCTTCCCGAGGACTTCGGGGCGCCCAAGTACCTGCAGTACCCGAAGGACGCGAGCTGGGAAGCGAACTTCAAGCGGTTCGAAGCGGATCTGCGCAGGCTGCTGGACACGCTGGAGAGCGGCGTGCTCAGCCCGGGACACCGGGACCTGCGCCGGGCAAGGGCCGAGTTCCACCACTGCGTGCAGCAGATACTGGACACCTATCCCGGCGATCACGCCCACCTGCACCTGATGGACGGGCTGCTCAAGGCGATGGCGGGCGGGATCCGCGAGGGCGGGCAGTCGATCATCACCGCGCATCCCGACTACTACGTGCGGATGTTCAACGCCCTGCAGAAGCGGGCCGGCGTCCGCGTCAAGGCGATCGCCGACCTCACCGACGACATCGAGCCGTTCTGGAGGTCCAGCAAGCCGGACCTGACCACCCCGGTGGGCGAGCGGGTCTTCCTCGTCGACTGGCGGCTGTTCTTCGAGCGCGAGGCGGAGCTGTCCCGGTACATCGACACCTGGCGCAAGGAGCTCCTGCGGCACAAGGACTACAAGATCTTCGTCGCCACCAAGGACGACATCGACCCGCGTGCCCGGCATCCGTTCAGCACCGAGACGGTCGGCCTGAACCTGCTGCTCATCGAGGACGACGCCACCTTCGGCGGCTACCGCCGGAGCCGGGATTCGGGCGAGCAGGAGGTGTTCATCGTGGAACACGACGAGCACCGCTGCGAGAACGCGCGGGTGTTCTACAACGCGGTGGTGGAGGGCGCGGTCCGGTTCGAGTCGGCCGACGACTTCGTGACCCTGAAGCGCAAATGGCTCGGCAAGCACCGGATCGGCCAATGGGACCTGGCCTGGAACCAGCAGACCGAGCGGCGGCCACCGGCCTATTTCGACCGGTACGACCAGCACGTTCGCTGCTGGATACCGCTCTACAACGAGCTCATCTCCGAATGCGCTGCGGCGGTGGCCCGCGAGATCCTGCATATCCGGCAGGGCACCGGAAAGCCCGTGGACCT
Organism: Actinomadura montaniterrae; assembly: GCF_008923365.1. Taxonomy (GTDB): domain Bacteria; phylum Actinomycetota; class Actinomycetes; order Streptosporangiales; family Streptosporangiaceae; genus Spirillospora; species Spirillospora montaniterrae. Next base: position 34,634 of record NZ_WBMR01000046.1, read on the forward strand.
GCTGGAGATCGGCCACGGAACCGGCAGCCTCACCGCGTTGATCCTGCCTTGGATCAAGCATCTCAGCGAGCCCTCCGAAGCCCTCGGCGACCTTCCGCCGGTCGGCCACTACTACGCGGTGGACCGTGCCGAGCAGATGCACAACATCGCCCGGGAGTACTTGGGCGACGACGTGAACGCGCGGGTTCACCTGCTCAAGCAGATCGCCTGGCAGGGTGTGCGCGATGATCTGCGCCACGATGTCATCTTCGGCTCCCTGGTGACGCATTTCATGCTCGATCGCGATGCCGGGCGGGCGAGCGCGGACACCTTCTTCAAGGAATGCCTGCGCAGGCTGAGGCCAGGCGGGAGCCTGGTCTTCTCCGACTCCTTCGGCATCGACGAGAGCTCGGGGATGACGTCGGAGGACGCCGCCAGGCAATGGCGCGACGCCATGATCGCGCATGGCCTGACGGACGACTACGCCAACGGGTTCATCAGCGGGAATCCCGACATGATCGGCGCTTTCTCGTGTGAGGAGCTCAGGGAGGTCGCCGCCGAGAACGGCCTGGTCCCGGTGGGCGAGCGGTCGATCGGCTCCATGCCGTTCTTCAAGGTCATGGCCTTCCGGTGCCCCGCTCAGGGCACCGGGGCGGCCGCCGTCCCGGCGACGTAGCCGAGGGCCAGTGCCCGGGCCGTGGCGGCCACGGCCTCGTCGGGCGGCAGGAAGTCGGGCTGGTGCAGCGGGACCGGCTCGAATCCCGGCGCGCCGCGGAGCCCCACGAAGATCATGAGTGCCGGGCAGACGGTCCGGTAGTGCGCGAAGTCATCGCCACCGCAGGAGCGCCACGGAGGGGCGAGCCGGAAACCGGTGCCGGCGGCCAGGGACCGAGCGGCCCGCGCCAGGCCCTCGTCGTTGACGAGCGCGGGTTCGGTCTTGGGGAACGTCATCGCGGCCGTGCAGCCGTGCGCGCCGGCGATGTGGGACGTCATCCGCGTCACCGCGTCCCGCAGCCTGTCCTGGTCGCGCTCGTCGAGCGCGCGGAAGGTGAGCCTGGCCTCCGCATGGTCGGGGATGATGTTCTCCGCCGAGCCCGCCCGGATGCTCCCGACCGTCAGCGTCGCCGCCCTGGTCGGGTCCACCCGCCGTCCGACCAGCCCGTTCAGCCCGACCACGAGGTGCGCCAGCGCCAGCACCGGATCGGCGGCCTGGTGGGGGTAGGCGGCATGGCCGCCCGCGCCCTCGATCACGATGTGCACGGCGTCGGCGGCGGCGTTGACGGCTCCCGGCTCGATCCCGACGCCTCCCCAGGGCAGCTCCGGATGAACGTGCGCCGCGATCGCGGCTCGTACGCCGGCCGTCAGTTCCGGCTCCTGGACGAGCGCGAGCGCCCCGGAGGGATGGCGCTCCTCGCTGGGCTGGAAGACCGCGGTGAGCCTGGCCGGCAGAGCGTCGCGCATCCGGTGGGCGGCGCGCACCAGAGCGACCAGCGCCGCGAGATGGACGTCGTGGCCGCAGGCGTGCATGGTCTCGCCGGTGGCGGCGTACGGGACCCCGGTGCGTTCCCTGATCTCCAAGCCGTCGAGTTCGGCCCGCACCCAGACCGCGTCGAGAGCCGGGTCGCCGACCGACACCAGCCGTCCCGTTCCGGCGAAGCCCCGTCCCGGGACGGGAAGAGCGGCGTCAACGAGCGCGGCCGTGGCGTGCTCCCGCAATCCGAGTTCCGGGACGCCGTGGAGCCTGTGACGCAGTTCGACGGCACCGGGAAGCTCCCCGTCCAGAAGTCTCAGCAGTTCCCGGAGCGTGTCGGCACCGGGCAGAGGCAGACCAGAAGAACCGTCGGCGGCCATGTCACGTCGCCCCATCGCTTGGCTCTGGAAGCCCAGGATGACAGGCACCCTGAAACCTGCCAAGTGCCCGTCGGTGAAGGGCTACCTGACATGCACGGCCCTGGACGGACGCGAACGGCCCGACCGGAACAGAAGGTTCCGATCGGGCCGTGAGCATGGTGGAGGTGGCGGGAATCGAACCCGCGTCCTTCGGTGAAGAGCTAGGGCTTCTCCGGGCGCAGCCTGCTTATCGCTTTCTCAGTCCCGGCGCTCACGCAGGCGTGTCGCCGACGGACTCAGTCGCTGTTGGTTTTCCCTACCGGCCCCGCGACCGGACTGGTAGGTGGAGTCTCCTTACGATGCCAGACCCCGGTTCGGAGACGCTACCGGGCTGACAGAGTTCGCTCCTCGCTCAGGCGGCGAGGGCGAACTCGGACTGCTTCTTGTTGGCAGTTATTGGTTTGCTGTCACAGGATTAACGAGGTCACGACAGCAACCCTCGACCCGCTTCCCCTGGCTCGAACGACCGAAGTCGAAGCCGGTCACCCCCATGTTGAGTTGTCAAAGCGGCCGCCGCAGGACGTCCGCACGATGACGTTACAAGGATAACGCCCGCCGGAGCAACGTCATTCCCGGGCAGGGCCCGGACATGCAGGAACCCCGGTGGCGCGACCGAGTCGCGCCACCGGGGTCGACCGGCAGGGTCAGGCCGGTCCGGACGGCAGAGCCTCCCCCGAGACGAGGCTCTGGTCTCATCACTGCGACCGAGTCCCGCAACCCCCCAAGCGGTTCCTCGGTCACCAGGGAAGACGCCGTCCAGCACCCGGTTGGTTGCGCCTTCCGCGTAAAGGGTTCACAAAGCCGTGGCGGCGGGCCGTCAGCCTGCGGTACGGCCGGTCGTCTTGGTGGTCTTGGCGGGCGCCCCGCGCAGGAACTCGGCGGCGACCGCGGACGCGGACGCCGACCCTTCGATCGCGATGGCGAACGCGAGGTCGTTGCCCCCGCCGACGAACCAGGACACCGTCCTGCTCCGGCCGTTGACGGTGTCCTGCGCGAGGGCCGCGGTGCCGAGGACCGAACCGCCGACGTCCGCGGCGTGGGCGACGCCGGCGGAGCCGGAGACGCTGCGGCCGAGCACGCTCTGCAGCCCGGAGAGGGGCTCCGCCGGCAGGACCTGGGACGGGACGTCCGCGGCTTTGGCCGGGTTGCTGAGGACGTACGGGGACCGCCAGACGCCCGTCCGGGCGGCGCCGGCCACCAGCGCCAGGGCGAGGGGGCTCGCCTGGACGCCTTCGCCGACCATCGCGGCGGCCTTGGCGCCGTCGCCGTTCATCGCGGGCAGCGAGCCGGTGAACGCGGGGACGGACGCGGTCCATCCCCGGCCGATCCCGAGCTGCGCCGCCTCGGCCTGCAGGCCGCGCGCGTCCAGCTTGGTGCTGAGCTGCGCAAGGGTGGTCCTGCAGCCGAGCGCGAACTGGGTGGAGAACGGCGCGTCGGGGTGCGCCTTGTTCGTGAACGTCTTGCCGCCGACGGTCACGCTCGCCGGGCAGCTCGTCTTGGTCTTCGGGTCCATCCCGGCGCGCGCGAAGAGGGCCTCGGCGGACACGACCCCGAACGCCATGCCGGCCGGGTAGTGCGCGTCGAAGGCGCGGTTCTCGCCGCCGGTCCCGTGGTTGGCGACCGCGACGACCTGGCCGGTGCTCGGCTGCACCGCGACCAGGGACGCCGGGTAGGGCAGGTCCTTGAGGGCGGCGTCGGCGCGGCGCTGGGTGCGGGGGACGAGGGTGGTGGAGATCTCCTGCGGCGGCAGCCCGTCCCACTTCTTCAGCACCTGGGTGGTACGGCCGGCGGGGTCCTGCGCGACGACGCTGACGGTGGGCGTCCCGGCGAGCCGGCGCTGCTGGAGCAGCTGGATGCCGCTGACGCCGATGGTGTCGCCCGGCTGGTAGGGGGCGCCGACCTGCTGGAGCAGGTCCGCGGTGGCCGGGCCGAGGTTGCCGACCAGTTCCGGCGCGTAGTCGGGCGCGCTCGCGGTCTCGATCGGCTCGTTCCGCACGCCGGGGATCTGGATGAGCCGGTTGGCGAGCGGCCTCTGCTCGGGGTACCGCAGGGTCAGCAGCGACAGGAACTTCTGCGGCGGGGCGGAGCGGACCCGGCCGAGCAGCCGCTCGGAGTCCAGCCGCCGGCCGCCGTCGAACTTGGCGGCCTTGGTGATCTGCTCGACGGTGCGCTGCGGGTCGGCGAGGTGCCCGGGGACGACGCCGATGTTGTAGGTGGGCACCTTGTGCAGCACGGTGCGGCCGGTGGAGTCCTTGATCGGGGCGCGGGCCGGGACGTCCGACACGACGGCGAGGCGCTGCCCCGGGCCGAGCTGCGGGTTGATGATCGAGGGGTTCCAGACGACCTTCCACTTGCCGCCGATGCGGCGCAGGTGCATGTGGCCGAGGTACTCCCAGGGCTGCCCGTTCTCGCCGAGGTCGACCTTCACCGAGAACCGCGCGTCGGCGTCGTCGCCGTTCTTGGCGATCGCCTTGACCTTGGCGTCGTCGACGCGGCCCTGGTCGCCGGACACACCGAGCGACAGCCGCAGCGACGCCGCGTCGAGCTGGGCGCGGACGGCGCCGAGCGCGGACGCGACCGCCTTGCGGTCGGTGCCGATGGTCTTCTTCGCGGCGGCCGGGTAGTTGCCGACCTGCCAGGCGATCAGGAAGTCGCGGACGGCGGGCATCGCGGACGGCTCCGCCCAGCAGCCCGTCGTCATCGTCGCGACGAGGGCCCCGCAGGCCGCCAGCGAGACGGCGCGGCGGCGCACGGTCCGGCTCCCGCGCGGAAGCCGCCTCGACGCGCGGGCGGCTCGGCCTCGGTTGGTCATCGACACCCTTACCGTCTCCTGAACCGGGCGGCCGCCGCCTTCTGCATCTCCCGGTCGGCTTCCCGCTTGGCGATGGCCTGGCGTTTGTCGTAGGCCTTCTTACCACGGGCCAGGCCGATCTCGACCTTGGCCTTACCGTCCTTGAAGTACAGCGCCAGCGGGATCAGTGTCCAGCCCGGCTCGGACGACTTGGCGATGATCTTGCCGATCTCGCGCCGGTGCAGCAGCAGCTTGCGGCGGCGGCGCGGGGCGTGGTTGGTCCAGGTGCCCTGCGTGTACTCGGGGATGTGCACGTTCTCCAGCCACACCTCGCCGTCCATCACGTGGGCGTAGCCGTCGGCGAGCGAGGCGCGGCCGGCGCGCAGCGCCTTGACCTCGGTGCCCATCAGCACCATGCCCGCCTCCCACGTGTCGTCGATGTGGTAGTCGTAGCGGGCACGCTTGTTCTGGGCGATGAGCTTGCGCCCTGTGTCGCGTGGCACTGTGATCAGTCCTTGTCCGGCGTCGTCGCGAGCAGGCCGCGCAGCACGCTCCGGCCGCGCTGCTCGGCCACTGAGGGAGGGCGGTCGGCGGAGACCGCCACGTCGGGTTCGATCCCGACCCCGTCGAGGTTACGGCCGCCCGGGGTGCGGTAGCGACCCACGGTCAGCTCGATCGCCGATCCGTCGGCCAGCCGGACCGACTCCTGCACCGAGCCCTTCCCGTACGTACGCGATCCTATGATCACCGCGCGGTCCCGGTCGCGCAGGGATCCGGCGACCACCTCGGCGGCGCTGGCGGTCCCGGCGTCGACCAGCACGACCAGCGGGGTCCGCGCGTCGCCCGGCGCGGTGACCGTGCGCCGCTGGACGGGCCCGCCGCGCGGCTCGTAGGTCACGACGAGGCCGCCGGGCAGGAACGCCGACGCCGTCTCGACCGCCTCGTCCAGCAGGCCGCCGGGGTCGCCGCGCAGGTCGAGCATGATCCCGCCGGTCGGGGCGCCCCGCGGCGACCGCCCGGTCACCGCGTCGCGGACCTGCCGTCCGGTGCCGCGGGTGAAGGCGCCGACCCGGATCAGCCGGACGTGCCCTGGCAGGTCGGTCACGGTGACGTCGCCTCCGGAGACGGGCGTGCGGACGAGGTGGAACTCCTCTGTCCGACGCCCGCGCAGCACGGTGAGTTCGACGGCGGCGCCGGGACGTCCGCGCAGCGCCGTGCCGACGCGCGTCACGTCCCAGCCGGCGACCGGGGTGCCGCCGACCGCGGTCACGACGTCGCCGGCGAGGACGCCGGCGCGGGCGGCGGCGGTGCCGGGCTGGACGCTCGCGACCCGCACCCGCGGGTCGCCGTCGGCGCTGCCGAGCCAGATCCCCACGCCGCTGTAGCGGCCGTTCAGGCGGCCCTCCATGTCGTCGTACCGGGCGGCCGGGTAGTAGCGGGCCCACCTGTCGCCGAGGCCGCGGAGCATGCCCTCGATGGCGGCCCGGTCGAGCTCGCCGCGGCCGACCGGGTGCGCGGCCCGGCTGCCGATCTTCGCGGCGGCCTCGTCCAGCACCGACCCGCCCGCGGCCGCGCGGCGGTCCGGACGTCCCTCGCCGCTCAGCACGCCGAGACCGTAGGCGCACAGGATCGCGGTGGCGACGGCGGCGCCGCGCAGCAGGCGGCCGGGGGCGGACATGACGGCAAGTGTAAAACCGCGGCCGCGCCGCCCTCCGCCGCTCCGCCGGACGCGTTCGGCCGGATCGTGCGTACGGCTAGATCTTCAGGTATCTGCGCAGGGTCAGGAACGACGACGCGGCACACAGCAGCACGCCGAAGCAGATCGACACGATGATCACCATGATCACCTGGAACCAGCCGAGCTGGCTGACCAGTTGCACCGTCCCGGCCAGCCGGTCGATCAGCAGCTTCTTGCTGATCACCAGCAGCACCGAGGCGAACACCCCGCCGATCAGGCCCGCGATCGCGCCCTCCAGGATGAAGGGCAGCTGGATATAGGTGTTCGACGCGCCGACCAGCCGCATGATGCCGGTCTCCCGGCGCCGGTTGAACGCCGACAGCCGGACCGTGTTGCCGACCAGCAGCACCGACGCGATCACCTGGATCAGCGCGATGCCGAGCGCCGCCGCCTGCAGCCCGTTCAGGATCTTGAAGAACTTCTTCAGGATCTGCTGCTCGTTGATCACCGTGTCGACGCCGGGATGCCCCAGCATCGCCTGCGCCACCGGTTTGTACTCCTCCGGGTTCTTCAGCTTCACCCGGAACGAGTCGGGGATGTCGCCCTCACGGGTGCTCTGCACGAACCCCGGCGACCCGGCGAAGCGGTCCTTGAACCGCGCGAACGCCTCCTGCTTGTTCTCGTACTGGACGTTGGAGACCTGCGGCATCTTCTGCAGCTGCGCCTTGATCTCGGACCGCTGCTGGTCGGTGACGTCCTGCTTCTGGCAGTTGGCGTTGGAACTGGTCTTCGCGCACAGGAAGATCGAGACCTCGATCTTGTCGTACCAGTAGTCCTTGGACGCGGCCACCTGCTGGCGCAGCAGCAGTCCGGTGCCGAAGAGCGCCATGGCGATGGCGACGGTGATGACCAGGGAGATCGTCATCGTCAGGTTCCGGCGGAGACCGATCCAGATCTCCTGCATAACGAACTGTACGCGCATGCCTCGCTGTCCTTGATCGCCTGTGTCCGCCGCCGGCACGGGTCCGCCGCTGGCGGGCCCGGAACGGGCGTCCCCTCTGCCTGAGTCGTACGCCCGGTGGGAACCGTCGGTTCAGATGGAGCCGCCGCTGGAGGGGTCCGCGGCGGTGGCCCGTCGGGCCGTGGTCGATGGGGCTCGTGCCGGCCGGTGCGCCGGGCCCGGGTCAGTACGCCTGGCCGTACACGCCGCGGGACTGGTCGCGGACGACCCGCCCGTCCTCCAGCTCGACGACGCGCTTGCGGAACGCGTCGACGATGGCGGCGTCGTGGGTGGCCATGACGACGGTGGTGCCGGTCCGGTTGATCCGGTCCAGCACCTTCATGATGCCGATCGAGGTGGCGGGGTCGATGTTCCCCGTCGGCTCGTCCGCCAGCAGGATCATCGGCCGGTTGACGAACGCCCGCGCGATCGCGACGCGCTGCTGCTCGCCGCCGGACAGCTCGTCCGGCATCCGGTGGGCCTTGCCCTCCAGGCCGACGAGGTCGATGACCTCGGGGACGACCTTGCCGATGAACCGCCGCGGCTTGCCGATCACCTCGAGGGCGAACGCGACGTTCTCGAAGACGTTCTTGTTGGGGAGCAGCCGGAAGTCCTGGAAGACGCAGCCGATCCTGCGGCGCAGGTGCGGCACCTTCCAGTTGCTCAGACGGCTCAGGTCCTTGCCCGCCACGTGCACGTGACCCTGGGACGGGCGCTCCTCCTTGAGGATGAGGCGCAGGAAGGTCGACTTCCCGGACCCCGACGGGCCCACCAGGAACAGGAACTCGCCCTTCTCGATGCCGACGTTCACATGCTGGAGGGCGGGGCGGTTCTGGCTCGGGTAGACCTTGGTGACGTTGTCGAAATTGATCACGGCTGCATCACGGCGGTTCAGTCTAGGGGTTGGGGAGCGGCCCGGCCGCCTGCCGCGGACTGGCCGTCCGCGTGCCGCGACCTGCGCCGCCCGGCTCCGCGACCAGGGGGGCCGTGGAACCTTCGAGCAGTGTAGAGGGGACAGTCAACTACCTCGTCCCGCTCCGTGGGGTGGGAACGCCCGGGGCCCGCCGCGTTCAACGGCGTGTCGCGCGCGGACGGGACGACGGCGCGGGCGGCGCCCCGCGGGGCCCCGACCTGTCCGTGCTGTGTCATGTACCGTCTCCCGACGTCCGGCCGTTTCATGCCGTCAAGCTCCCGGACTTGCCGGAACGACCATACAGTCCGGCTACGCTGGATGATGGCGAAAGATACCTAATCGGTCGACGATCGACCTTATCCCCGCACGGAGCCACGTACCGTTCACGGAGAATGGGGCCCACGACATGAGCTGCGAACATCTGATCTGCGCTCGGTGCTCGAATCCGGTGGTCGAGGGACGCTGCCCCACCTGCCGCGCCGCGCGCGCGGAGCTGCACCACCACGGACCTTCCGTCCCTCCGGCCGTGGTCCTGGCCGTCCTGGTGGGCCTGCTGTTCGCCGCCCTCGTCCTCCAGCGCGTCTACGGCTGACGCCATGTCCCGTTAGGGCGCGCCTCAAAGCTTCATAAGGCGCTCAGAGCTTCGTAAGGCGCTGAGAGCTTCCTGCGCCTCAGGGCTTCTTGATGGGCGGGGTGGCGGCCTTGGAGATCGCCCCGTCGTCGGCCACCAGCTCGGCCTTGGGCTGCGGCTTGCCGTTCTTGGCACGGGGCGGGTCGTAGGCGGCGAACTGGAACGTCGCCGTGGTGTCGATCTCGTCGCCCTCGACGGTGCCGTCCAGCAGGTGCTCGGCCTCCTTGGGGATCTCCGGCTTCGCCCCGGCCGTCCCCGGCCCGACGAGCGCGTTGTTGCGGAACAGCGAGTACAGGATCAGCCCCCCGCCGCTCTTCGTCCGCAGCCCGAAGTAGGGATAAGGCGTGGCCGTGTAGACGACGGTGAGGGTGAGGTCCTGATCCTTGGCCTTCTTCTTGGCGCGCTTGGTCTGCTGGTAGTAGCCGGACGTCAGCGGACCGGTCTTCATGACCTTGGCGGCGACGCTCGCGGCGCCCTCGGCGGCCATGGTCGCCTGGATCCCGCCGACGTCGCGGGGGCGGATCAGGACCTTGGAGTCGTCCGCGCTCAGCGCCTCGGCGTAGCCGTCCGGATCGAGCTGGATCTTCGGCAGCTCGGCCTTGGGCGCGAGCAGCGTCGCCAGCGTGAGGTGCCAGTCGTCGGACGGGCCGCGCAGGATGAACCCCATCAGCGCGGTCTCCTTGCTCTTCTTCTCCCCCGGGACGGACCGGTCCACGGACGCGACGAACCACTGCGGGTAAGCGTCGGCCTTCAGCTTCGGCACGTACAGCGTCGGCTTGCCATAGGAGAAGCGGCGCACCGGGTCGCCGTCGAAGGCCGCCTTGCGGAACTCGGCGGCGGTGAGCAGGGACTGCCCGTCGGACGTCCAGGTCAGCGCCAGCCGCTCGTCGGCGGCGGCGCGGGCCACGTCCTCGTCGGTGATATAGGTCTGGAACGCCTTGCTCGCGACGTCCGGGGTCAGCGGGACCGGCTGCGGCGGGGTGGTCGACGGCATGACCGGGGTGGGGCGCGCGCGCGGCTTGTCGCCGCCGCCGCAGCCCGCGGCCATGAGGGGCGTCACCAGCAGCACGGCGGCCGCCACCGCCCGCGCGATCCTACGCAACTACCGCCCCCCGGCACCGACGCGTCGCCGGGCCGTCCCCGGCCCGGCCCTCCGGCCCGTGATTCTGCCATCCGCAGCGTATCCGCGGGCGTCCGGGCACTGCCCGCACGGCGATAAGCTCGAACCGTGGCAGGCATCGAACCGGAAGAGCAGCTCAAGGAGCTCGGCTCGACCCTCGCGGGCATCGAGCAGGTGCTGGACCTCGACGGCATGCGGCGTGACATCGCCGAGCTGCGCGAGCAGTCGGCCGACCCCGATCTGTGGAACGACCAGGAGCGCGCCCAGTCGGTGACGCGCCGGCTGTCGTACCTGGAGAGCGAGCTGGGCCGGGTCGAGGGGCTGCGGCAGCGGCTCGACGACGCCGCCACCCTGTACGAGATGGCGCAGGAGATGGACGACGCCGACACGCGCGCGGAGGCCGACGAGGAGCTGGCCGCGCTGCACAAGGCGATCCAGCAGCTCGAGGTCCGCACGCTGATGTCGGGCGAGTACGACGCCCGGGAGGCGCTCGTCACCATCAACGCGCAGGCCGGCGGCGTGGACGCGGCCGACTGGGCGCAGCAGCTGCAGCGGATGTACCTGCGCTGGGCCGAGCGGCACGGCTACCCCACGGAGATCTACGAGACGTCCTTCGCCGAAGAGGCGGGGATCAAGTCGACGACGTTCACCGTGAAGGCCCCCTACGCGTACGGGACGCTGCGCGGGGAGCACGGCACGCACCGGCTGGTGCGGATCTCCCCGTTCGACAACGCGGCCCGGCGGCAGACCTCGTTCGCGGGCCTGGACGTCGTCCCGGTGGTGGAGCAGAGCGACCACGTCGACATCGACGAGAGCGACCTGCGGGTGGACGTGTACCGGTCGTCCGGGCCGGGCGGCCAGGGCGTCAACACCACCGACTCGGCGGTCCGGATCACCCACATCCCGACCGGCATCGTGGTGTCCTGCCAGAACGAGCGCAGCCAGCTGCAGAACAAGGCCACGGCGATGAACGTGCTGCAGGCCAAGCTGCTGGAGCGCAAGCGGCAGGAGGAGGCGGAGAAGATGTCCGCGCTGCGCGGTGAGGGCACCAGCAGCTGGGGCACGCAGATCCGCAACTACGTGCTGCACCCGTACCAGATCGTCAAGGACCTGCGGACCGGCGTCGAGGTCGGCAACCCGACCGCGGTGCTGGACGGCGACATCGACGAGTTCATCGAGGCCGAGATCCGCTGGATGCGCCAGCAGGAGACCTCCGCCTGACCCTCGCGGAACCGGAACCGGAACCGGAACCGGCCTGAGGCGGCCCTTTCCGGGACCTGCCGCGCGGCCGGCGCCCGCGCGCCCGCCTCCCGCCTCCCGTCTCCGGGTGTCTCCGGGGTGAGGTCCGCGTGCGACTTTCCGGATTCGGTGAGTGACCGTGCAGTCACTCTGCGATTATCTTCCGTGGACCGGATCACCGACTCCACCACGGGGGGCTGCATGCCCGCACGCATCGTCACGTCCACGGTTCTGCCGGCCGTCCTGCTGGCCGGCGCCGCGCTGGCCGCAGCCGGGTGCGACGACAACACGTCCTCGGCCGGAGTGGGCCCGCCCGCGCTGACCAAACAGCAGGCCGGGCAGGTGCTGGCCGCCTACACCACCGCGGTGAACCGGGCGGGCAAGCGGCTGGACGGCAGGGAACTGCCCGGCATCGAGGCCGATCCGCAGCTGTCCATGGACGAGGCCGCGCTGAAGCTGCGGCGGACGATCCGGCAGCGGCCGCCGGCGCTGAAGTTCACGCATCCGGTGTTCTACATCCCGCGGCTGCGCGGGTACCCGCACTGGTTCGCCGCCGACGCGATCACCGGCAAGGGCAAGCAGACCCTCCGGCACGCGATGCTGTTCACGCAGGCCAAGGCGGGGGCGCCGTGGCTGCTCGCGGCCGACCCCTACCCGGCGGACGCGGCGCTGAGCAAGGTGGCGCTCGACCCGGACGGGTACGCCACCCCGGTCGACGCCGGCGACAAGGGGCTGCCGATCGCGCCCGCCCGGCTGCCCGCCGCGCACGCGGCGGTGCTGAGCGGCGGCACGTCGGCGCCGGGGGCGTCGGCGCTGGCGAAGGGCCCGAAGACCAGCGAGACCTACAACGCCCTGAAGCAGGGCGAGCAGGCGCTGGCGAACCGCGGCGTCACGCTGTCCTCGAAGTTCTCGGCGGCGCCGTACGCGGTGTACGCGCTGCGCACGAAGGATCGCGGCGCGCTGGTCTGGTACGTCGTGAAGCAGAACGAGGCGTATTCCGCCGCGAAACGGGGCAGGCTGGCGGTGAGCGGTGATCTCACCGGGCTGGCCCCGGCGGCGTCCGCCAGGACGCGGATGGACACGACCGTCCTGGTGCAGTACCTGGCCACCGTTCCGCCCAAGGGCCGCGCCACGGTCACCGGCATGTACCGCAAGGCGATCGCGGCCCACGGTTCCTGATCTCCGTCGGGTGCCGGGCCGTCCCGCTCTTCTCGACCGCTGCAGTGGGACGGTCCCGGCATCCGACGGGCCGCCACCGGACGTTCCCGCCCGGCGCGCGGCACCCGGCGGGGCACCGCGTTCTTCTACACTGGCGCGACATACTCGACATTCCGTCCGCCGAGGTGGGAAGTGCGCCGAGCGCCCCGGAGGGCCGTGGCCCTGGTCATGGCCGGTTCCGCCGTCCTCACCGGGGCCTGCTCCGGCGGCGGCTCGGCCGGCGGGACGGCCGCTGCCGCGCCCGCGGGGTCCCCGGCGGTCGGCGCGGACGAGTCCCTGAAGGTGCTGCGCGACTGGACGGACCGGCACAACAAGGCCATCACGTCCGGCGACGAGAAGCTCTGGCGCGACACCGTGACGGGCGCCCTCGCCGCCCCGGTCACCGCTCGCGTCCGCACCTACGGCAAGCTGCCAGAGACGGCGACGATCTCCCTGGCGAACCCGGTGCTGTACGTGCCGCGCCGCTCCGCGTACCCGAAATGGTTCGGGATCGCCGCGCTGGAACGCTCGGACGGCAAGGACCAGCAGGTCCTCGGCGTGTTCGTGAAGACGGGCGCCAAGGACGGCTGGCGCGCCGCGCACTGGCTCACCTTCCAGGGCGGTGCCCCCGACCTCGCCTATGACGCCGAGGGCTACGCGATCCCCGCGCCCGACCGGGGCCTGCCCGCCGCGCACGCGAACTACCTGGCCAAGGGCGACGCCACCGGGCTGATGCCGGACGCGTTCTCCGCGAACGCCCGCAAGGCCGAGCAGGGCGACTGGACGGTGACGCCGGGCCGGTTCGCGCCCGGCCCGGGCCCGTCGTACGCGCTGCGGACCGGCGACGGCGGCTCCCTCGTCTGGTACGGGCTGACGCAGGACGCGACGCTCACCGGCGGCACCGAGTCCGGCCTGCCCGCCGACGTCCGCGACCACCTCGCCAAGGACGGCCGGAAGCCGGGCGGGACCGTCCGCGCGTCCTGGCAGTGGCTCGTGATCGGCTACGCCCCGCCGTCCGGCAAGGGCCGCGTCCTCGGCGAGTCCGTCTCCCTCACCACCGCCCGCTGACCGCCGAACCGCGGCGTGCCGCCCTCATCGCGGCCGATGAGGGCGGCGCCGCCGCGGGGTCAGGCTTCGGTGGACGGGAGGGAGCTGGCCGTCACCAGGGTGCGGATCGAGCCGAGCGCGACCGACAGCGTCGCCAGGTCGAAACTGTCGCTCTCCCAGATCTCGCTGAGCGTCTGCTGGGCGCGCTGCACCGCGGTCTTGTTCTTCTCCGCCCAGTGCGCCATCCGCACCTCGGGCTCCCCGCCCGGCTCGCTCGTCACCAGCACGTCGCGGGTGAGCGCGGCGTGCGCGGCGTACAGGTCGTCGCGGAGCGCGGAACGGGCCATGGACCGCCACCGGTCGTCGCGCGGCAGCGCCACGACCCGGTCGCGCAGTCGGGCCAGCTGCAGCCGGTCCGCCAGGTCGAAGTAGACCTCGGCGACCTCCTCCACCGGACGGCCCGACTCGTGCGCGATGCCGACCAGGTCGAACGTCGAGTACGCGGTGACCAGCATCGCGCACTGCTCGGCCAGCTCGTCCGGCACGCCCCGCTCGGCGAAGCCGTCCCGGCGCTGCTCGAACGCCTGCAGGTCCAGGCCGACGAGCAGCTTCGGCAGCTGCGAGGTGAGCGTGGTCGCGCCGGCGCCGAAGAAGTCGATCGTCTCCCGGATGTCGAACGGGGGACGCCGGTTGTGCAGCAGCCAGCGGGCGCCGCGCTCGGTGAGCTTGCGCGCCTCCAGCAGCATCGCGATCTGCGTCGACTCGGCGACCTGGTGCGACAGCCGCTCCACCGACCGCCAGAACCGCGGCATCTGGAACACCTCGCGGGCCACCAGGTAGGCGCGGGCGATGTCCGACGACGACGCCCCCGTCTCCTCGTTCATCCGGAACACGAACGTGGTGCCGCTGTTGTTGACCAGGTCGTTCACCACCGCCGTGGTGATGATCTCGCGGCGCAGCGGGTGCCGGTCCATGTACGGCTGGAACCGCTCGCGCAGCGGCGTCGGGAAGTAGTCGACCAGCCACGACTCCAGGTACGGGTCGTCGGGCAGGTCGGAGGCGATGATCTCGTGGTCGAGGGTCAGCTTGGAGTAGGCGAGCAGCACCGAGAACTCCGGGCTGGTCAGCCCGAGCCCGGACTGCCGCCGCTCCGCGATCGCCTTGTCCTCCGGCAGGAACTCCAGCCGCCGCTTCAGCCGCCCGTCCCGCTCCAGCTTGCGCATGTACCGGGCGTGGACGTGCAGCATCGAGGGCGCCTGCGCGCGGGACGCGGCGAGCACCACGTTCTGCGCGTAGTTGTCGGGCAGCACCAGCCGCGCGACCTCGTCGGTCATCTCGTAGAGCAGCGTGTCGCGCTGCTTGCGGGTCAGCTCCCCGTCCCGCACGACCTGGTCGAGCAGGATCTTGATGTTGACCTCGTGGTCGGAGGTGTCGACGCCGGCGGAGTTGTCGATGAAGTCGGTGTTCACCAGCCCGCCGTTGCGGGCGAACTCGATCCGGCCGAGCTGGGTCATGCCGAGGTTGCCGCCCTCGCCGATGACCTTGCAGCGCAGCTCGTCGCCGTTCACCCGCAGCAGGTCGTTGGCCTTGTCGCCGACGTCGGCGTTGTTCTCCACCGACGCCTTGACGTAGGTGCCGATGCCGCCGTTCCACAGCAGGTCGACCGGCGCCTTCAGCGCGGCGCTGATCAGCTCGTATGGCGCCATGGCCTTCACCGAGTCGTCGATGCCGAGCGCCGCCCGCACCTGCGGGGTGATCCGGATCGACTTGGCGGCGCGGGGGTGTATGCCGCCGCCCTTGGAGATCAGCGAGGTGTCGTAGTCGGCCCAGGTGCTGCGCGGCAGCTCGAACATCCGGCGCCGCTCGGCGAACGAGACCGCCGGGTCCGGGTCGGGGTCGAGGAAGATGTGCCGGTGGTCGAACGCGCAGACCAGCTTGATGTGCTCCGACAGCAGCATCCCGTTGCCGAACACGTCGCCGGACATGTCGCCGATGCCGACGACGGTGAAGTCCTCCCGCTGGACGTCCTTGCCGAGCGACCGGAAGTGGTACTTCACCGACTCCCACGCGCCGCGCGCGGTGATGCCCATCGCCTTGTGGTCGTAGCCGACGGACCCGCCGGACGCGAACGCGTCGCCGAGCCAGAACCCGTACTCGGCGGCGACGCCGTTGGCGATGTCGGAGAACGTCGCGGTGCCCTTGTCGGCCGCGACCACCAGGTAGGTGTCGTCGCCGTCGTGGCGGACGACGTTCGGCGGCGGGACGACCTTGCCGTCCACCAGGTTGTCGGTGACGTCGAGGAGCCCGGAGATGAAGTCCTTGTAGCAGGCGATGCCGGCCTGCTGCCACGCCTCCCGGTCGACGGACGGGTCGGGCAGCTGCTTGCCGACGAACCCGCCCTTCGCGCCCGCCGGGACGATGACGGTGTTCTTCACCGCCTGCGCCTTGACCAGGCCGAGGATCTCGGTGCGGAAGTCCTCGCGGCGGTCCGACCAGCGCAGCCCGCCGCGCGCGACGGACCCGAACCGCAGGTGCACGCCCTCCACCTTCGGCGAGTACACGAAGATCTCGTAGGTGGGGCGCGGCTGCGGCAGATCCGGGATGCCCTCCGGGTCGAACTTCATCGACAGGTAGGGCTTGTGCTGGTAGTGGTTCGTCCGCAGCGTCGCCTGGACGAGCGCGAGGTAGGCGCGCAGGATGCGGTCCTCGTCGAGGCTCGCGACCTCGTCGAGCATCCCGTTCAGCTCCTCGATGATGGCGAGGCTGCGCTCCTCCTCGCCGCCGGCCAGCCCCGGGTCGAGGCGGCTCTCCCACAGCCGCACCAGCAGCCGGGTGATCGCGGCGTTCCGCAGCAGCACCTGCTCGATGTACCGCTTGGAGAACGTCGTCCCGGTCTGCCGCAGGTACAGGGCGTAGGCGCGCAGGATCATCGCCTGCCACCAGTTCAGCCCGACGTGCAGGACGAGCGCGTTGAACCCGTCGTTCTCGATGCGGCCCTGCCACAGCGCGGTGAACGCGTCCTGGAACAGGCCCTTGATGGCCTCCTCCGGGACGTCCCCTGGCGGCGCGTACCGCAGCCCCAGGTCGTAGACCCAGTACCGCTGCCCGTCGGAGGTGTTGACCTCGTACGGGCGCTCGTCGACGACCTCCACGCCCATGTTCTGCAGCAGCGGCAGCACCCGCGACAGCGAGATCGGCTCGCCCCGCCGGTAGATCTTCAGCCGCCGCTCGCCGGGCTCGGCGCTGAACGGCTCGTACAGGTTGATGGAGGTGTCGTCCTCGTCGGTGAGGTCGTCGAGGAAGCGCAGGTCGGCGACCGCGGTGCGGGCCGGGAAGTCGGCCTTGTACCCGTCGGGGAACGCGTCGCCGTAGCGGCGCGCGAGCGTCCCGGACCGCTCCTCGCCGCACTGCTCCACGATCGCGTCGGCGAGGTCGTCCTCCCACGAGCGGGTCGCGGCGGCGAGCCGGTCCTCCAGCCCGTCGACGTCCACGTCCGGCAGCGGGCGGCCCCGCTCGCCGCGCACCACCACGTGCAGGCGGGCCAGCAGCGACTCGGTCACGTTCGCGCTGTAGTCGACGCTGACGCCCTCGAACGCGCGGCGCAGGATCTCCTGGATGCGCAGCCGGATCTTGGTGGTGTAGCGGTCCCGCGGCAGGTACACCATGCACGACATGAACCGGCCGTACAGGTCCTTGCGCAGGAACAGCTTCAGCTGGCGGCGCTCGCGCAGCCGCAGCACGCCGAGCGAGATCCCGAGCAGGTCGTCGACGGAGATCTGGAACAGCTCGTCGCGGGGGTAGCTCTCCAGGATCTCGATGAGGTCCTGGCCGTCGTAGCTGTCGGGGGTGAACCCGGCGCGCTCCAGCACCTCGTCGAGCTTGCGCTTCAGGACGGGGACGTGCGCGATCGACTCGCTGTAGGCGACGTGCGTGAACAGCCCGAGGAACCGGCGCTCGCCGATGACCTCGCCGTCCTCGTCGAACTTCTTGACGCCGATGTAGTCCAGGTACAGGCCGCGGTGGACGGTGGAGCGCGAGTTCGCCTTCGTCAGGATCAGCAGCCGCTTCTCGGTGGCCTTCTCGCGGACCTCCGGCGGCAGCGCCGCGAAGCTGTCGGACTCCCGCTTGTCGTTGCGCAGGATGCCGAGGCCGGTGCCGGGCTCGGGGCGCAGGCCGAGCTTGGCGTGGTCCTCGACGGCGGCGGCCGAGGTCTGCCCGTCGTCGACGAGCGTGTAGTCGCGGTAGCCGAGGAAGGTGAAGTGCCCGTCGGCGAGCCATTCCAGCAGCTCGACGCCCTCGGCGAGCTCCTTGTCCGGCAGCGGCGGCGCGGCGTCGCGGATCGACGCGGCGATCTCGACCGCGCGGGCCCGCATCTTCGGCTCGTCCTCGACCGCGACCCGCACGTCCTGCAATACGCGGACCAGGTCCTTCTCCAACCGGTCCAGCAGCGCGCGGTCGCTGGTGCGGTCCACCTCGATGTGGATCCAGGACTCGTCGATGTCGGACGGGCTGTCATGCTTGCCGCGGAACGCCCGCAGATGTCCCGCGACGTCGCGGTCGACCCCGAGCAGCGGGTGCACGATCAGGTGGGTGGCGAGCTGGTGCCGGGTCAGCTCCATCGTGACGGAGTCGACCAGGAACGGCATGTCGTCGGTGACGACCTGGACGACGGTGTGGCCGGGGTCCCAGCCGTACTCCTCGACCGTCGGGGTGAACACGCGCACCTTCGCGCGGCCCTGCGGCCGTTCCTCGCCGAGCGCCCGGTGCGCCATCGCGGGCCCGCAGATGTCGGCGGGGTCGCGGGCGAGGAGGTCTTCCGAGGCCACGTGACGGTAGTAGAGCCGGAGGTAGGCGGCGGACTCCTCGACGTCCCCCGCCGAACGCGCCCCCGGCCGCTGGGCGCACGTCTCCGCCGCCCTCCGGAGCAGATCGTCCTTCGCCTGATCGAGCCTGCCGCCCATCACCAACAACACTCCCTAGAGAAACTTCGCCACCTCGTTGTGGCGCCGCTCACTTGCGCCAGTAAATCAGGGAAATCCCCCAAAGCCGACCTGCCAGTCCGCGAGGTCAGCGTGGCTTTGCCCACCCTGCCAGGCGGCGCGGGGCGCCCGCCCGAAGATCGCCGAAGTCCGTGCGGGGCGCCGGTCCGCGGGCGCGCGCCGGTGGCGGGGACGCCGTCCGGACGCCGGTTGCGGCGGTGGGCCGGGGCGCCCGGCGCCGATTCCGGCGCAAGCCCCGACCGGCTCGGGGCCACGCTCGGGCGCCCTGGCGGCGGGCATGGGGGCGGGCTCGGGCGGCTTGGGGGGCGGGCTCGGGCGGAGGCCTTGGGGGCGGGCTCGGGTGTCAGCCGGTGCCGGTGCCGCTGCCCGTGCCGGTGCCGGCGGGCGGGCTGCCCGGGTCGTCCGTGGGCGTGCCGGGGTCGGTCGGCCCCGTGGTCGGGCTCGAGGTGGGGTCGGGGCTGTGGGTGGTGTGCGTGGGCGACGGGTCGCCCGGGGACGTCGGCGTCGACGTGGGCGAGTCCGACGGGTAGGGGCTCTCGGGCGCCGACCCGGTCGTCGTCGGGGACGGGCTGTAGGACGTGTCGGGGGCCTGCCGGGTCGGCGCGTGCCGCGACGGCACCGACATGCTGGGCACGTCGCCGGACTGCTGCGGCTGGTGGCTCGGGTCGCCGACCTTCTCCCCCGCCTTGCCCTTGTCGCCGGAGCCGAGCGCGAGCACCGCGGACACCACGACGATAGCGACGAACAGCGCGGCGGCGCCCGCGAGCACGGCCGAGCGGCTCGAC
>NZ_WBMR01000460.1 GCF_008923365.1 Actinomadura montaniterrae
CCGGTCCGCGGCCCGGGACGTCCCGCCGCCGCGGCCGCCCGCGGGTGGGGCGGCGCTCGCGCCGCCGCAGCGTGAGCCGGTCAGGCGGGTGCGGCTGACGGAGTCGCAGCGGGCGACCGTCGCCGGGTACGGCCCGCATGGGCGGGGCCTGCTCGGCCGCGCGGCGGCCGGGGACGCCGACGCGCTCTACCGGGTCGCGGTGCTGCTCGGCACCGATCCTGCCCGGGGCGAGGAGACCGTCCCGCTGCTGATCGAGGCCGCGGCGGCCGGCCATCCCGGCGCGCTGGACCTGCTGGACGCCTCGCCGGACGGGCTCGACGCCCAGGAGGCGGCACGCCACGCCCACCGGCTCGGCGACCGGGCGGGCCGGGGCCGCGACAGGGCCGGCCGGGAGGTCGCGCTCGTCTACTACCAGGCCGCCGTGCGGGGCGGGCGGCTCGACGCGGCGTTCGCGATCACCGAGATCCTGCAGCACGCGGACGGGCCGCCCGGCGGCGGACGCCCCGGCTAGGGCTTGCGGCCGACGCCGCCGTAGGCGTCCACGGGCTCCGGCTCGGTCCCGACGGTCACCTCGGGCCGCCACTCGTTCACCGGGACGACGCCGGGCTCCAGCAGCTCCAGGCCGTCGAAGAAGCGGCGGATCCGCTCGGGCGAGCGCAGCACGAGGCCGGCGTTGCCGGACGCGTTCCACACGTCGACGATCCGGTCCGACGCCTCACCGTGGACGACGTTCGTCCCGTCGTACATGGCGAAGTAGCTGCCGGACGGCGCCGCGTCCAGCAGCCGCCGGACGATCGAGTACGCCTGCTCGTCGTCGGTGATGAACTCGAGGATCCCCATCAGCGTGAACGCGACCGGGCGGTCGAAGTCGACGGTCTCGGCGGCCTTCGCCAGGATGCGCTCCGGGTCGCGCAGGTCGGCGTCGATGTAGGCGGTCACGCCCTCGGGGGTGCTGGTGAGCAGCGCCTGCGCGTGCGCGAGGACGAGCGGGTCGTTGTCGACGTAGACGATCCGCGCGTCGGGCGCGGCGCGCTGCGCGACCTCGTGGGTGTTGTCGACGGTGGGCAGGCCCGTCCCGATGTCGATGAACTGGCGGACGCCCGCCTCGGCGGCCAGGTGCCAGACGACCCGGTTGAGGAACAGCCGGGAGGCGCGGGCGAGGCGCGCCACGTCCGGGAGCATCCCGAGGATCTGGTCGCCGACCTCCCGGTCGACGGGGTAGTTGTCCTTGCCGCCCAGCCAGTAGTTCCAGATGCGCGCCACGTGCGACACGCTCGTGTCGATCTCGGGCGCGGGCCCGGTTCCGCTCATGCGCACTCCCTTGTCCGCGATGGACCGCCGGCACCACCATCCTGACGGCACTCCCCCGGCGGCGACAGCCTTTCGCCGTCACCTGCCGTCGCGGCGGTGTTTCCCGGGACGAGGCGCGTCAGCCGCCGTCGCGGCGCGGCAGGGAGCCGCGGATCACTTGAGGAGCTGGCGGGCGATGACCATGCGCTGGATCTGGTTGGTGCCCTCGTAGATCTGGGTGATCTTGGCGTCGCGCATCATCCGCTCCACCGGGAACTCCCGCGTGTACCCATACCCGCCCAGCAACTGGACCGCGTCGGTGGTGACGTCCATCGCCACGTCCGAGGCCAGCGCCTTGCACGCCGACGAAACAAAGGTCAGGTCCGGGATCTTCTCGCCGTGCATCGCCCGCTCGGACTTAATCGCCGCGTGATAGGTCAACTGCCGCGCGCCCTCCAGCCGCATCGCCATGTCCGCCAGCATGAACTGCACACCCTGGAAATCAGAGATCGGCTTGCCGAACTGGCGGCGCTCCTTGAC
>NZ_WBMR01000461.1 GCF_008923365.1 Actinomadura montaniterrae
CCCGCCGCAGCGCCCGCCGACCCCGCCGCCGCGCTCGCCGCCGCGGTGGCGCGGGCGTCCGCGCGGCTGGAGGAGCTGGCCGCCGGCGACCCCGAGCTGCGCGGGATGGGCACCACGCTGACCGCGCTGGCCTGGGACGGAGCCGGGTTCGCGGTGGCGCACATCGGCGACTCCCGCGCCTACCTGCTGCGCGGCGGCGACCTCTTCCAGATCACCCGCGACCACACGATGGTGCAGGCGCTCGTCGACGGCGGGCAGCTCACCCCGGACGAGGCCGCGAACCACCCGCGCGCATCGGCCCTCGTGCGTGCGCTGCAGACCGGCGGCGACCAGCGCGGCGACCAGCGTCCCGACCTGTTCCGGCAGGACGCCGCGCCCGGCGACCGCTACCTGCTGTGCTCCGACGGCGTCTCCGGGTTCGTCCCGGCCGGGGCGATCCGCGACGCGCTCGCCGAGGCCGCGCGCCCCGCCGACGCCGTCGCCCGGCTCATCGCGCTCGCCGGCGCGGCGGGCGGCCTGGACAACATCACCTGCGTCGTCGCCGACGTCGTCACCGGCCCGCCGGACCCGGCGGAGCGGGAGCCGCGGCTGCTCGGCGCCGCCGCCGGCGGCGGGAGGGGGCGCCTCGCCCGGTTCGGCCGCCGGCTCCGCCGCGCCTGATCCGCGCGGGACGGGTGCACGGTGACCGGGTTCACGGGCGTTCCGAGCGCGCAGGGACGTTCCGGAAGATCACATAGGGTGGCGGGATGAGCGGCGATCCGGGCGTCACGGCGGGCGACATCGCCCGGCTCGCGGGCGTCGGGCGCGCCACCGTCAGCAACTGGCGCCGCCGCCACGACGACTTCCCGAGGCCCGTCGGCGGCACGGCCGCCAGCCCGCTGTTCTCCCTCGCCGACGTCGAGGACTGGCTGACCCGCAACGGCAAGCCGTTCGAGGTGTCGGCCGGCGACCGGGTCTGGCAGCGGCTCCGCGCGTCCGGCGACGACTTCCGCCTCGCCGACCTCGTCGGCTGGGCCGGCCTGCGGCTCCTGGAGTCGCGCGGCGGCACCGCCGCGCCGCCACCCCGGGAGGCTGCGCCGCGGCCCGGGGACGGGGCGATGCCGTCGTGGCCCGACACCGTCCCCGCCGACCCCGGCCTGCCCGCGCTGCTCGGCGAGCTGGCGGCCGAGCGCGGGCACCGCGCCGCGTTCGACTTCCTCGTCGAGGAGTACATGCGGGCGCATTCGCGGCGCCTCGTCGTCACCCGGCCGGACGTGGCGCGGCTGATGACCGGGCTCGTGTGCCGCAAGGGTGACGTCGTCCTCGACCCGGCCTGCGGGCTCGGCACGCTGCTGCTGTCGGCCTCCGGCGCCCGGCACGCGCTCGCCCAGGACAGCGACCCGGCCGCCGCGCGGATCGCCGCCGTCCGGCTGCGCCTCGCCGGCACGCCCGCCGACGTCGTTGCCGCCGACTCGCTGCGCGGCGACGGCTTCCCCGGCGAGACCGCCGACTCCGTCGTCTGCGACCCGCCGTCCGGGGACCGCGCCTGGGGCCACGACGAGCTGACCGGCGACCCCCGCTGGGAGTACGGGCTGCCGCCGCGCGGCGAACCGGAGCTCGCCTGGGTGCAGCACTGCCTGGCGCACGTGCGGCCCGGCGGGCGCGCCGCGGTGCTGATGCCGCCCGCCGCCGCGAGCCGCCGCCCGGCTGCCGCCGCGCGGCGAACCGGAGCTCGCCTGGGTGCAGCACTGCCTGGCGCACGTGCGGCCCGGCGGGCGCGCCGCGGTGCTGATGCCGCCCGCCGCCGCGAGCCGCCGCCCGGGCCGCCGGATCCGCG
>NZ_WBMR01000462.1 GCF_008923365.1 Actinomadura montaniterrae
CTCGCGCGGCGGCGGCCGCTGGGGCGGCTCCGGCGGCCGCTGGTGGGTGTGGGTCGGGCGCGCCGTGCTGTGGGCCCTCATCCTCGTCATCCTCGTCAACGGCATCCGCGCCCCGTTCGAACGCTTCACCGCCAAGGACGGCGACTCCGCCGGCACCGGCGCCACCCCGAAACCCGGAAAGGGCACCGGATTCCCGAGCAGCGCCGCCGGCGCGTTCGCGCTCCAGTTCGCCAACGTCTACCTGAACTACGACCAGAAGAACGCGCCCGCCCGCGAAGCGCAATTGCGCACCTTCCTGCCCGACGGCGCCGACGCCCAATTCGGCTGGAACGGCGTCGGCACATTGCAGGTCCAGTCCGTGCAGGTCGCCGGAGTCGACGCCCGCGACGCGCACAACGGCACCGTCACCGTCCTCGCCCGCACCGCCGACAAGTGGCTCCGCCTTTCCGTCCCCGTCTACGCCGCCGACGGCGGCGCGCTCGTGGTCTCCGGACGGCCCGCGCTGCTCCCGCCGCCCACCAAGGCCGCGCTCCCGCAGGGCGGCGTCCAGGACCGCGACACCGCCCTGGAGAACGAGCTCCAGCCGTTCCTCGGTACGTTCTTCCAGGCGTACGCGTCCGGCAACCAGGCCGCCCTGTCGCGCTTCAGCGACGGGACGCCGATCGCGGGCCTCGCCGGCTCCGTCAGCTACGTCCAGGTCAAGGAGGTCGTCGCGCCGAAGGGCGCCGCCGACGAGCGCACCGTCACCACGACCGTCGGCTGGCAGCTGCCCGGCGGCGCGGGCGCCGGCGGCGGCGGCGAACTCGACCAGGCCTACGAGCTCACCGTGGTGAAGAAGGGGACGACCTGGTACGTCAGAGACATCCGCGGCACCACGGAGCCGAACGCATCATGACCGCAACCCCCACGACATCCGCCGTCCCAGAGAGGTGATCAGTCGATGCTGCACCACATCATGGCGTCGATTCCGCACGAGGTCTGGGCGGAACCGCAGAAGAACGACGAACTCAACACCGGCAATCTCGCCGACTGGCTGCGCAACATCTTCGGCCCGCTCTTCCTCGTCATCGTCTCCATTGTGGCGATCTTCTTTCTGTTCACCCGGGAGATCACGCGTTTCGTCCAATTCATCGTGCTGGCGATAGGCATCGGAGTGGTCTTCTACGTGCCGAACATCATCGAGACGACGGCCCGCGCGATCGCCAAGGCCCTCGGGGTGGACGCCACCTGACCACGCGGAGGTCGGCAGGCGGCACCGTGCTCGCGCAGTTAGGGGAGTAGGGGCGTGGATCTACCCACGTACACGAACATATGGCGCATCGAGAAGCGGCTGTACAAGCTGTACGACCTGCGGCTTCCGATGCCGCTGCCGCTGGTCCAGATCGGTGTGTTCCTCGGCGTGTTCGTGCCCTGGATCCTGCTGCTGAGGTTCGCCGGGATCCCCTTCAAGTCGCCCTGGCACGTGCTGTACATCGTCCCGCCCGGCGTGCTGACCTGGCTCGCGACCCGGCCCGTCATCGAAGGCAAGCGGCTCACCGAACTGCTCCTCTCCCAGACCCGCTACCTCGCCGAACCCCGCACCTGGTGCCGCCTCACCCCGATCCGCGAGCCCCGCGAGGTCGTCGTCGTCGCCCGCGTCTGGCGCCGTGCCGAGGCCCCCGCCCCGGTCGCCGCGCCCGAGCGCGCCGCCGTCAAGTCCCGCCGCCGCGCCCGCAAGGCCGCCGCCGAACCCGTACCGGTCGCGGCCGCCGGGTCCGCCGCCGC
>NZ_WBMR01000463.1 GCF_008923365.1 Actinomadura montaniterrae
CGCCTTCGGCGTCGCTTCGCGATGGACTTCGTCCACCCTTGACTTTGGAGCCTCTGCGGCCCCTGGGCAGGTGATGGGGGCAGGCTCCGCCTGCCCCGCCCCCGGGTCGCGCCACCCCACCACCCCCTCCGTACGCGTGTTCCAACGAACGCGGCAACCGATGGTGCGGCGCAAATAGTCGCCATTCAAGTACCGAAAAGTATCTGTGTTGAAGCGCTGAATTCAAGATGCGATTGTCGGTCACAGCGGGTATTATCTAGGTATGCATTCAGTGACGGTCGAGCTTGAGGCCGCGTCCACCATGGAACTGGTGAACGCGCTCTCCGCCATCGCCACTGAACTCGCCAGCCGAGACGTCCCCGAATCAGCAGCCGCATGCCTGGAATTGACCGAAACTCTCGCGGCGGCCTCCGATATCCAGGAAAGTGTGCTGGCCGGTTTCATCGGCCGCGTCGACGCCGCCGGGGAGCAAGCACGGTGGGGATATCCCTCGCCCCAGGCGTGGCTCCGCTCCCGCCTGGGCATGCGCGACAACCGCGCCAAAGAGCGCCTCACCCTCGCCCGGCAGCGGCACCGCCTGCCCCAGGTCTGCGCCCAACTCGCCTCCGGTGACCTGTCCTACGGCTACGCCACCACCATCGCCGACTCGGTCGCCCGCCTGGACGACACCGACTGTGCCGAAGCCGAGACGACCCTCCTCGGCTTCGTCGACCAGGGCTTCTCGGCGGGGAAGGTCGCCGCGTTCGGGCGCCGCATCCGCGACCTGATCACCGAACGCGACGACACTGAAGACGCCCCCGATGAGGACACCAAGCGGGGCTACGACAAGTCGTGGATCACGACCACCCGCTCTCTGGACGGCGGCCGCTACGTCAAGGGCTGGCTGAACCCCGAAGACGCCGCGATCTGGGACGGCACTCTGGCGCCGCTGGCCAAGCCGGCCGGGCCCGACGACCGCCGCGACGTCGCCGAGCGGACAGCGGCAGCACTGTCCAGCGTCCTGTCGGGCGGGCACAAGGCCACCAAGGTCACCGTCATCTGCGACCTGGACACCCTCACTGGCGGCAACGCCCCCGCCCGCCTCACCGATGGGACACCGATCCCCGCTGCACAGGCCCGCCGCATCGCCCTGTCGGCCGGAGTGTCGCCCCTCCTCCTCGGGAAGGGGAACACTCCGCTGTATCTGGGCTGGCGGGAACGGTTCGCCTCCTCTGCACAACGGCAGGTCCTCGAAACGCTGTACCCGTCATGCGCAGTACGGGGATGCGAGCTGCCGGGGACGTTGTGCGAGGTCGACCACGTGCACGGATGGGCACTCGGGGAATCGCCCACCGACATCGACCAGCTCGCACTCGCCTGCGGATGGCACAACCGGTTCAAGCACACCCGCCCCGACCAGATCCAGATCACCAAGGATCAGGACGGACGCTACGTCTACCGGCTGCTGCCGCCGCCCGACGCCCGACCATCTTCGGGAGGCCATTCGCCACCGAGTGACATCGGGCCGCCTGATCCGGCGCTCGACTGGGCTGCATAACCCACCCCACCAGTACGACCGTACGACTACCCGGGCCCGCCCGGATCCCAACTGGATCCCGGGCGGCTCCGGCATGCCCACATCACCTGGAACAGAACACGCGTACGGAGGGGGGTGGTGGGGTGGCGCGACCCGGGGGCGGGGCAGGCGGAGCCTGCCCCTAACGCTGCCTCAGGGGCCGCAG
>NZ_WBMR01000464.1 GCF_008923365.1 Actinomadura montaniterrae
CTCCGCCGGCGGGGACGTTCGCGGGCTCCGCCGCGCCGGCCTCCGCGGCGAGGGCGGCGGCGCGCAGGGGGCAGCCGGGGGCCGGGCGGGCGGCCGGCCTGCTGCCGGTCCCGGTGGTCCCGTCAATGACCGGATCGGTGAATGCGGCGGCCCGTCCACCACTTTTCTCCGGGTGCCGCATGTATTCACCGTCCTGAGCTGGAGAAGCCAATCCGCAGAGCCGTTGTATCACGGCGAATTTCCGCCGACAAGATCGTCGGGGACCCTTTTCATTTCGCCGGACTTTGCTTACTCTCGGGCTGGCACGGCGCAAGATCGCGCCGTGCGGCATCGGCGCCGCGCGGCCTGCCCGCCCCGAGAACCGGGGACGGCGCGGGGCGCGCGTGATGGGAGCTCCCGTGCTGGACTACCTCATCGACGACCCCGCCCTGCGCGAGCGCGGGGCGGGCGAGGAGCTGGCGGTCGCGGTGGCCCGGGCGGCCGGCGGCGACGCCGCCGTCCGCGTCCGCAGGCCGCTGACCGCGCTCTTCCCGCTGGCCTCGACGCGGCCCCGGCCGACCGTCCGGGAGCAGACGAAGGGCGGCACCGTCACCGGCGGGCCGCTGCGGTACGTGCGCGAGCTGCCCGCCGAGGGCGGCGGCGCGAGCGGGACCGCCTACCGGGCGACGCCCGAGGCGGCGTTCCGCGCCGCGGCCGCCAAGGCCGAGCTGACGGAGATCTCGGTGGCCGTCCCGGTGCCGGCCGAGCTGACCCGCGATCCCGCGCTGCTGGCGCGGTTCGTCGAGCACCGCGTGATCGTCCGGCTGTGCACGGTGGAGAACGAGGTGCTGCTGCACGGCAGCGGCGACGGCGCGATCACCGGCCTGCTGAACCTCGACGGCCTGCGCCGCCTGGACGCGTCCGGCCGGCCCGGGGCGCCGGGACGCGCGGACGGCGGCGCCCTGGACGCGCTGATGGAGGCGTGCGCCGAGGTGGAGGAGACCGGCGGGTCGTGCGACGGGCTGGTCATGCACCCGGCGCTGTACTGGCGGCTCGTCGGCGCGGGCGCGCTGCCCGCGCTGGACTCGGCGGGCCTGCGCATCACCCGGACCCGCATGATCGCGCGGGACCGGGTACTGCTCGGCGACTTCCGCGCGGGCGTGACGCTGCTGGACGGCGAGGAGTCGGCGCTCGCGCTGCGCGGGCACGGCGACACCGCGACGATCACCGCGTCGATGCCGCTCGGGCTGGCGGTGCACCTCCCCCAGCACTTCGTCCTGCTGAGCCTGTGACCGGTGCACCGGCGCGCGCCCGCACGGGCCCCCGGCGCCCGCCCCCGATCCGCGGGGCCCGCGATCGCCGGGCCCCGAGCCGGCCAGAAGGGAAGGTGGCCCCATGCGCACGACCCCGTGGTGATCTTCCAGGTCCCGTCCGATCCGGCCGAGGGGAGGTGAACGGGATGCGCACTCCTCCGTGGTGACGACCGCCCGCACCCTGAGTTCCGGCGAGTGCGGGGAGGTGAGACGCATGCGCACGAAGCCGTGGTGACAATTCACCCGCCGAAAATGGCATGACGGTATCGCGACAATGGCCCGCCCGTTGGCCGGCCGAATGACCGTCGCGGTCTCCGGCAATTTCCGGTCCGACCGTTCAGGCCATTGATCAGTGTCGCGCCCCGCCTTCGGCGGAAACGGCGCGGCGGCGCCCGCGGCCGCTTTCCGGGCCGCGGGCGCCGCGCGTG
>NZ_WBMR01000465.1 GCF_008923365.1 Actinomadura montaniterrae
CTCGCCGGTGCCGAGGGCGTCGCCCGCCCGCCCGACCTCCCGCGGCTTGATCACGACGATCAGCCGGGTGGCCAGCGCGATGATGACGCCGACGACGCTCATCACGTAGCTGAGCACCACCCAGTTCGCCGCGAGCCGCCCGGCGGTCAGGCCGTGCAGGATCGCGATCGGCCAGGAGATGTAGGCGACGGCGTGCATCGACCGCCACACCCACGGGCGGGCGCGGGCCACGAACCGGGTCCGCAGGATGCCGGTGATCACGATCAGCACCATGAGCTCGAACGCGACGGTGCCGAGGCCGACCGCGTCCGGCGTCGGCACCACGATCTGCGCGGGCGTCGCGAGCCCGCCCAGCACCTTCACCGCGATGTGCGCGACGACCATCACCGACGCGACCACCGCGCACGCGCGATGCGCGGCCTGCGCGAGCACCCGGTGCCGGATCTTCAGGATCAGCCGCTCGGTGGCCAGCAGCCCGGTCATCACCGCGCCGGTCAGCGCGAGCAGCGTGAAGACGCCCGCGTAGAAGGAGAGGAAGTACTGCGCCTGCGCCGCGGCGACGGCGCCCGGCGGGGTCGCGGCGCCGGCGAGCACCAGCACCGCGCCGGCGAGCACGGCTCGCAGCGCCCACGCGGGCACCGCGGGATCGTCACTGTTGCGTGTTCGCACCGCTCGGACTCCTGTTCTGGGTAGCGGACGGCGACGGGTCGCCGGCCGATCCTGCGCCGCCGCCCGGCTCGTCGCCGGGCGCCGGCGGTGACGGCGGGGCATCCGCCGCGGGGACCGCGCCGAGGTTGGCGATCAGGCCCCCGGGAAGCACCTGGAGCAGCCCGCGCTCGGCGTAGCCGAGCAGCGGCTTCGCGCGCTCGCTGAACGTCCAGCCGCCGATGACGGCGCCGTCCAGCGGGACGGGCGCGGCACCGCGGCGCAGGTCGAAGCGGACCTCGGCGCGGGCGGCGGGGGCGCCGCCGCAGGCTCCGGCGGTGCCGGTGCGGCCGAGCGGGTCGCCCCGCCCGACGACGCTGCCGTCGCGCAGCTGCGCCGCCGCCCGCACCCGGTCGTAGACGGTGGCGACGCCGCTGGCGTGCACGACCATGAGCAGCGCGGGCCCGGAGCCGTCGCCGCAGAACCGGTAGAGCCGGCCCGCGCCGGACGCCAGGACGCGCCCGTCGCCGCCCGCGAACGCCAGGGCGGACAGCGGGCGCTGCGCGGACGCGGGGTCGGCGGTCAGCATCGTCCAGGACGTGCCGCTCTTCCACGGCAGCATCAGCCCGTCGCCGGTGCCGGTGCCGTTGACCGCGGCGGCGGCCTGCTCGGCGGACAGCGCGCCGTAGCGGCGCAGCGCGCGGGACTCCGCCGCGGACATCACGGTCGCGGGCATCGCGCCGAGCAGGGTGCCGAACGCGGTGCCGCCGGACAGCCCGACCCGCCACTCCCGGCCCGTCCAGCGGGCCGCGAAGAACGCGATCTCGGGGTCGGCGGCGCTGCTCGCCGGGACGGGAATGGCGGTGGTGCCGAACACCCACGTCCCGTCGGCGCTGGTCCGGGTGGCCGCGACGATCGGCGCCCGCGCCGGCGCGGCGCCGTAGGCCTGCTTGGCCGCGGCGCCCCGCTCGGCGAGGGTCAGCTTGCGGACCTGCGCGGCCAGCGCCTGCGTGTCCGGACGCGCCGGGGCGGCCGGTGCCGCCGGCGTGCCCGGCTGCTGCCGGTGGG
>NZ_WBMR01000466.1 GCF_008923365.1 Actinomadura montaniterrae
GTCCGGCGGTGTCCTACTCTCCCACACGGTCTCCCATGCAGTACCATCGGCGCTGAAGGGCTTAACTTCCGGGTTCGGAATGGGACCGGGTGTTTCCCCTCCGCCATAACCACCGAACGCCTCACGCACCACCCAACCCTCGGGTGGGCAAACTCGACGTCCCAAGCAGCAGACTCAGGATCTTCACTTATCAAACGGTTCCCGTTTGTTTCCTGGGAACCACACAGGGACGCGAACACTTCTTGCAGCGATTTGGTTTGAACGTTCAGTGTGTTCAAGCCACTCGGCCTATTAGTACCGGTCAACTCCACACGTTACCGCGCTTCCATACCCGGCCTATCAACCCAATCGTCTATTGGGAGCCTTACCCCCTCCGAAGAGGGGAGGGAGAACTCATCTCGAGGAAGGCTTCCCGCTTAGATGCTTTCAGCGGTTATCCCGACCGAACGTAGCCAACCAGCCGTGCCCCTGGCGGGACAACTGGCACACCAGAGGTTCGTCCGTCCCGGTCCTCTCGTACTAGGGACAGACCCTCTCAATTCTCCTACGCGCGCAGCGGATAGGGACCGAACTGTCTCGCGACGTTCTAAACCCAGCTCGCGTGCCGCTTTAATGGGCGAACAGCCCAACCCTTGGGACCTACTCCAGCCCCAGGATGCGACGAGCCGACATCGAGGTGCCAAACCATCCCGTCGATATGGACTCTTGGGGAAGATCAGCCTGTTATCCCCGGGGTACCTTTTAGCCGTTGAGCGACACCACTTCCACACGTAGGTGCCGGATCACTAGGCCCTGCTTTCGCACCTGCTCGACACGTCCGTCTCACAGTCAAGCTCCCTTGTGCCCTTGCACTCGCCACCTGATTGCCAACCAGGCTGAGGGAACCTTTGGGCGCCTCCGTTACTCTTTGGGAGGCAACCGCCCCAGTTAAACTACCCACCAGGCACTGTCCCCCACCCGGATACACGGGCGCGGGTTAGACGCTCAAAACGACCAGAGTGGTATTTCACCAATGACTCCACCCACACTGGCGTGCGGGCTTCACCGTCTCCCACCTATCCTACACAAACCGTTCCAAACGCCAATGCCAAGCTGTAGTGAAGGTCCCGGGGTCTTTCCGTCCTGCTGCGCGAAACGAGCATCTTTACTCGTACTGCAATTTCACCGGGCCTGTGGTTGAGACAGCGGGGAAGTCGTTACGCCATTCGTGCAGGTCGGAACTTACCCGACAAGGAATTTCGCTACCTTAGGATGGTTATAGTTACCACCGCCGTTTACCGGCGCTTAGATTCTCAGCTTCGAAGTCGAAACCTCTAACCGGTCCTCTTAACGTTCCGGCACCGGGCAGGCGTCAGTCCGTATACAGCGTCTTACGACTTCGCACGGACCTGTGTTTTTAGTAAACAGTCGCTTCCCCCTGGCCTCTGCGACCACCCCCAGCTCCCCGTGCAAGACGGTTCACCGGACGTGGTCCCCCTTCTCCCAAAGTTACGGGGGCAATTTGCCGAGTTCCTTAACCACAGTTCACCCGATCGCCTTGGTATTCTCTACCTGACCACCTGAGTCGGTTTAGGGTACGGGCCGCCGGTACACTCGCTAGAGGCTTTTCTCGGCAGCATGGGATCACTCACTTCACCTAAAACGGCTCGGCATCACATCTCACCCT
>NZ_WBMR01000467.1 GCF_008923365.1 Actinomadura montaniterrae
GGGCCGCGCGCGCCGCCCGGCTCGCCGCCCGCGCCCTCGCCGCCGCCGTCGGCGGTACCGTCGCCGACCTGGACTCCCGGCGGATCCTGCCCGGCTCACCGCCGCCCGCCGAACCGGAGGGGTTCGCCCTCGGCCACGCGTGGGTGTCGGTCTTCGTCGCCCTGGACCCGGACGGCGGCGCCCGCGCCCGCATCGACACGGCCGGGCTGCACCGCTTCGGCCTGCCGGAGGTCGCCGCGCGGCGGGTGGCGTTCGGCGACGTGCTCACGGCCGCCAACCTCGTCCGCGGCCTGGCCTGGCAGCTGGTCGCCGAGCAGTCCGCCTGGCTCGGCCGGGGCCACCGCGGCCGCACCCGCACCACCCGCCGCGAACGCGCCGTGTCCGCCGCCGACGTCCTGCGCTTCTGGGGCGCCGGCCCGCCGGGCCGTGCTCCGGGCGAGCGCGGGGCCGCCACCGTCCGTCTCGGCTGGACCGGCACCGACTGCCCCGACTGCCCGGCCGCCATCGAGCTGATCCCGCCCGTCCGCCTGCGGCCCGGCCCCCGCGCCTCCGGTCCATCCGGCCCGGTCCCTCGCGCGTCGCCCCCGGACGCCGGCCCCGCCGAGGACCCGTGGTGGCGCGCGGCGGCGGAGGCGATGCCGAAGATCGCCCGCCTCCCGGACCCGCCCTGCCGGCCCCGCGCGCATCCCCCGGAGGGGACGGCGGCGGTGAAACCTCGAGAGGGGCCGGGCGGGTGACCTGAAGCGGGTGGGAAAAACCGTTGCCTTTGCGGGGCGTGCGTCGGCATTCTGATGGAGGCTTCCGGGAAATGCCCGGAAACCGGAGAATTTCCGGAACATTGTCTCGTAGTTCAACGGCAGAACGCCGCACCGTTAATGCGGATATCCAGGTTCGAATCCTGGCGGGACAGCGGCCCGGGGTGGGAGGTGACCCGGTGAACGTGCTCGTCCTGAACGCGTCGTACGAGCCATTACAAAAGGTCGACCTGCGGCACGCCATCCGCATGCTGGTCCGCGAGGTGGCCGTGGTCGAGGAGGCGGAGGAGGGCCGGACCATCGGCAGCTTCCCCGTGCCGCGGGTCCTGAGGCTCGTCCGGTACGTCGCGATGCGCTGGCGGCACGGCCGCCGGCCGCCGTGGAGCAAGCGCGGCGTCTACCTGCGCGATCGGGGCCGGTGCGGCTACTGCGGGCAGCGCGGCAACACGATCGACCACGTCCACCCGCAGTCCCGCGGGGGCGGCAACACCTGGGAGAACACCGTCCTCGCGTGCGGCCGCTGCAACAACCGCAAGGGGGACCGGACGCTCCGCGAGGCCGGGCTGCGGCTGCGCTGGGAGCCGCGCGTCCCGCGCTGGGAGGACCTCGTCGGGGCCTGAGGGGAAGCCGCCGGACCCCTCCCGGCGGCACGGGGGAGGGGCCGGACCGCCCGCGGGCGGTCCGGCCCTCTTTCGCGTCGGCGGTAGTGCCCGGGTCACGCAGTGTGCTTGCCCGAATGTCGGAGGGTTTGTGGTGATTGTGGTAGCGTGCCCGCCAATCTCCGACCCTCTGTTATCCGGGAGTGATCTGTGGCGGCCTTCGGTCCCTTCGGCAGGACGGCGCGCCCGGCCGGCGGGCGCCGGGCGGCGCGGCGGCTCGCGGTGCT
>NZ_WBMR01000468.1 GCF_008923365.1 Actinomadura montaniterrae
CCCCGGGCCCCCCCCCCCCCCCACCCCCCTCCGTCAGGTACGAAGAGGATCGAAGGGCCCCTGCTCTATCCCGTCAACCTGGGAGCACGCTGCCGAGCGCTGCACTGCATTCGCCTGCCGAGATGGCCCGGTCAGTTCACCGTTTCACGCTGCGGGAATGAGGTGGCGCTGACTTGGGGTGTGCCGCGCTGGGGTTTGGGCATGCCGAAGCGGCCCGGATACGAGTGGGTCCGGGCAACTCGGCGGTCATGCCGGTGGCATGGTTATGCGGCCCAATCGAGGGTGCCGGGTGGCCCAATGCTGCCCGGTGGCCCGGTTGTCCCTCGGGCATCGGGTGGTGGCAGCAGCCGGTAGACGTATCGCCCGTCCGGATCTTTGGTGATGTGGATCTGGTCGGGGCGGGTGTGTTTGAACCGGTTGTGCCATCCGCAGGTGAGGGCGAGCTGGTCAATGTCGGTGGGACTGTGGCCCAGTGCCCACCCGTTGACGTGGTCCACCTCGCACAGCGTGCCCGGCGTCTCGCACTCTCGCACCGCGCAGGTGGGGTAGAGCGTTTCCAGCACTTGCCGTTGGGCTGCGCTGGCGAACCGTTCCCGGTGGCCCAGGTACAGCGGGGTGTTCCCCCGCCCCAGGAGGAGGGGCGATACCCCAGCCGCCAGGGCGATGCGGCGGGCCTGCGGGGCGGGGATCGGCGTGCCGTCGGTGAGGCGGGCGGGGGCGTTGCCTCCGGTGAGGGTGTCCAGGTCGCAGATGACGGTGACCTTGGTGGCCTTGTGTCCGCCCGACAGCACGCTGGACAGGGCGGCGGCGGTGCGCTCGGAGAAGTCGCGGCGGTCTTCCGGCCCGGCCGGCTTGGCCAGTGGAGCGAGCGTGCCGTCGAAGATGGCGGCGTCTTCGGGGTTCAACCAGCCCTTCACATACCGGCCGCCGTCCAACGAACGCGTCGTGGTCAGCCAGGACTTGGCGTAGCCGCGCTTGGTGTCCTCGTCGGGTGCGGCTTCGGTGTCGTCGCGTTCGGCGATGAGGTCGCGGATGCGGCGCCCGAACGCCGCGACCTTCCCGGCCGAGAAGCCTTGGTCGATGAAGCCGAGCAGGGTTGTCTCGGCTTCGGCGCAGTCGGTGTCGTCCAGGCGGGCGATCGAGTCGGCGATGGTGGTGGCGTAGCCGTAGGACAGGTCGCCGGAGGCGAGTGCGGCGGCGACGTGGGGCAGGCGGTGGCGCTGCCGGGCGAGGGTGAGGCGTTCCTTGGCGCGGTTGTCGCGCATGCCGAGGCGGGACCGGAGCCACGCCTGGGTGGAGGGATAGCCCCACCGCTGCTGTTCTCCGGTGGCGTCGACTCGGCCGATGAATCCGGCCAGCGCGCTTTCCTGCATATCGGACGCGGCCGCGAGCGTCTCGGTGAGTTCGAGGCAGGCAGCCGCCGAGTCGGGGGCCTGGCGCTGGGCGAGTTCAGTGGCGATGGCGGAGAGCGCGTTCACCAATTCCATGGTGGACGCGGCCTCGAGCTCGACCGTCACTGATTGCATAGGTAAATAGTACCCTGTGTGACTGACATTCGAAGCCGTTCGAGTCACATTCTTCCCGGTATTTTTTGGGCGAAAAAGGTTGCCTGCCTCGCGTCTTCTTGG
>NZ_WBMR01000469.1 GCF_008923365.1 Actinomadura montaniterrae
CGCCTCGCTGTGACCCGGCGCCCTCGGGCATGCGGGCGCCCCGGCGGGTGGGTGCCGGGGCGGGTGGGGGTGCGGGTGGGTCATGGGCGGGGCGGTTTGGGGAGGAGCTGGGCGAGGGCGGCGGTGGTGGTGCAGAAGGCGATGATCGGCAGGAGGCCTGCTTTGAAGGCGTCGGCGACGTCTGCCGGGGCGGGGTGGGTGCCGAGGACGTCGTAGAACACGATTCCGACGACCGCGACTCCGATTGCGCCGCCGACCTGCTGGAAGGTCGACAGGACGCCCGCGGCCGACGCGGCGTGCTGCTCGCCGACGCCGGCCAGGACGAGCGCTGACATGGGGGCGAGGACGAAGCCCATGCCTGCGCCGGCGAGGGTGAGGCCGGGGATCAGCCAGGCGACGCCGCCGTCTTGGGCGATGCCGTCGATCAGCAGCAGGCAGCCGATGGCTTGGATGGCGGCGCCGAGCGCGAGGACCTGTCGGCCGATGCGGGCGGCGATGGCGCCGGCGCGGGTCGAGGCGGCGAAGTAGCCGGCGCCGAGGGCGGTGAACAGCAGGCCCGACTGCAGGGCGCTGAGGCCGCGTCCCTGCTGCAGGTAGAGCGCCAGGTAGAGGAAGAACGAGGCCATCGCGAGCTGGTAGGCGAGGGCGATGCCGACGCCGACGGTGAAGGCGCGCTCGCGGAACAGCGCGGGCGCGATCAGCGGCGCGGCGCTGCGCCGCTGCCACAGCGCGAACGCGGCGAGCAGGACGGCCGAGCCGGCGAATGAGAACCAGGTCCATTCGGGCCAGCCGAGCCGGCGGCCCTCGATCAGTGGCAGGACGAGTGCGACGAGGCCGAGCGTGACCAGCGCGGTTCCGGTGATGTCGAGCCGGGTGCCGCGGGCGGCGGGGGTGGCGGGGACGGTGCGGCGGACGAGCGCGACGGTGGCTGCGCCGATGGGCACGTTGATCAGGAAGATGCTGCGCCAGCCGCTGCCGAGGAGGTCCGCCTGGATGAGGGCGCCGCCGATGAGCTGTCCGAACACGCCGCCGAAGCCCATGGTGAGGCCGTAGGCGGTGAACGCGCGGACGCGTGCCGCGCCTTCGAACGCGCCGTTGATGATGCCGAGTACCTGCGGCATCAGCATCGCCGCGGCGATGCCCTGCGCGACCCGGGATGCGATCAGCGCGCCCGGCGTCGGGGCGAGGCCGCAGGCGAGGGACGCGGCGGTGAACGCGGTGAGCCCGGCGGCGTACATGCGGCGGCGGCCGATCAGGTCGCCGAGCCGCCCGCCGGTGATGAGCCCGCCGCCGAGCGCGAGCCCGAATCCGGCGACGACCCACTGCGTGGCGGCGGTGCCGGCGTGCAGGTCGCTCTGGATGTCGGGGATCGCGACGTTGACGATGAAGAAGTCGAGGGTGGTGATGAAGATGCCGACGAGCAGGACCAGCAGGCCGGCGGCCGGTGCGGCGTGCGCGGGCGCGCCGTCCTGGGGCCGCCGGGCCGCCTGCGGTGTCGCGGTGGTGGACAAGGGATCTCCCCGGTTCGTTCGTCTCGGTGCGTGCACCATGACGATCTCCCGCGGGCGGTCATCGGGTCGATGACGTCAGGGGTAATGCGGCAGGTGA
>NZ_WBMR01000047.1 GCF_008923365.1 Actinomadura montaniterrae
CGTCCGGCGCCGGCGCCGGACCCGGCACCACCGGCGCCCGCGGCGGCCTCGGCGCGCCCAGCCGGGTCGGCCGGCTCCGCCCCCGCAGCGTCACCGACCTGCCGAACTCCCACTCGTCCGCCTCCGCGAGATGCGCCAGCTCCAGCACCGTCCCGGACGCCAGCACCCGTCCCGGCGAGGCCTTCGCGAGGTCGCTCAGCCGCGCCGCCTCGTTCACCGGATCGCCGATCACCGTGTACTCGAACCGCTGCTCCGCGCCGATGTAGCCGGCCACCACCGGGCCCGCCGACACGCCGATCCCCGCGTCCAGCACCGGCACCTCCGCGCGCAGCCGCACCGCCAGCTCCCGCGCCGCGCCGAGCGCCCCGCCCGCCGAGTCCTCCAGCTCCGTCGGCGCCCCGAAGATCGCCAGCGCCGCGTCCCCCTCGAACTTGTTGATCCACCCGCCGTGCCGCGCCACCACCGCCACCACCACGCCGAAGAACCGGTTCAGCAGCCCGACCACCTCGTCCGGGCCCCGCGTGTCCGCCAGCCGCGTCGACCCCGTCAGGTCGACGAACAGCACCGCCACCTCGCGCGTCTCGCCGCCCAGCTCGATGTCGCCGCGCTCCAGGGCCAGCCCCGCGACCTCCTCGCCGACGTGCCGGCCGAACAGGTCCCGCAGCCGCGCGTTCTCCCGCAGCCCCGCCACCATGTGGTTGAAGCCCGCCTGCAGCTGCCCGACCTCGCTCGCGTCGTACACCGCCACCTCGGCGCCGAGGTCGCCCCGCTCCACCTGCGCCATCCCCGTCCGGACGGACTTGATCGGGTCCGCGATGGCGCGCGTCGCCATGTACGTCACGTACACCCCGACGGCCAGCGCCGCGCCGCCCAGCCCCAGGATCGTGATCGCGAGCTGGGTGACGTCGATGTCCGGCGCCGCGAGCGCCGCCACCGCCACGCAGATCAGGCCGAACACCGGGATCGCCGTGCCGAGCGCCCACGCGAGCATCACCCGCGTCGTCACGCCCGGCAGCCGGAACCTGCGCGGCCGCTCCGCCGCCAGCACCAGCGCCGCCGCCGGACGCAGCAGCCGCTCCGACAGCAGGTACACGATCGTGCAGGTCGTCGCCGCGCCGAGCAGGCACGTCAGGCCCGTCTTCACCGCGAGCCGGCCCGTGAACAGCACCACGTCCAGCCCCGCCCAGCCCGCCGCGCCGACCCCCCACAGCGCGCCGACCAGGACCGTCAGCCGCAACGGCCCTAACAGGACCGCGCGTCCCTGCACCCGGTCCGGCATCCCGCCGCCCCGCACCAGGCTCACCACCGGACGCCACAACCACAGCCCCGCGACGAGCGCGATCGGCCCCGCCACCACCGGATAGCCGAAGAACGCCACCGCGTTCACCAGGTGCACGTGCTCCGGATCCCGCAGCGGCGGGTCCGGCACCACGAACGTCGCGAACAGCAGCACCACCAGGCCGCCGACGATGTTCGCGACCACCACCACGACCGCGAGCACCCACCGGACCCGCACCTCGAGCATCGTCCGGGGCACCCCGGGGAGAAGTCCGCGCGCCATCGCCCTGGACACCTGTGCGCCTCCGTCCCCGAGGTCCCACGGAAATCATCGCACTAGGCGGTGGTGCTCTCCTCGGCGATCGCGGCGTCCGCCGGCGCCTCCCGCTGCGAGCTCCGCCACACCAGCGGCCAGCCCGCGAGGACCAGCACGAGCCACCCCGCCATCACGTACAGCGCGACCCGCGTGTCCGCCTCCCACGCGATCGTCACCGTGACGAACGCGAAGAAGGCCAGCACCAGCCAGTTCGTGTACGGCGCCCACGGCATCCGGTACGGCGCCTTGGGCAGCAGCCCCGCCGCCGCCTTGCGCCGGTACGCCATGTGCGCCACCAGGATGACGCTCCACACCAGGATCGCGCCACCCGTCGACACCGACGTGATGTACTCGAACGCCTTGTCCGGCACGACCGCGTTGATCACCACGCCGACGCCCATGACGAGCGCCGAGATGACGACGGTGAGCACCGGCACGCCGCGCCCGTTCAACCGCCCGAGCGCCTGCGGCCCGTCCCCGTTGACACCGGCCGTCCGCAGCATCCGCGACGTCGAGTACAGCCCGCCCGCGTTGCACGACGACAGCGCCGCCGTCAGCACCACGAAGTTGACGATGTCCCCGCCGCCCGGAATGCCGATCCTGTCGAACGCCAGCACGAACGGGCTCGCCCCGCCCTTGAACGCCGTCCACGGCACCACCGCCATGATCACCAGCAGCGACACCAGGTAGAACAGCGCGAACCGCACCGGCAGCGCGTTGATCGCCCGCGGGATGTTCTTCTCCGGGTCCTTCGCCTCGCTCGCGGTCACCCCCACCAGCTCGACGCCCAGATACGCGAACATCACCATCTGCAGCGTCATCAGCGTCGGGCTGATCCCCTCGGGGAAGAACCCGCCCTGATCCCAGAGGTTCGACACGCCCGCCGTCTTCCCGGCGTCGCTGAACCCGAAGACCAGCACCCCGATCCCCACCAGGATCATCATCACGATCGCCGCGACCTTGATCATCGCGAACCAGAACTCCAGCTCGCCGAAGAGCTTCACCGAGATCAGGTTGACCACGAACAGCACCACCAGCGCCACCAGCGCCGTCTGCCACTGCTCGACGCCCGGGAACCACTTCTGGACGTACTTCCCGGCGGCCGTCAACTCGGCCATCCCGGTCGTCACCCAGATGATCCAGTACGTCCACGTCGTGGCGTACCCCCAGAACGGGCCCAGGAACTCTCGGGCGTATCCGGCGAAACCCCCCTCCGCGTGCCGGTAGGTGAGCAGCTCACCGAGCGCCCTCATGACGAAGAACAGCATCAAACCCGCGACGGCGTACGTCAGCACGAGACTCGGGCCGGCCTTGGCGATGTTCTCCCCGGCGCCGAGGAACAGCCCCGTACCGATGGTGCCGCCGATGGCCAGCATCTGGATCTGGCGGGTTCCGAGCCCGCGCTGATAGCCGTCCGCTTGGTCTGGGAGCTTTGCGACCACGCGTTCTTTCCAGCCTCTCACGTCTACGGCCGCCCCTCCTGGGACGGCTCTGGCCCGGCCAGACTAGGAACCGTCCCCCCGAATGCGGAAACTCACCCCCGCATCCGCCCGATGACGCTCCGTGTCCCCCGTCCTCCCCCATCCCGCCCGCGGTTAACGAGTTGGCGCCGCCCTCGGGAGTCGCGTATGCTCTCGGACGTCGCCAAAGACCGGCAGCCCGCCGGTCAGGCCACCGCCCCGAAGCCGCTAAGCTCGAGGCAAGCAAGGTCCTGTGGAGCAGTTAGGAGTGCTCGCCACCCTGTCAAGGTGGAGGCCGCGGGTTCAAATCCCGTCAGGACCGCCAGACGCGCCGACGCGCGTCCTGGGCAGGTAGCTCAGTCGGTACGAGCGTCCGCCTGAAAAGCGGAAGGTCGGCGGTTCGACCCCGCCCCTGCCCACCTCTCTGAGCAGCACAAAGGCCCGGAACCAGTCTCGGTTCCGGGCCTTTTGACGGCAACCCTGACGGCAACGTCCGCTCATGACGGCTTCCATCGCCCCAGCGGCCGACCGCTCTCGATGAAGTCCCGGTACTCATCGAACAGGACTCCCTGATTCACCCACCGCCCGCGGTCGGCGCCCAGCTCCCGCTCGGCCAGCTCGATGGCGGCTTCTGACGACTCGGTCTCACCCACGGTCCTAGCACCGTCCTGATCCTCATCCGCAGCGTAGAAGGCGGGGAACTCATCGACCGGGAGCCACTCGCACTCTTCGACGATGTAGAGCCGCACGACGAACCCCCGGAAGCGCTTCACCGGCGAGATGGAGCACCACCGGAGGCCCCGTCGCCCCTCGTCCTCGAAGGCGCTAATGAGTTGCTCTATCTCCCGACCTCGCCGAAGAGCACCGGCAGCGTAGGTGTTCGTCAGGTACCGCACGGGGTCACCCTACGGAGCTTCCCTCATGCAAAGAGGCCCAGACGGTGGTCTGGGCCTCTTTGAGCAGCGAGCGGACGTCAGCCGAGGGCATCCCCCAGCTTCCGGAGCGCTGCCCGCTTGTCGTCGAGGGACGTGTGCGCGTAGATCGTCATGGTCACCTCGATGTCGCTGTGCCCGACGATGTCGCGGACGACGTTGGGTGCGATGCCCAGGTGGAGCAGCAGCGAGACGCAGGTGTGGCGCATGTCGTGGAAGCGCATGCCCTCCAGGCCGGCGGCCGCGCGGACGCGGCCCCAGGAGCGGCGAAGGTTGTCCGGCTCCATGGGCGTGCCGCGTCGGGACGGGAAGACGAGGCCGTAGTCCTCCCAGTCGTCCCAAGCGTCCGAGCGTTCGGCCGTCTGCCTCACCTTGTGCTCGCACAGAGCGGTGATGCAGACGGGAGGCAGCGGGATGGTTCGCTCAGAGTCGTCGGTCTTGGGGCGGACAAACCGCAGCGCTCCCCCGACCCGTTGGAGCGTCTGCGCGACTTCCAGCGTGGCGCTCTCGACCCCGCTACCCGCGCAGGTCTGGCACTCGGCGCGATCCGTTCCGCCGGCTGCGCGGCGCCGCCAACTGGCTCCGGGAGCTGTACAAGGCGGGGTCCAACATGGTTCTGATCTTCGATGCGGCGACGGACTAGAGCCCCGAGACGCGGGCGTTGCTGCGCTCGAAGCTGGCGGGCCGCAACGAGGTGACGGACGCGATGATCGCGTCCCTGGCGGATCATCTGAACGTGTCGGTCCGCGAGGCACAGGCTGTCTACCGCGCACTGGCCGCCCCCGGCGTCTATCGCGAGCTCGTCAACGACTCGGGCTGGACGGCCGACGAATTCGAACGCTGGGTCGGCGACGCGCTGGAACGGCAACTGCTCGGCAGCCGCCGAGGCAGAGACCCATCCGGACAATGCGCCACAGGCCCGGGCGGTCTCCGGCCACAGGAAGCCGGGCACCGCGCCCAGAAGGTCATTAAAGGAAGTCAAACCTGCGGCACCGCGCCCGCATCAGGCGCAAGACCGGACCGACCACACGCGGCATGAGCGGATGGTACGAGTCCCGTCAACAGCCAAGTCCTGGTCCCTTACCCACGCGGTGCAGCAGCCCACCCTGACGGAACGCCCCGTCAGTGAGCGCCTCGCAGGTCGCCTGCGCTGATGTCCCGGCATGGGGCTAGCGTGACGCCCAATCCATGGTTAGCGTCCACTTGAGCCGCTCGCCCACCCGAGGAGCATCTAGTGGCCAAATATGACGCTCTACGAGACCACCTTATCGCGCGCCGTGACGATGAGATTTCCGTGATAATGGGCTTCGGCGAGATCGAGGCTCTCGTGGGATCGCTCCCGCAGTCGGCGTGGACACACAGGGCTTGGTGGGCGAATGATTCCAAGGTCCAGGCGCAAGCGTGGCGGTCTGCCGGCTGGCGCGTCGAATCGGTGGACCAGAGCACCGAACAGGTGGTGTTTGCCCGTAGCCTCGTGGGCGATGCCCTAGGAAACAGAAGAAGCATTGAGGCTAGTTCCAATCAAGGCCCCGGAAGGACGGAGCGCCGGCATCGGATCTCCGCAGCGGAGTTGACTAATGCGCCTGTCGCCGAGCGACAGCCACGTATACGCGTGTTCCTCTGTCATGCCTCACAGGACAAGCAAGCGACTCGTAACCTTTACGAACTGCTCACCGGTGCCGGCTACGACGTATGGTTCGACGAACGAAATCTCCTTCCCGGTCAAGACTGGGAGTATGAGATCCGTGCGGCAGTGAAGAGATCCGACGCCGTCATCGCAGTAATCTCTCGACATTCTGTAAACAAAGTCGGCTTCATTCAACGCGAATTGCGTCTGGTATTAGATGCCGCGGACGAACGCCCGGAGGGCGTGATCTTTCTGATACCGTTACGACTTGACGATACACCGGTTCCCGCACGCCTGGCCAAGTGGCAATGGCTGGATGCCACCGGCCCCGCCTGGCTCGACCGGCTTGTGGATGCATTGGGTACGGTCGAATCCTTCGCCAGTTCCGACAATCCTGATTCTGTCCCTGGCTCCGGCGACAGCCCCGTCGCCGTTGACTTCCTTGGCCTAGAGTTCAACCCAGAAGTTCTGAGTCCCGGCCAGACCATGCAATTGAGCTACCGGGTTCGACTGCTGTCTGAGCGGACACTTCCCGTCACCCTGGGTGCGAGCCTGCTTGGCAGGAACGGTGATGAGTACTTCGATGCGCTTAGAGATCGCGAGGTGCAGCTCGCGCCCGATACGGCGGTCTACCGTCGTCATCTTCAGCTCCCGTTGGCGGTACCCGCAGGCACATATAGGCTTGTAGGAGCCGTCTGGTGGCGTCGAGTAGGACAGCGCCGTCTTGCCACGCTCGACCGAGGCTTCGTCGTGAGTGTTGTGCCGTAATAGCACCACCGGCTCATACACAACAATCGAAGCACCTTGGTGCGTTCAAGCAAGCTTCCAATTCATACAATCGCGCGAATGCAAATCAGCCGCAAGAACAGCGGCATGACGGCAAGACACGCTTACTGCTCTGAGCCCAGCATGATCGCGCAATAGCCTGCGACACGGGATTGCTCTTCTAAGGGCACAAGGAGATCCGTTCCCGCTTATGGTGGCTATTCGCGTGGCTGGAGGAGTTCAGCCCGGACCAGTTCGAGCAGTCGACCGACCCAGTTGCGTCCTTCGTGGGGACCACGATCGGTCCAGAATGGTGACTCGGAGACGCCGGTGTAGCTGATCCGTGCGTCTGCGGTGGACAGCAAGATCTCAGCCCTTTCTGGGTGCTGGGTGAACTTAGCGCGCAGCAGATCAGCCATCGCAGCAGTCCGGGCCGTAGCCCAGTCCGGCCGCAACGTGCACCGACCGCCGGCCTCGTGGGCCTCGCGGACCGTGGCCGCGTCCCGGATGCGGTCGTGATCCGAACGGGCAGCGACGGCGCTCGCCCAATACCCATGGATGATCGTGGGGTAGGTCTGGCCGGCATAGGTGAACGGAGCCGGAAACTCGTTGCGGAGTACCCCCAGATCCAAATGTTCCGGCGGCTCGACGGGCGGATTGAGTCGCTCATGCAAAGTGATCGCCGCCGCACAGGCCTGCACTGGATCGTCGGCATACAGGACGTCCCGGCGCTCACGCTCA
Source organism: Actinomadura montaniterrae (assembly GCF_008923365.1). Classification (GTDB taxonomy): domain Bacteria; phylum Actinomycetota; class Actinomycetes; order Streptosporangiales; family Streptosporangiaceae; genus Spirillospora; species Spirillospora montaniterrae. Next base: position 7,120 of record NZ_WBMR01000047.1, read on the forward strand.
CGCTGCGCGCCTTGAGCACCGGCGTTGAAGTACTCCAGAACCTCGGAATGCATCTGCTCGGTGGCAACCGGCCCGTCTCCGCCAACCGGTTCCCCGATATCGGTGACCAACTGCCGCAGCGGGATGTCCTGCCGGTCCATGTCGCCCAGCACGAACACCCGCCGGTGCGCCGGAATCGCCAAGTACGCCTCGCGGATGCGCAGGCGATTGTCCTCGGCGGGATCGGACTGGTACCGCCTGATCGCCTCCCAACACCGGTCCGAGGTGGTCGGCCGACCGTTCAACGCTTCGATCTCGTCAGCGACCTCGCCCAGGAAACCCTGGTTCGTCAACGGCTCTGGATACCGGGCCGACCACCGCGGCGTCGGTGCAGGCCGCTCAGGCACCGGCCGCTCAGGATCACGAAGAGCGATCTTTCCGGACCCGAGCCTCTGCCGCAATCCATGCAGGTCGAACGCCTCCCCGCAGCTGAGCAAACCGTCAGCGTAGACGAACAGATCGTCCACGTAGTAGCCGGAATGGCCCTTGACCCAGACATGGCACCACACCCCGCCGACCCGCTCTCCATCCACGAGCCGATAGGTCGGCCTCTTCCACACCATCCACGCAAGCTAACCCTCGATCAGTACCGCGACAAACGCACGCGCTCATCAGCAGAAGAGGACGTTCCCTGGCGGTGTCCTCCGATGGCGACCGATGAGGGGCGTCGACTGGTAAGGATGAGGTGTCATGTATGGCTTGAGGCCGGATGTCGGGTGGTTGCGCTGGTCGTGAGATGGGGCCGGAGAATCGTGCAGCGGCGGTTAGCCCTGTTCGGGGGACGAAGATTCGCTTTCGTTACGGCGCTCCCGGTGCATGCGCGCCAGCGTTACCGCTCCGCCGCCGACGCCGATGAGGAGAGCCACGCCAGCGATCCAGAAGGCAGGGGTTCCGGGCTCGACGCCGGTAGCCGAGGCAAGGGCGACCGCCAGGGCCCACGTGGCAAAGGCGGGTACGACCAACGCTGCGGCACGCCGATCACCCTGGCGTCGCCACCTGTAGAACATCACCATCATTCCGCCGGCACCTAGGAAGAAGGCGATTCCCTGCAGGGCAACGGACCAACTTCCTCCAGAGATCACGAAGACCGCCACAGCACAGCTGATAACCATTAAGGCGATCTGGGCGGTTACGGCATTCGACCTGGACAGCAATCTGCACCTCACGACGGGAAGAGAGATCACGCCCCATCTTCGGGCGGCTTGGCTTTTGATGCCTCATATGGCCGAAGGTGGCCGACGGGGGGACGGCAACGCCGGAGGTGGAGGGCGCGTGCCCACGGTGAGCCGGGCTGCGGGCACGGCCCGTTTGGTTGGGCGGGCTTCGGTGTTCTCGTCGTCGAGGCTGCGGTCTCGGGCTCCGGTGAAGGTACGACCTGAGTAGACAGGAAGATCAGGCGGGTGGGGGCGGATGGTCGCGTACGAGCGTCAGATCCGTGCGTGCTGGAAGATGTCCCGATCCCCGGAGGAATCCACGTGCGGCTCCGCTTCGATGGCCTGTACGCCGAGCAAGGCCAGGCGTACACCTCGTTCCTGCGCTTCTTCCCCACAGGCGAGGGCATGGCCGCCTCGGTCGAGCATGATCTGCCGTTGGAGGAAACCGTCGTGTCGGTGGCCGCTTGGCTGCTCCCCGAACATCCCTATGCGTCCCGCGGTCCGTACTCGGTGGAGGACAACGTTCTGTCGTTCGACGCGACGTCCCGGGAAGGGTTGGTCGAATATCTCGGCGTCATCGCGCCGCATGGCATGGAGTTGTGCCTGCACTCGCACAGCCACATCAACGGCCACAGGGCCTACGGCGTCTACCGGTACCAGCGCCTTCCCAGCTCGTGAGCACGAAGGGGGCCTGTCGTCTTCCGCTATACCGGACGGGCCGTTCTGGTTGTAGCGTGAGGGCGTGTTTGGTTGATCTTGCCCGGGGCTAGGGTCCGGGCGGCGCCGGCGGGAGCGAGGCCATGCGGACCAAGGGTCGAGGAGCGCCCGATGCGGAGGCGCCCTGGAATGAGATCGTCCCGTTGCTGTGGATGGGCGGCCACTACTACCGGAATTCGATGGGGAATCGGGCGCCGGCCATCGTGCGTGACGAGTTCGATCTAGTGATCAGCTTGTACACGCGAGAGGGGCATGGTCCAAGCGGCGGCGTCGCCCACCAGTGTGTGGACGTTCCCGATGGGCCGCTGACCGCTGAGCAGATCGCGGCGATCTGTCGCGCTGCCGAGTCGGCGGTGGAGGCGGTTGAGCAGGGCAGGCGTGTGCTGGTCCGCTGTCATTCCGGCTACAACCGGTCCGGTCTCGTCATTGCCCATGCCCTCACGCTTTCGGGTTACAGCACCGATGACGCGATCTTTCTGGTCCGTTACCGCCGATCAAAGTGGGCGCTGAACAATTCCTTGTTCGTGGACTACCTGAACACCGGGCTCGACGTGGCGCGCTTGCTGACCGGGCTCGAAGCCTGATCCGAACCCCGGTTCTCAGATGAGCATTGGACGCCGTCGCCTTGTTCTCAGATCATTCGGGTTTCGGTGCTGCGCTCCCTTGGCTACCTTCGGAGGCATGGACGAGGCGGAGGCGAGTGGGAAGGTCTGGCGGGAGCAGGTGCGTCGGCGAGTGACCGCAGAGCAGGACCGGGACGCCTTGGCCCGTCTCATCGAATACGACGCCGACCCGTTCGAGGTTGAACTGTACGAGCTGGCGGCCGACCCGCGGACGCTCGTCATCGACCGCGCCCAGCGGCGGAATGCCGGGCAGCATGAGCGGCATGTTCGGCGGTTGAGCCAGCGAGGTCGGCGGGCCGCTTCGTGAGCCCGCACTACAGGTGCATGGCGGGCGCCGTCCGACCTCGGTCGGTGGTTCGCCCTCGGCCGAAGATATTCTCGGAGCCGCCGGGGCGTTTTTGTTGATGGCGGCCGTACCGATGCAGAACTCGGGCGTGGGGCGGTGGCGCAGTTATCGGGACGATTTTAAATGGACTTTCACGCTCGTCGTCCCGGGAGCGAGTTGGTGGCCAAGCGGGCGGCGGCGAGGGCGCTGTTGATGGAGACTTCAGCCAGGAGGCCGGGTGCGGCGACAGCGTCGCCGGCCAGGTAGATGTGGTCGCCGCGGTCGATCGCCGGGCGGTCTCGCCAGGTCGTGCCGGGCAGGTCGAGGGCGCCGGTGCGGTTGGCAGCGATCTGGTCGCGGCGCCAGGTGAGGCGGTGGCGCCACAGCGGGGCGCACAAGTCGTAGAGGGCTTCGAGACGCGTCAGGCCGGCGGCCTTGGATTCACCGGCCCGCAATGGCATCGCCCCCTGCAGGAGCGTTCGGCCGGGCGGAGCGAGGCTCGGGTCCTGTGCGCTGAACCGTTCGACGAAACCGCCTTCTTGGAGATCGAAGGTGACGCATTGGTCTCTGCGAGAACGGCGCAGGGCGAGGTCCAGGAGGACGCATCGTCCCGACTCCCAGCGCAGGGTCTCGTCGGTCAGGAGAGCGCGGGCGGCGTCGAGGCCGGTCGCCACGATCACCGGGCCGGTTCCGGGAATCTGATCGATTCGTGAACCGGTTTCGATCCGTACGCCGAGGCGGCGGGCACGGGCTGCCATACGGTCGACCAGCGCGCCCCAGCCTCCGGCGGGGTAGCGAGTGATGGGCTGGCGGAACGAGGCCGCCCTCAGCAGGCGTTCGAAGGCGAAGGCGGCCGAGAGCCGGCCGGGGTCGGCCTCGAACAGGACGGGACCGAGCATCCCCGCTGCGGCATGGTAGGCGCGCGACCCGAATTGCGAGGTCGCCCAGTCGCGGAAGGAGCGGTCGATCGGGGCGCGGCGACGGCGGCCGAAGGTGAGCATGCGGATCAGGTCGGCGGGAGGGAGTGGCTTGAGCCCGCCGCGGTCGCGGAAGCGGATCCTCACCAATTGGGCGGCGCTCAGCCGGACGGCGGGATGTGCGAGTCCCTGCGCGACAAGCCAGCGCCAGGCCGTGCCGTCCTTGTAGAAGGCGTGGATACCGTCGTTGGCGATGTAAGGGGCGGGAGTGGAGCGGGCCCTGCCACCGAGGTTCTGATGGGCTTCGTGCAAGACCACGCCCGCGCCCTTTTCGGCGCAGGTGATGGCGGCGGTCAGACCTGCCAGGCCACCGCCGATGACGGTGATGGTGGGTTTCATGCCGTCAAGGACGCAGCGCCGGTCCGTCCTGTGACATGACGGACCGGCCTCCGGCGGTGACGACGATCGCGGGGCCCGCATTGGCGTTGACCAGCCGGGCGATCGGGTCCGCCTTGAAGCGTGGCCGCCGCCGGACGAACACCGTCCGCTCCAATGGCGACAGCGTTTCCAGCACCACCAGCAGCGCCAACGACACCGAATTCATGGCGCAGGACGTTCTCGGCGGGATCGCCGCCGAGAGTATCGGGCGCGGCAGTTTTCGACTACCGCGGCCACGTTTCCTGCACTACGTCCTCGGCGTCACCGACCCTGCTCAGCACCCGATAGGCCTTGCCCATCAAGAGGTCCCGATGGGCAAGGAAGACGTCTTCCCGCGTTACGCGTCCAGCTCGGCCTGAACACTTCCGGCTGATCACTTGGCTTCCCAGGCGCCGTCCGGGCACTCGGTTTGGTGCAGTCAGGGGGCTCGTAGCTTCTCTACTACCGTGACGGCCTGGTCGAGCAGATCTATGGGGCAGCCCCAGTAGTCATAGATGCCGCCGCGGGCGCGGTTGCTGCCGCAGACGACGAAGACGCCGGTGCCCAGTTCGGCCTTGAGGTGGGTGGCGAGCCAGCCGACGAAACCGCTGTTGTCCATCTGGTCGGCGAAGTGGAAAGAGAAGATTCCGAAGCGTTCGATGCCGTCGCCCTTCTGGAACGGGACCAGGCGGCTCCAGCTCTCCTGGTCGCGGACGACCGCGAGCGTCTCGGGAGTGAGCGCCGGCGGACGGTCGGCCGGAGACTCCTCAAAACACCAGACGCCGTCATGCACGACGAGTTCCGCCTGGGCGATGACACTGCGTAGCCGTTGTTCCGTCTGTTCCGCGGTCTCCATACTCACACTGACCATCAGTGACGCTCCTCGATCCGTGAAGCCGTGATCCGACGCAGGAATCAGCGCGCTTACCGTCTCGCCTATTTCGCGTTCCGCGACGGGCTAGGTGTCGCGTTGGATTGGGCTGCGGAGGCCGTTGATGAGGATCGACAGGAGTCGCGGTCCTCGGGCGTCGAGTTCGGCGTCGTCCAGGCGCGACAGCCAGCTGATGAGGACGATGACGTCGCGGGCCTCGGCGTCCGGGCGGACGCTGCCGGACGAGCGGCCGGCGGCCAGCAGCAGTTCCACCGCCTCGCCGATCGGGCCGAGGCTGTGGGCGGCGAGGTCCTGCCACGTCGCCGCCTCGATGGCGGCGAACACGTCGCGCTTGACGCGGGCGTAGGCGGCCACCCGGTCGAACCACGCCGCGAGCGCGTCCAGCGGCCGAAGGGCCGCCAGCAGGCGCGGGGCCTCGGCGACCAGTTCTTCCACTTCGTGGCGGTAGACCTCGGCGAGGAGGTCCTCGCGTGTCGGGAAGTGGCGGTACAGGGTGCCCTGTCCGATGCCGCAGGCCTTCGCGACCGCGTTGAGCTTCAACTCTCCCGGCTCGTGGACGAGGTCGCGCGCCGCCTGGAGGATCCGCTCGCGGTTGCGCTGCGCGTCCGCGCGCCGCGTCCCGCCGCCTCTGACAGAACCGGACATGTGTCCGCTAGGCTCGTCGGTGTAACCGGACATGTGTCCTATTCTAGGCGGAGGTTCTGCATGACCATCCAAGGCAAGGTCGTCGCGATCACCGGAGCCAGCAGCGGGATCGGTGAGGCGACGGCCCGCCACCTGGCCTCGCTCGGCGCGGCCGTCGTCCTCGGCGCCCGCCGCACCGACCGGCTGGACCGGCTCGTCGGCGAGATCGAGGCCTCCGGCGGCGAGGCGGCAGCCACGCGCGTGGACGTCACCGAACCCGGCGACCTCCGGTCGCTCGTCGCCCTCGCCGTCGAGCGCTTCGGCAAGCTGGACGTCCTGGTGGGCAACGCCGGGGTCAGCAGGATCGGCCCCGTCGCCGACCTGGACGTCGACGGCTGGTCGGCGATGGTCGACGTGAACGTCAAGGGGATCCTGCACGGGATCGCCGCAGCCCTGCCGGTGTTCCGCCGCCAGGGCACCGGTCACCTCGTCACGGTCGTCTCGACGTCCGGGCTGAAGATCGTCCCCACGCAGGCGGTGTACGCGGGGACGAAGAACGCGGTGCGCACCCTCCTGGAGGGCCTGCGGCAGGAGAGCACGGACGGGGTGCTGCGGACGACATCGATCTCCCCCGGCTACGTCCGGACAGAGCTCATCGACAACGCGGTCGACGATCCGGCCGTGCGCGAGCAGGCCAGGCGGAACATGGCCGACCTCGGCATCGACCCGGCGGCGGTGGCGCGGGCGATCGCGTTCGCCATCGACCAGCCCGAGGACGTCGAGATCGGCGACCTGACCATCCGTCCGACGCGCCAGGGCTGAGCGGCCGCGATGAGCGTCCGCGATGGGGGTCAGGCGTCGGCTTCGATGGCGAAGGTGTTGCCGTCCGGGTCCTGGAACCAGGCGATGCGGCCGCCGCCGGCGCGCGGGGTGATCCCCCGGTCGTCGTGTTCGAACTGGTCGTAGCGGACGAATTCGACGCCGGACGAGGCCAGTTCGTCAACGATCCGGTCGATGTCGTCGACGTACCACGTCGCCAGCGTCGCGTCGGTCTTTCCGGCGGTGACGGACTGGTACACGTTCAGCGCCGGGCCGCCGCCGGACGCATAGACGCGGCTGCCGCCGACGATTCCGGCACTGGGGCCGGACCCCAGAGCCTGCAGGCCCAGCTTTCCCTCGTAGAACTCGACGGCCTTCTGAATGTCGGAGACGGCGATGGAAGTCCTGAGGTGATACGCGCTCAAGGGCATGAACCACTCTCTCACACGCGGCCGGCTTCGCCCTTACCGCGGGCACCTGCGGGGAAGGCGGACTTTTCCGGGGGTGTGCTTGAAGGTGTTCATCACGAGCCATTCGTCCAGTTCCGGATCGAAAAGGTTCTGGACGCCGAACTGGAGCACCTGCCAGAACGTCCCCCGATCGCGCTGGTCGACGTAGACGTCGCCGAGGGCGAGCGGAATGCGGAGGTGCTTGCCGGGAGGCAGTTGCGGCACGACGACACCGACCCTCCAGTGGTTCACGTGGCGTCGTGGGTTTCGCTGCAGCGTCTCCCGTCCGACGAAGCGTGCCGTGCCGAGCTTCTGGTTCAGGGTGTCCAGGGTGAATCCGGGAATGCGGGAGCAGCGGTGGTCGTCGAGGCCGGGCCATTTGTAGGTCAGCGTGTAGAGCGAGCCATGGTAGATGAGGTTGGTGAACCAGATCGGGTAGCGGGGGCCTCCAGCGATCATCTGGCTGTCGCCGTTCCGTCCCGTCCAGGTGAACGGCACCGTGATACCCAGGTCCCGGACGATCCATTTGCCTTTTCCGTGAAAGTTCCGCGGGAGCTTCGGCGGTAGCGGCCTGGACTTGCCGGCGGTTCCGGGCTGCCGCGCCGTGCCGATCCGGGCTGCGGCGACGGCGGGAGACAGCGCCAATAGGGCGAGCATTCCGGCGACTGTTCCCGACATTGCCGCTCGACGTGTCCGACTCACGGTTCTCCCCGGATGCTGCGTCGCGCGCCGTCGCGGCGCAGCATCCTCACGCAGCGATGCATTTGCACCGTCCCCCGCCCCAGAGACGACGAAAACCACAGGCAGGTCATGAAGTGTTCTTGCAAGGGATGCTCACAGGCCGTCGACCTCGATGGTCGTGACCGTGTTCGCCTCGTGGACCACCGTGAGCAGGCCGTCCCGGGAATCGGCGTCGGCGCAACGGGTGTACCGGCGCGCGCCGGGGGCGTCGGACGCGTCGGTCACCCACATGCGGGCCGCGTTCCTGTCCCTGGTCAGCGGCCTCAGGTCGTAGTTGACGGTTCGTTTCCGGCCGTCGTTCACGGTGACCAACGCCAGCCGCCGGGCGGACGGGTCGTGGGCGGCAACGGTGTTCGCGTGCCCGGACCTCAGGATTCGCATTCCCGGCCTGATATGGCGAGTGTATTGGGCGAGGACGTGATACTTCGTGTTGACGCCGCCCACTTGCCCTTTCAGCGTTCCGGGGGCTCCGCCGTTCGGATTCGGGGTCCGGTCGTCGTACTCGCCGTCCAGCAGCCCCCAGTCGAGCGCCTCCACCGGCTGCCAGCAGACCCAGCCAGTCGGCTGGAGATACCGGATGTCGCGGCTGATGCTCAGCGCCATCGCCATTCCGTCGGGCTGCCCTTCCGAGTACTCCGACTGCCATATCGGAAGCTCTTCGCCGACCGCTTCGCGGAGCCTTGTGCGGCTGCCGCCTTTCTCGTCGGGCTCGTACGCGTGCACGTTGACGCGGCCGACGAGCCGTCTGGTGCCGTCGGTGAACTTCTGCCAGGTATCGACCGCGTCCGCGTAACGGCATTCGTCGGACGCGGCGATTAGGACGTCGTCCAAGCCGTGCTCGTCCAGCGCGCGGCGCAGGCACGCGATGACAGCCTCCTGCGCCCCGAGCGTGAAATGGCACCCTTCCTGGTTCTGCCGCGCGTGCCAGCCGTCCAGCGACGGCTCGTTGAACGGCTCGACCGATGAGAAGCGGATGCCCCACTCGTCGCGGGCACGCCCGGCCACCGTCGCGATGAAGCGCGCGAACGCATCCTGATACTGGAATTCCAGGTTGTCCTGCTCACCTTGCTCCGCGCCGGACGGATTGCCGTTGACCGTCATCCACCACGGCGGTGAGACCGCGAACATCTCGAAGGTGTCGGCGCCGGCGTCGCGGGCCTTCACCAGCATGTTCCGCTGGTTCGCGTCCGCACGCCAGTTCCACTCTTCGCCGTCGTGGTACGTCTCGATCTGCTTGCGCCTAACGATGGCGGGCGACTCGACCATGGCCGACCCGTCCGTCCAGGTGCAGGCTCCGAGGTTGTAGCGCACGATGTTCAGTCCCAGCCCGGGAAGCTCGATCGCGCGACCGGAACTCTCCACCCTGACCGTTTCCAGGCCGAACAGGGCTGCCGCCAGATCGTCACGCGCACCCAGCTCGGTGTTCGCCCACCACGACAGGCAGGTCCCCCACCCGTCCCAGATGTATGCGCCTTCCGGATCGATGACCCGTTCATCGGACATATCCACGCCTTCGCTCGTCCGTCCCCACCCGGGATCTGTTCGGACGACCAGCCGCTATCCAACGCTTTTCAGAACTTTGCCCGATCAATTTCCTAAAAAGGCTTCTTCTTTATGCGGCGCAGGGCGCACTGACAGGAAGGTGGCCCGAGGCTCAGCACCCCGCGGACACGCTTGATGCAGTGAAGCGCTCGGGCAGCAGGTCTGGAGAACAGGGCGCGCAAGCGGCGTTCGCCGGCTGAGAGCCGCTGAGCGAGTGCGGCAACCCGCTCGCCCGTGGTGGACAGCGACTCGACGGCCTCGCGGAGCAGCGGGTCGCGCTCGTCTGCGCGGCCGGTGCAGGCCAGCGTGGAGTTCACGGGGCCATGGACGGCAGCGAATAGAGGCGTATCTTCCGCCTATGGCGCAACTTTTCCTCGGAATCGTGGTCATCGTCGCCGGGATCATGGTCCTCGCCGAGCTGTTCTGGGACAAGCGCAGGCGCGCCGACGCCGCGCGTGAACTCGCCGATCTGCGGGACCTGGTCGGGCGGAAGGCCGACGCCGCAAAAATCGACGGTCATCTCACGGCCGTCCGTAAAGGGCTCGACGACGAGGTCGGCGCGATTCGCGGCGAAGTGGCGTCCACCCGCGATCTGAGCGCGGCGGATTCGCAGAGGATCGCCGCCGAGTTGCATGACGAATTCGAGCGATCGCGGCAGGAGACGCAACGTCGGTTCAGTGAAGTGGCGGACGGGCTGGAGGCCCTGCGAGACGGGTTCACCACCGCGATCGGACGATCGCACAACGAGGCCCAGGGCCGGCTGGATCAGGTGACCCGCAAACTCGACGCGCTCGCGCAGCGGGTGAGCCGGAACCACGACCACGCGCAAGCGGAGTTGGCCGGTCTCAATGAGCGCCTAGTGCGAATAGAGCAGGCGCAAGAGAAGCAGGCCGGCAGGCTGGCGAACCTCGAACGGGAGTCCTGGGGAGCGGTTCGCGGCGCGATCGATTGCACGGACGCCGATGTCGGCATCGCGGTGCAGGACGTGTTGTTCCATCTGGCCGGTGCCGCCGGTCTGCGCCTGGTGAGCAGCCGCGTCCTGAGCGCTGCACCGTTGAAAGCGCGCCACTGGTTCGCCGGAATAGACGAGGAAGAACTGGCGGACTGGCTCGGGCACGCTGTGCAGGCAGAGGCGCCGGAGGTCGAGGCCCTGCTCGAGGCCGTCAAGACGATGGAGTCCGGGCTCGTCACGCTCGGCCCGATGACGCTGCGAGGGATCCTAGGCGAGTGGCGGTACGACATCCGTGGTCAGTACGCCTATGTTCTTGCATGACGGTTCATGGGTCCGCAGATCGACGTCGATATAGACGGCCAGGCCGAGCACGCGGTCGTACAGGATGACGACGCCGATACGACGAAGCCACTGTGCCGACGTCCTCATGCTCTTCGGCCTCCGAGTGTCGAAGAGGCGCCGGTGCAACGCCTGGCGGGCCAGGTTCAGCCCGTATACGGCGAGGTCGTGCCCGTGGAGGTTGCGAATGTCCGCGTAGACGACCACGACGAGGAATTCCGCCAGGTCCAGTCCCACGACGGCGTCCGGCCGGACCTCGGAGACGAAAGCGGATTCCGCAGCGGCGCCCGGCTCGGGCGGCCCCTGATCCGGACGGCCGGGAATCGGAAGATGCGGTCGTTCAGACCACGGCTCCCGGAATTCGCCAAAGGTCTCGGGCCGCGTCTCGACGGTGTTCGCTGGTTCGGCGGCAGGCGCCCCAGGAGTCGGGGCTTCGCCGGGCCCATACCAGCGCGCCGTGCCCCCTGGACGCTCGACTTCCGGCACGGCGGGTTTCGCCCGGCGAGGAGGTTCGGTGGCGTTCCGCCATTCGCCGGTTTTCACAGATATCGCGATCGCGCCGACGTCGGGAACGGTAGCGTCGGCTCGGCTCTTGCCGGTAGTCGGTGTGCCTTCAGGTCCGATGGACGGAAGGTCGCCGAACGCCACGTCAAACCGCAATCTGAGGCCGCGTCCGGAATCCGCGAGCGTCACGCCGAGGTCGTCGCCGATCGGAATGGTGATCCGGACGGGTCCGTCGCCGGTCAGCGCCTCACCGGTCTCCCAGATCGTCTTCAGATACCGCGCCGTGGCGCCCGCGCCGGGCGCGATGCCGTCCATGGCGTACGTGATGGCACGGAACATGATCGCCGACTTGGCGCGCTCGACGAAGCCGGGAGCGCCTTCCCCATCCGGAGCCGGCTCCGAAGCCGGATCCGGAGCCAACTCCGGAGCCAGGTCGGACGGGGGGCGGCGATCGGCCTCCGCGTCGTCTGCGGACCGCCCGAAGGACTCCAGGACGGCGTCCTTGCGCTCCCTGGTGGCCTTTTCAGGCGCCTCCCGGGAACGACGTTCCTCATCGGCCGCCTTCTGGTAGCAGTCGTTCAACTCGCTGAAAGGATCAGCGACCGTTTCAACGCCGGACCCTTCGCACCCATCTCCAGCGAGCTTCGCTCGTCCCCGATCGAACGCCTCCTTCACTTCCGCCTCGTCCTCGCGAAGCCGCTCCGGCTCGTCCCGCCGGCTCAGCGCCTCGAGCTGCGACTGCTCCTGGGCGTCGAGCGCATCGGAGGCTTCCTTCTTGAAAAGCCTCAGGGATTCGGCTCTCTCCTCGCGCCTGGCCATCTGCAGATCGGCGTCTCGCCGCGCGCACTGCTCCGCCCGCTCCTCGAACGATGAGGACGGGCCCCCTTCCGGCGATCCGGGTACCTCCCACGCGGCGACCTCCCGGGAGAAAGCGGCCTTGAGGTCCCGGAGCTCTGCGGCGTCCTGATCCTCACCCTCCGCTTCCGCCCTGGACACCGGTTCCCCGAACTCCGCCACCACGTCATCACACGCGTCCTGCGCGTCACGTGCCACGCGAGCCAATTCCTCCGCGCGTACCGCGTCAGCCAATGACCTTTCTTCCACCTCCTGTTCCGCCACATTGTCGGCCCCACGGGGCGCGGGAATCTCCGCGGCCTTCGGCTTGGGAAGGCGTTCCGGCTCGGAGAACTCAGAGAACCGCGGGAGATCCATGCAGCCAATATGCGCCTTCGACGCGGCGGATCACGCACGGCAGCGGACGCCGACCGATTTCGGCCGTGCGCGCCAGCGCGCGGTGCTCGCCACCAGGACGGGTGGTCAGGGGGTGGTGAAGGCGCCGGCGGTGGCGGCCAGGGCGGCGGTTCGGGCGGCGTGGTCGGGGAGGTCCGGGTCGGGGGGCGTGCGGAGGAGGACCAGGTGGTGGTACAGGGGGGCGGTCGCGGTGATCAGGAGCCGGCGGGCGTGGGTGTCCGGGGGGATCTCGCCGCGGCGGACGGCCCGGGCGACGACGATCTCGCAGCGGGCGTAGCGGTCCTCCCAGAGCCGCCGCTGGGCGCGTTCGGCCTTCTCGGAGCGGAACGAGGCGGCGATCAGCGCCGCCATGACCGGCGGCCGCGCGGTCATGGCGTCCTGGATCTCGCGGTTCAGCCCGGCCAGGTCGCGTTCCAGGGAGCCGGTGTCGGGGGGCTGCCACGCGTCGTCGGACGCGGCGTCCAGGACGTCGGCGAGCAGGCCGCCGACGTCGCCCCAGCGCCGGTACACGGTGGCGCGGTGGACGCCGGCGCGGGCCGCGACGGCCTCCATGGTGAGGGCGTCGTAGCCGTGCTCGCCGAGCTCCGCGAGGACGGCTTCGTGGACCTGCGCGCGGACGCGGGCGGTGCGGCCGCCGGGGCGGCGGCGCGGAGGCGGCGCGGGCTCGGCGTCTGCCGGTGGAGTCATCGGTGGTGCTCCGGTTGCTCGGTGGGACGGCGTCGTGCCAGTATCTTAATGCGTCGATCGTCGCATTAATTCGGGCGACGGCGCGTCGCGCCCGCGAAGGAGACGATCGCGCATGCCGCCCGTGCCCGCCGACCCGACCGTGCTGCACCCGATTCCCGGGCAGCCGCGCGTCGTGCTGCTGAAACCGCTGGTCACGTCGCCGCTGATCGAGGTCGGCGAGTTCAGCTACTACGACGACCCGGACGACCCGACCGCCTTCGAGACCCGCAACGTGCTCTACCACTACGGGCCGGAAAGGCTCGTCATCGGGAAATTCTGCGCGCTCGGCACGGGCGTGCGGTTCCTCATGAACGGCGCGAACCACCGCATGGACGGCCCGTCGACGTTCCCGTTCCCGATCATGGGCGGGTCGTGGGCCGAGCACGCCGACCTCATCACCGGACTGCCCGGACGCGGCGACACCGTGATCGGCAACGACGTCTGGATCGGCTACCGGTCGCTGGTGATGCCGGGCGTCCGCATCGGGCACGGCGCGGTCATCGCGTCCGGGTCCGTGGTCATCGACGACGTCCCCGACTACGGCATCGCCGGCGGCGACCCGGCCAGGCTCCTCCGCCGCCGCTACAGCGACGCCGACATCGCCCGCCTCCTCGCCCTGGCCTGGTGGGACTGGCCGCTGCGGCACATCACCGACCACGTCCGCACGATCATGTCCGGCGGCGTCGACGAGCTGGAGGCCGCGGCGCCCCGATGACCCGCCGCGAGTAGCCTTGGGCGGTGTTCTCGTCTCAGGGGCCGTCGTTGCGGGAGCTGGCGGTGCAGGCGCTGTCCTCGGTCGAGCGCGGGTACGACCTGCTCGCGCCGAAGTTCGACCACACGCCCTTCCGGACGCCCGACGGCGTTCTCGACGCGACCGCCGACGCGCTGCGTCCGCTCGGGCCGTTCGGGCGGGGACTGGACGTGTGCTGCGGCACCGGCGCGGGAATGCGAACGCTCGCGGCCGTTTGCCAGGGGCGGATAGCCGGAGTCGACTTCAGCTCCGGAATGCTCGCGCAGGCGCGCGAAGCGCATCCGGACGCCGAACTGGTCCGGGCCGACGTGCGAGACCTTTCCTTCGGTGCGGAATTCGATCTGGCCGTGACGTTCGGGGCGCTCGGCCATCTGCTGCCCTCCGAGCGGCCCGCGGTTTTCGCGGGCGTGCATCGGGCGCTCCGCCCCGGCGGTCTCTTCGCCTTTCCGATCGGCGGTCCGCCGCCCGTCACGTCGGTGCTGTATTGGGCGCTGCTGGGCTTCGACGCGGTCATGCGCGTCCGGAACGCGGTCTGGCGTCCGCCGTTCGTCATGTACTACCGCACCTGCCCGCTGGGCGCGGTCCGCGACGACCTGGCGACGGCCGGATTCGACGTGACGACCGTCCCCCTGACGGCTCTGGGCCGCCGCCCCGACGGCGCCCCGCGCTTCCGCCTCGTCCTGGCAAGAAAGCCCGCCTGAAACCCGCGGCTGTCACAGTCGGCCGATACTCTCCCGCCGTCACGGAATGGACGAGGGAGTGGGCATGGGAGCCAAGACCGGGCTGCTGGTTTACGCGGACGGTGATGTCGGCGAGATCCTTCGTGCGGCTCCCGAACCGGATCCGGAGGCGACCGCGGCGCTGCTCGACCGGCTGTATCCCGGGTGGGCGGTGCAGGAGGACGAACCGTCCACGCTCGGCGACGGCTGCTACCCGCCCTACGGGACGACCTACGCCACGCGGCTCCCGGGGCTCGACATCATCTGCGATCAGCGGGTCATGCTCGACGAACCGTCGCGGCTCCCCGCCCATCTGGTCGAGGCGAGCGCGGGGCGGAGGCTGATCCTGCACGCGATGCACAGTGTCGTCGACTGGCTGGCCTTCGCGGTGTGGGAGGACGGGCGGCTGGTCCGTTCGCTGAGCCTGTCCCCCGACGACGGGATCGTCGAGAACATCGGTGAGCCGTTCCCGTTCGAGGCGCCCTTCTGGGCCGGGGAGCATCCGGTCCCGGACGAGCCCGAATGGTCGGAGGAGCCTTACCCGCTGCCGTTCCATCCTCTGGAGCTCGGCGAGGAGGTATTGCGCGGGCTGTTGGGGTTCGTTCTGGAAGGCGAGATCCTGCCGGACGACGCCGATCCGCAGGAGGTCGGGCTTCTCGGGTTCCGGCTCACCGATCCTTCGGATCCGGACGAGGTCGCCAGACATGAGGCGGAGATCGCCGAAGCCGTCAGCAGGATGGGGCCGCCGAGGCTCTTCACCTATGGCGCCGACGGCTCGCTGGTCGAGATCCCCGCGGAGTAATGGGGGGCCTCAGAGCTGGTCCGTGGTCAGGGGGTTGTTATGGGGAAGTTCGGGACGGGGTCGTCCATGAGGGCCAGGAGGCGGCGGAGGGCGGAGGTGTCGCCGGTGAGGTCGACGCCTTCGGTGGTGTCGCCCTTGACCAGGGCGAACAGGGCCGGTCTGGTGAGGGTCAGGGTCAGGTCGGCGGGGGCTGGCGCGCTGTCGGTGCGGCGGTGGGTGAGGGCGCCGTTGGACAGCGTCATGCGGTGGCGGTCGCCGGAGTCGGTGAAATGCCAGTCGATGGTCAGGTGCTCGTCCCACGCCTTCGGGCCGTTCACGCGGATCGCCATCGAGTCGAAGACCTGCTCGGCGGTCAGTCCCGCCGTCATGCCGCCGGAAATGCTCGTCGGGACCGGTTTGATGCCCTCCCGCAGTTCCATCGCACCGGTCAGGTAGAAGTTGCGCCAGATGCCGTTCTCGGCGCCCTCGCCGAGGCGCTGGAAAACGTCGGCGAGGCCGGCCTTCGCGTCGGCGTTGCCGGGGTCGGCGAAGACGACGTGGTCGAACAGCGTCGCCGCGAACCGCAGGTCGCCCTGGGCGGCGTAGTCGCGGGCCATCGCCATCGTCTTCGAGGCGCCGCCCATGCATTCGACGTACCGGCGGGACGCCTCGACGGGCGGGTGTTCCCACAGGTGCGCGGGATTGCCGTCGAACCAGCCCATGTAGCGCTGGTAAATGGCTTTGACGTTGTGGCTGACCGAGCCGTAGTAGCCGCGCGCGTGCCAGGCGTTGGCGAGGGCGGGCGGCAGCTCCATCATTTCGGCGATCTCGATGCCGGTATGGCCCTGGTTGAGGAGCCGGAGCGTCTGGTCGTGCAGGTAGGCGTAGAGGTCGCGCTGCTGGGACAGGAACGCGACAATCTCGTCGCGGCCCCAGGTCGGCCAGTGGTGGGACGCGAACGCCACGTCGGTGCAGTCCGCGTACAGGTCGATGGCCTCGTCCAGGTACTGGGCCCAGACGCGGGCGTCGCGCACGAGCGCGCCCCGCAGCGTCAGGATGTTGTGCAGATTGTGGGTGGCGTTCTCCGCGAGGCACAGAGCGCGCCGGTCGGGGAAATGGAAGTTCATTTCGGCGGGCGCTTCGGTGCCGGGGGTGAGCTGGAAGACGATCCGCACCCCGTCGAGGACCTCCGCCTGCCCGGTCCGGGTGATGTCCTTGGTCGGGGGGACGAGCGTCACCCGTCCGGACGAGGCGGTCTGCCCGAGGCCGGTGCCGATCATCCCGTCCGGGCCTTTCGGCAGCAGGACGCCCGTGTGGTAGACGCCGCGGCGGCCCATCGCGGTGCCCGCGTAGACGTTCTCGGCGACGGCGTGCTCCAGGAATCCGGCCGGGGCGAGGATCGGCACCGTCTCGGGGTTGCCGGGCGGGATGACGCCTTCGGCGCCGCCGAAGTGGTCGACGTGGGAGTGGGTGTAGACGAGGCCGCTGACGGGCCGGTCGCCGCGGTGCTCGCGGTAGAGCGCCAGCGCGGCGGCGGCCGTCTCGGCGGAGACGAGCGGGTCGATGACGATCACGCCGCGGTCGCCCTCGACCAGCGTCATGTTCGACAGGTCCAGGCCCCGGACCTGGTAGATCCCGTCGGTGACCTCGAACAGGCCCTGGATGGCGCACAGTTGCGACTGCCGCCAGAGGGACGGGTTCGCCGACTCCGGGCAGGGGGCGTCGAGGAACGCGTAGGCGTCGGCGTCCCAGACGACGCGGCCGCCGGCGTCCCGCACGGCCCCGGGCGACAGCGACGCCACCTTGCCGCGCGCGGCGTTCTCGAAATCGGTCCGGTCATCGAACGCGGGTCCGTCCATGGCACGGGTATGTCCCACCGCAAACCGCACCAAAATCCCTGCTGCGCAAAGAGTCGCCATAAGGGCACGTCAGCTTTCGGGCACGTTTCGCCCTGGCGCGGGCCAAAAGAACCCGGGACGCGGTTGCGGCCGGTCGGACAAGGGGGATCTTTCGGGCATCCGAGTCCGGCTTCGAGCAGGGGAGGCCCACGATGACCAGGATGGCGCACGGCTCGGCCCGGCACCTCCCGCAGACGTCCGGCTGGCTGACGTTCGCCGGCACCCTCGCCATGGTGATCGGCGCGTTCAACGTCATCGACGGGCTGGTCGGCCTGTTCAACGACGACTACTACCTCGTCGGCAGCAGCAAGATCATGGTGTTCGACTTCACCGCCTGGGGCTGGTTCTGGCTGATCCTCGGCGCCGTCCAGATCGCCGTCGGCGCGGGGATCATCGCCGGGCGGATGTGGGCGCGCGTCGTCGGGGTGCTGTTCGCCGTCCTCGCCGCGATCGGCCACATCGCGTTCCTGCGGGCGTTCCCGCTCTGGTCGGTGCTGACGATCGCGATGTCGATCCTGCTGATCTACGCGCTCACCGCGCCGCCGGCGCGGGCCCGGGGCTGAGGTCCCGCAGCACGGCCTCGGCCGCGGCGCGGTGCTCCGCCGCCGCGGCCGGGTCCGTGCCGTCGAGGACGGCGGCGATGCCCGCGTGGGCCAGCGCCTCCTCGTGCCGGTACCCGACCTCCGGGGCCAGCTCCAGCGCCCGCCGGTGCAGCCGCAGCGCCTCCTCGGGACGGCCCGCGAGCCGGCACGTCTCGCCGTAGCCGTTGAGGTAGTGGATCTTCCAGTGCTCCTCGAACAGCTCGTCGAGCAGCGCGAACGCCCGCCGGTGGGCGTCCAGCGCCTCCTCGTACCGGCCCATCCGGCGCAGCGCGACGCCGAGGCAGTTGAGGCACCACGCCTCGTTGTGCTTGTGGCCGTCGTCGCGCGCCATGTCCAGGGCCTCGTGCAGGTACCGGACGGCCTCGCCGGGCTCCTCGTGGGCGATGGCGACGCCGAGCGTGATCCGGGCCGTCAGCGCGGGCGGCCACGCGGGGTCGGAGTGCGGGACGTCCAGCGCCTTGCGGGCCAGCCGCGCCGCGTCCTCGCGGTGCCCGAGCTGGAGCAGCGCCCACGCCTCGTACGCGGTGGCGTGGGCGGCGCCCATCGGGCAGCCGGCCGCCTCGTACAGCCGCCCGGCCGTCCGGAACAGCTCGAGCGGCTCCTCGACGTGCCCCTCGTCCCACCTCAGGTAGCCGCGGCGGATCGTCAGCTCCGCCTGCGACAGGACGTCGCCCGCCGCCGACACCAGCGGCTCCGCCGCCTCGTACGCGGCGCCGGCCTCCGCCATCCGGCCCGCGTTGTACCGGGCGAAGCCGAGGTCGCTGTGCGCCTCGGCGAGCCAGAGCGGGTCGCCGAGCCGGCGCGCCGCGTCCACCGACCGCTCGAACAGGGCGTTGAGGTGCGTCGTCCCGCAGCGCCGCGCGAAGTACGCCCGCATGAAGCGCGGCAGCTCGCAGACGTGCGCGTCGGCGCCGGTAGCGACCGCGGCGTGGAACGCGGCCATCAGGTTCCCGTACTCGGCGCCGAACCAGGCGAGCGCGGCGCTCTTGCCGGCGAACCGCGGCACCTCGGCCGGCGCGGGTCCCGCGGAGGCCGCCCGGCTGCCCGCCGGGAACGGCATCGCCGCGTCGGCCGCCGCGGCGGCGTGCACGTAGTAGCCGAGGACCCGGGCCAGCGCCCGCTCCCGCTCCGCCGGCGGGACCTGCTCGGCGGCGGCCCGGCGCGCGTGCCGGCGCACCAGGTCGTGCAGCCGGTACCGGCCGGCCGCCGGCTGCTGGACGAGGGGCGCGTCGCCCAGGTCCTCCCGCAGGGCCCGGGCGGTGCGCGGCGGGACGTCCGCCAGCGCCGCCGCCACGTACTCGTCGAACGACGACCCGGGCAGCTCCCCCAGCAGCCGGAACAGCCGGCGCTGGGCCCGGTCGAGCTGCCGGACGGACATGGCGAACGCGGTGTCGAACTCGCCGGAGCCCTCCGCCATCCGCTCGACGAGGATCCCGACGGTCCAGCCCGGACGGTGCCGCAGCCGGGCCGCGGCGAGCCGCAGCGCGAGCGGCAGGTGCCCGCACAGCCGCAGCACCTCCGCCGCCGCCTCCGGCTCGCGCGCCAGCCGCCCGCCGGAGGCGGCCTCGCCGCTGGCGCGGGCCAGCAGCTCCGCGCTCTCCCACGGGCTCAGCACGTCCAGCGACACCGGCGGCACCTCGTCCAGGCCCAGCAGCCGGTTCCGGCTGGTGATCAGCGCGACGGACGGGCCCGCCCCGGGCAGCAGCGGCCGGACCTGCTCGGCGTCGGCGGCGTTGTCCAGGACGACGACGGCCCGCCGGCCCGCCAGCTCCGACCGCCAGCACGCCGCCAGCGGCTCGACGCCGCCCTCCTGCGGGACCTTCTCCGACGGGACGTCGAGCGCCGCGAGCAGCGCCCGCAGCGCGGTGTCGGGGTCGAGCGGCTCGCGGCCGTCGGTGAATCCGTGCAGGTCAAGGTAGAGCTGCGCGTCGGGGTGGCCGTCGGCGAGCCGGTACGCGGCATGCACCGCCAGGCACGTCTTGCCGACGCCCGCCATCCCGTCGACGGCCACGACCCGGCTGCCCGCCACGGCGTCGAGGACGGCGGCGAGCTCGTCCTCCCGCCCGGTGAAGTCGGGCACGTCGCGCGGCAGGTCGTTGCGGGGCGGGCGCGGGACGCCGGACGGCGGCGACGGCGGCTGCACCTGGCGGCTGGTCTTCGGCGGCGCGGGCAGCGGGTTCGACGCCCGCTCCCACAGCGGGCGCAGCGGCCGCGGGTCCCGCTTGACGAGCCGGCACAGCGCGAGCACCGCGGGCCACGGCGGGACGGTCTGCCCGCCGAGGTAGCGCGACAGCGACGACGAGCTGAGGCCGGTGTCGCGGGCGAGGGCCCGGACGCCGCGTCCGGACAGCTCCTGGAGCAGCCGCAGCCGGGCGGCGAGCTCGTCCTGCGGGTCGGTCCGCGCCGTCGTCCGCTGCTGCACGACCACCGTTCCCCGCCTCCTGTCCCACGCCGGCCGAAACGGTGCGGGCGCGCCCGCCGCTGGTCCAGGCCGTTTCGGCTGTCCCACGGTGTCCCATCGCCGTCGTCAAGGCAAGCCCGCCCGGCTGTGATGGTGCCACGCCCCGAACCGAGCGGGGCACCGGCCGCAAGGCCCCTGAAGAGGGAGAACACCGAGATGCAGTCCCGTATGCAGAACCCCGCCGTCATCCTGTCCGACGCCATGAAGCCGATCCAGGAGGTCTTCAAGGCGGTGCACTCCGGCGGGGTGGACGAGCAGACCCTGGAGCTGGTGCACCTGCGCGTCAGCCAGATCAACGGGTGCAGCGCGTGCGTCGACGCCGGCGCGAAGACGGCCCGGAAGGCGGGCGTGAGCGACGAGCGGCTCGCGCTGGTCGCCGCGTGGAGGGAGGCCCCGTACTTCAGCGACGAGGAGCGAGCCGCGCTGGAGCTGGCGGAGGCCGCGACGCGCCTCGCGGACCGTCCCGACGCGGTGAGCGACGAGGTCTGGGACACCGCCGCCACCTACTTCGACGAGAAGCAGCTGGCCGCGATCGTGCTGATGATCGGCGTCACCAACATGTTCAACCGGCTGAACGCCACCACCCGCCAGATCGCCGGCGCGTGGGGCTGAGCGGCGACATAACCGCAGGCAGGGCGGCTGACCAGACCGGTCAGGAATCGAGAAGCGCCGATGACCGGGCCGGAACTAGCGTGACCGGCAGGGCGTCCCGGACGGGGCGCCCGCCACGACCCAAGGAGCGATCATGAGCGAGTCTTCCACCCAGGGGATCAGGACGGTCCTGCACCCGGTGACCGACCTGGCCGCGGCCAAGGCCGTCTACACCGCACTGCTCGGCGTCTCCCCGACGGCCGACTCGGAGTACTACGTCGGCTTCGACGCCGAGGGCCAGCACATCGGGCTGGTGCCGGCGGGCGGGCCGCAGCAGATGGACTCCCCCGTCGCGTACTGGCACGTCCCGGACATCGAGGCGAAGCTCGCCGAGGTGACGGCGGCGGGCGCGGCGCTCAAGGAGGCCGCGCGCGACGTCGGCGGCGGCCGCCTGGTCGCCACGTTCACCGACCCCGACGGCAACGTCCTCGGGCTGATCCAGGACAAGAGCTGATCCAGGACAATTGACTTCCTTCTTCCCTTAAGGGAGGAGATCCCTACGGCTCGCGCTGTGGGTGTTTCTGCTTCGCAGCCGACTGCGGAAGGGGGGACCCTTGCCGTCTGACATCAGCTCCACAGACATCGCCAGGGGTGCCCCCGGCTACGGCTCGACCAGCCGCAAGGATGTTCTTGGCCGCGTTGACGTCCCGGTCGTGCCGGGTGCGGCAGCCCGGACACGTCCACGCCTGGGTGGAAAGGCTCAACTCGGCCAGCAGGTGCCCGCAGTGCGAGCAGGTCTTGGACGAGGGGTACCAGCGATCGATCACCACCAGAGTGCGCCCGGCCCGCTCGCATTTGTACTCCAACTGCCGCCGGAACTCGCCCCATCCGCAGTCGGAAATGGTGCGGGCGAGGATGCGGTTGCGGACCATGTTGGCGACCGCGAGGTCCTCGACCACGATCACGTCCGCCTTTTTGACGAGGCTAGTGCTGGTGCGGTGCAGGAAGTCGGCGCGGGCGTTGCGGACCTTGCGGTGAGCGCGGGCAACCTTGGCCTTGGCCTTGCTGCGATTGACCGAACCAGGCCGTTTACGGGCCATGCGTCGCTGGTATCGCGCAAGGTTGCGCTGCTTCTTCTCCAGATGGCGGGGGTTGGCGATGCGGTCCCCGTCGGAGGTCACCGCGAAGTCCTTGACCCCCAGGTCGACGCCGATCTGATGCCCGGCGGCATCCATGGGGGCGGGGGCTTGGGCATCGACGGCGAAGGTGACGTACCAGCGGTCGTCAGGCTCCCTCGAGATCACCACCATCGTCGGTTCCAGTGCCGCCAGGTCCACCTCATCAAAGGACCACACGAACGCCAGCGGGGCGGTGGTCTTCGCCATCCACAATTCACCCTTGCGCATCCGGAACGCCGAGCGCGTGTAGTGCGCGGACTGGCGGGAGTTTCGGGTCTTGAAGCGGGGGTAGCGGGCGCGTCCGGCGAAAAAGTTGGCGAACGCGGCGTGCTGGTGCCGCAGCGCCTGCTGCAATGGAACGGAGGAGACCTCGGAGAGGAACGCCAACTCTCCGGTCTTCTTCCAGCCGGTGAGCGCGGCGTCGGTCTGCTTGTAGGAGGTGCGCTTCCCCTCAGACTGCCAAGCGCGATGCCGTTCGGCGAGCGTCAGGTTCCACACCAGGCGCACGCAGCCGAATGTGCGCCCGAAGAGGGCAGCCTGCACCGGGTCGGGATAGGCCCGGCACTTGTACGCCGTCCGCATGGCCATGACGTTACACAACGACCGAATGCATGTAAGGGCTTTCGGATGCCAGGGGCAGCAGGTACCGGGCGGTACCTGGCGGAGGCCGAACTCCTCTCCGGGAGCGAACCGGACATACTGTCGGACTGAGCAGGCCACGCCGACGCGGCCCGCCCGTTCCGGGCCCGCCGACCCGATGGAGAGACCATGAGCACGACCACCAGCGCGGACGAGCCGGACGCGCGGCCCGTCACGCCGCACGACGCGCCGCACGTCGCCGACAGCCACGAGCTGATCCGCGTCCACGGCGCCCGAGAGAACAACCTCAAGGACGTCGGCATCGAGATCCCGAAGCGCCGGCTGACGGTGTTCACCGGCGTCTCCGGCTCCGGCAAGACCTCGCTGGTGTTCAACACGATCGCCGCCGAGTCGCAGCGGATGATCAACGAGACGTACAGCACCTTCGTGCAGGGCTTCATGCCGGCGCAGGCGCGGCCGGACGTCGACGTCCTGGAGGGGCTGACGACGGCGATCATCGTCGACCAGCAGCGGATGGGCGCCGACCCGCGCTCGACGGTCGGCACCGCCACCGACGCGCACGCGATGCTGCGGATCCTGTTCAGCCGGCTCGGCCGGCCGCACATCGGCTCGCCGCAGGCGTTCTCCTTCAACGTCGCGTCGATCAGCGGCGGCGGCGCCGTGAAGTACGAGCGCGGCGGCAAGACGGTGAAGGAGCGGCGCAGCTTCACGATCACCGGCGGGATGTGCCCGCGCTGCGAGGGCCGCGGCACGGTCTCCGACATCGACCTCACCGAGCTGTACGACGCGGACAAGTCGCTGAACGAGGGCGCGCTCAAGATCCCCGGCTACAGCATGGACGGCTGGTACGGGCGGATCTTCCGCGGCTGCGGCTACTTCGACCCGGACAAGCCGATCCGCAAGTACACCAAGAAGGAGCTGGACGACCTCCTCCACCGGGAGCCGACGAAGATCAAGGTGGACGGGATCAACCTGACCTACGAGGGCCTGATCCCGCGGATCCAGAAGTCGATGCTGTCCAAGGACGTCGACTCGCTGCAGCCGCATGTCCGGGCGTTCGTGACGCGCGCGACCACGTTCACGGTCTGCCCGGACTGCGACGGCACCCGGCTCACCGAGGCGGCCCGGTCGTCCAAGATCGACGGGATCAGCATCGCCGACGCGTGCGCGATGCAGATCAGCGACCTGGCCGCCTGGGTCCGCGGGCTGGACGAGCCGTCCGTCGCGCCGCTGCTCGCCAAGCTCGCGCACACGCTCGACTCGTTCGTGGAGATCGGGCTCGGCTACCTGTCCCTGGAGCGGCCGTCGGGGACGCTGTCGGGCGGCGAGGCGCAGCGCGTCAAGATGATCCGGCACCTCGGCTCGTCGCTCACCGACGTCACCTACGTCTTCGACGAGCCGACGATCGGCCTGCACCCGCACGACATCCAGCGGATGAACGGCCTGCTGCTGCGGCTGCGCGATAAGGGCAACACCGTCCTCGTCGTGGAGCACAAGCCGGAGGCGATCGCGATCGCCGACCACGTCGTCGACCTCGGCCCCGGCGCCGGGACGAACGGCGGGACCGTGTGCTTCGAGGGCACCGTCGAGGGGCTGCGCGCCTCCGGCACCGTCACCGGCCGCCACCTCGACGACCGGGCCGCGCTCAAGAAGGCGGTGCGCGAGCCGACCGGGAAGCTGGAGATCCGCGGCGCTTCCACGCACAACCTCCAGGACGTGGACGTCGACATCCCGCTCGGGGTGCTCACCGTCGTCACGGGCGTCGCCGGGTCCGGGAAGAGCTCGCTCGTGCACGGGTCGATCCCGGCGGGCGCGGGCGTCGTGGCGATCGACCAGGGTGCGATCCGCGGCTCGCGGCGCAGCAACCCGGCGACCTACACCGGCCTGCTCGACCCGATCCGCAAGGCGTTCGCGAAGGCGAACGGCGTGAAGCCCGCGCTGTTCAGCGCGAACTCCGAGGGCGCCTGCCCCGCCTGCAACGGCGCCGGCGTCGTCTACACCGACCTCGCGATGATGGCCGGGGTCGCGGTGACCTGCGAGGAGTGCGAGGGCAGGCGGTTCCAGGAGGCGGTGCTGGACTACCGCCT
Organism: Actinomadura montaniterrae; assembly: GCF_008923365.1. Classification (GTDB taxonomy): domain Bacteria; phylum Actinomycetota; class Actinomycetes; order Streptosporangiales; family Streptosporangiaceae; genus Spirillospora; species Spirillospora montaniterrae. Next base: position 31,819 of record NZ_WBMR01000047.1, read on the forward strand.
GGGCGGCCGGAACATCGCCGAGGTCCTCGCGATGCCGGTCGCGGAGGCCGAGGAGTTCTTCGGCGACGGCGAGGCGCGGCTGCCCGCCGCGCACAAGATCCTCCGGCGGCTCGCCGACGTCGGGCTCGGCTACCTCGGCATCGGGCAGCCGCTCACCACCCTGTCCGGCGGCGAGCGGCAGCGGCTCAAGCTCGCCACCCACATGGGCGAGGACGGCGGCGTGTACGTCCTCGACGAGCCGACCGCGGGCCTGCACCTCGCCGACGTCGAGCAGCTGCTCGGCCTGCTGGACCGGCTCGTCGACGCCGGCAAGTCCGTGATCGTCATCGAGCACCACCAGGCCGTGATGGCGCACGCCGACTGGATCATCGACCTCGGTCCCGGCGCCGGCCACGACGGCGGGCGGGTCGTGTTCGAGGGGACGCCCGCCGACCTCGTCGCCGCCCGCTCCACCCTCACCGGGGAGCACCTCGCGGCCTACGTCGGCGGCTGACCGCCGTGGCCCTCGCGGACGTCCTGGCCCGGCTGCGCCGCCGGGCGGGACGCCGCGAGGATGTCACCGGCGCCGCGTACGATCCGGATGTGGCCCGCAAACCCGCCTCCGAGCAGCGCCTTCTCGACCTGGCGCGGCTCCGGCGCGTCCGCGACCGGATCGACCGGGAATACGCGCGGCCGCTCGACGTCGAGGCGCTCGCCCGCGGCGTGAACATGTCGGCCGGGCACCTCAGCCGCGAGTTCCGCGCCGCCTACGGCGAGTCGCCGTACTCCTACCTGATGACGCGGCGCATCGAGCGGGCGATGGCGCTGCTGCGGCGCGGCGACCTCACCGTCACCGAGGTGTGCTTCGAGGTCGGCTGCTCGTCGCTCGGCACGTTCAGCACCCGGTTCGCCGAGCTCGTCGGGATGCCGCCGAGCGCCTACCGGCAGCGGGCCGCGGAGGCGCCGGGCGAGCTGCCGTCGTGCGTGGCGAAGCAGGTGACGCGGCCGGTGCGGGGCCGTTCACCGGGTCCCGGCGGCCCGCCGGGTTAGCCTGGCCCGCATGGACATCGCCATCCATTCGACGTTCCTCCCGCACGAGGACCCGGAGGCGTCGCTCGCGTTCTACCGCGACGTCCTCGGTTTCGAGGTCCGGCTGGACGTCGGCAGCGGGCGGATGCGCTGGATCACGGTCGGGCCGCCCGGCGGGGCGGGCACGGCCATCGTCCTGCACCCGCCGGCCGCCGACCCCGGCGTCACCGAGGACGAGCGCCGCACCATCGCCGAGATGATGGCCAAGGGCACCTATGCCATGATCCAGCTGGCCACGCCCGACCTCGACGGCGCCTTCAAGCGGCTGCAGGCGGGGAACGCCGACATCGTCCAGGAGCCGGCCGAGCAGCCGTACGGCGTCCGGGACTGCGCCGTCCGCGACCCCGCCGGCAACCTGATCCGCATCCAGCAGACCCGCTGACCCGCGGGCACATCCGCCCGGACCGCGGCGTCGACGAGCGCGCCGAACTGTGGCGCCGCCTGGTCGAGTTCTAGCCTTTTCCAGGAAAGGCGCGGGGCGGGCGGGTGCGCGCTGAACGTCCAGGTTCGGCGCGGGTGCGGTAATTTGGGGCGGAATCCCCGAGCGAAGGGCGTCGTTCATGGCAGCGGACGAGCCGGTCATCGACACGAGCGTTCCGCATTCGGCGCGCGTCTGGAACTACTGGCTGGGCGGCAAGGACAATTATCCGGTCGACCGGGAGGTCGGCGAGCAGGTCCGCCGGGTGTATCCGGGAATCGTGGACGTGGCGCGCCACTCGCGGGCGTTCCTCGGCCGCGCGGTGCGGTATCTGGCGGGCGAGGCGGGCGTCGAGCAGTTCCTCGACATCGGCACCGGGCTCCCGACGGTCGACAACACGCACGAGGTCGCGCAGCGGGTCAATCCCGGCTCCCGGATCGTCTACGTGGACAACGACCCGCTCGTGCTGACGCATGCCCGTGCCCTGCTCAGCAGCACCCCGGAGGGCGCGTGCGACTACATCAGCGCGGACGTCCGGGAGCCGGACGCCATTCTCGAACGGGCCGCCGCCACGCTGGACTTCGGCCGTCCGGTCGCGCTGATGATGCTCGGCATTCTCGGGAACGTGTGGGACGACGCGGAGGCGAAGGACATCCGCGACCGGCTGGTCGGGGCGCTGGCGCCGGGCAGTTTCCTCGTTCTGGAGGACGGCACCGACAAGGTGGATCCGGAGGCGGCGGCGCAGGCGGAGCAGACCCGCGCGGAGGCGGGCGACCCTTACAAGCTGCGGTCTCCGGAGCAGATCGCGGGTTATTTCGACGGCCTGGAACTGCTCGATCCAGGTGTGGTGTCGGTGTCGCAATGGCGTCCCGAACCCAATCCGTGGGGCAACCCGCCCGAGGTGACGGCCTTCTGCGGCGTCGCGAGGAAACCGTCCCTCACCTGACGCGGCCTTTCCACGCTCCGCCGCGGCCTTTCCAATGGAGGCGGGCGGAGTCGACGGTCATCGCGGCGTACATGAGCGCAATGAGCGGCAGCCCCGGCGCCCGGAATGGGGACAGTCCGTAAAAGCGCAGCATCGGAATGTAGGTGGCGGTCATCAATGCCCAGGCGAGGGCGCCCGCGACGGCGGGCAGCGGGCTGAGGGCCGCCAGGCCCGCGAGCGCCGCGGCGGGCGGGACGGCGTAGACCAGCAGCAGCCCGAGGACGGTGCCGGCCAGCAGCGCGGGCGAGTAGCGGAGCTGGTGGTAGGCGCTGCGGGCGATCATGGCCCAGAGGTCGCGGAGGTGCGGGTAGGGGCGGCGGCTGACGACGTCCCGGTCGAGGTCGAGCCGGCAGCGGGCCCCGGCGCGCTTGAGCAGCCGGCCGAGCGCGACGTCGTCGATCAGCGCGTCGTGGATGGCGGCGAGCCCGCCCGCCGCCTCCAGGGTCGCGCGCCGGACCAGCATGCAGCCGCCGGCCGCGGCGGCGGTGCGCCTCCCCCGCGCGACCCGGCGGAACGGGTAGAGCTGCGCGAAGAAGTACACGAACGCCGGGACGATCCGCCGCTCCCAGGCGGTGGCGGTGCTGAGGGTCGCCATCCGGGAGACGAGGTCGCGGTCGTGCGCGGCGCGGACGAGCCGGGCCAGCGTGCCGGGCGCGTAGGCGATGTCGGCGTCGGTGAACAGGTAAAGGTCGGGCTCGCCGGCGGCGCGGACGCCCTCGGACATCGCCCACACCTTGCCCGCCCACCCGGCGGGCCGCTCGCGGGCCCGGACGACCCGGGACGCGCCGAGCGCGGCGGCGGTCTCGGCGGTGCCGTCGGTGCTGGCGTCGTCCACGACCACGACGTCGAAGCGGCCGGGGTAGCGCTGCGCGAGAACGGTCGGGAGCGTGCCGGGCAGGACGGCGGCCTCGTCGCGGGCCGGGATCACGGCCGTGACGTGCGGCCACGCGGGCGGGTCGGCGCCGTCCGGCAGGCCGGTCCGGGTGCGCCAGAAGCCGCCGTGCGCGGCCGCGAGGTACAGCCAGGCCGCGAGGGAGAGCAGGGCCAGGACGCCCAGGATCAGCACGTCCGGCAGCCTCGCATCCGCCGGTGGTGATCGTCCAGCATCACGGAGGGTGAACGCGGGCATCCACAGGGTGTGGACGCTCCCTCGCGCCGCCCGCTCGTCCGGACGATCGCGCGCATGCTGGTGACCTCGGCGTGCGCGCTGACGCTGTACGCGGTGGCGCCGCTGGACGTGCGGTTCGGGCCCGCGACCGCGCTGGCGCTGCTCGGGGCGCTGGCGGCGCTGGGCGTGCTCGTCGGCTGGCAGGCGCGGGCGATCGTGTGCTCGCCGTCGCCGTGGCTGCGCGCCGTGGAGACGCTGGTGACGTCCCTCTTGCTGTTCCTGGTGGTGTTCGCGTCGGCGTACCGGCTGATGGACAGCGACGGTCCGGGGCACTTCTCCGAGCGGCTGTCGAAGGTGGACTCGATGTACTTCACCGTGACGGTGTTCTCCTCGGTCGGCTTCGGCGACATCGTGCCCGTGTCGACGGCGGCGCGGATCCTGGCGACCGTGCAGATGCTCGGCGACCTGGTGTTCCTCGGGGTCGTCGGGCGGGTGCTGCTGGAGGCGGCGCGCAGGGGCGCGGAGCGCCGCGGCCGCCGCCGGTAGCCGGCCCCGGGGCGCGCGCCCGGCGCGTGTCCGGGATGTGCAAACGGCGAGGTCCGGCAGGGGAAAGACGGGGACGGCCCTTCCGGGGTTCACTCGCGGTCACGAACGCGACCACGAGCAGGAAGGGGCCGTCCCGATGCCGGAAGCAGCCGGTTCCGAGTTCTGGAAGAACCTGAAGCCGATCGAGAACTCGCAGAAGCCCGACGCGCTGCCGGAGGTGTACCTGCCGAAGGTCGCCACCGACGACGACCGCTACTACGTGCCGTTCACCGAGACGGTCGGGTCGCGGCCCCTGTGGATCAACGTCAAGGACAACACCTGGTCGGACGTCCTGCGGGCGAAGCAGGCCGGGCTCGTCAACCGGCACTACCACCCGCACGAGGTGTTCGCCTACACGATCTCCGGCAAGTGGGGGTACCTGGAGCGGCCGTGGACGGCGACGGCCGGTGATTTCATCTACGAGGCGCCGGGCGAAGGGCACACGCTGGTCGCCTACGAGTCCGGGGAGCCGATGAAGACGCTGTTCATCGTCAAGGGCCCGCTCGTCTGGCTGGACGAGAACGGCGACCCGGACGGCTTCTTCGACGTCCACGACTACATCGACATGTGCCGCGCCCACTACGAGAAGGTCGGCCTGGGCGCGGACTATGTGAACTCGCTGTTCCGCTGACCAGCGGCCACCGGCATAGGCTCCGGAAGCAGGACAGACTTCCTGCGATCGGGAGGAGCCCGCCATGCCGGCCGCCGACCTCATGATCTCCACCGCGAGCACGGAGGACGTCGCGCCGCGCGAGCGGATCGGGTTCTGGGAGGACTACAACCGGCGCGCGCTGGTCGGGCTGTCCTGCACGTCCTACTCCGAGCGGGGGCTGGTCGCGCGGCAGGCGAACTACCGGCTGGGGGACGTCCGGCTGGCCGACATCAGCGGGAACGCGCACGCGATCGAGCGGACGCCGCAGGTCGCGCGGTCCGCGCCGAAGGACTCGGTGTTCCTGTCGCTGCTGGTGAAGGGCGAGGCGGTGTTCCTGCACGAGCACGGCTGCCTCGCCGCGACGGCCGGCGACCTGGTCGTCTACGACACGCGGCGGCCGTACCTGTTCGGGTTCTCCTCGGCCATGCGGCAGTTCCTGGTGGACGTGCCGCGCGAGCTGTTCGTCCGCGAGTGCATGGCGGGCGGGGTGCCCGCGCCGATGCTGTTCGGGCGCGGGACGGCGCGCGAGGGCGAGCTGGTCGTGGCGCTGCGGTCGCTGCTGGAGGCGCCGCGGCCCGACGATCCGGCGCTGACGGGCGGCGCGGTCCTCGGCGTGCTGCGGATGCTCGCGGACGGGCGGTCCGGCGGGCGGCCCGCGCCCGCGGCCCACCGGAGCCGGCTGATCATCGCCGGGGACTACATCGAGCGGCACCTGCACGACGCGTCGCTGGCGCCCGCGGAGGTCGCGCGGGTGATGGGCGTGTCCGTCCGGCACCTCGGCCGGATCTTCGAGGCCGCGGGGACGACACCGTCCCGGCACATCCTGGAGCGCCGCCTCCAGCGCGCGCACGAGGACCTGACCGGCGGCGGGGCGGCGCGGACGACGATCGCCGACGTCGCGCACCGCTGGGGCTTCTCCAGCCAGGCGCATTTCGCGCGGCGTTTCCGCGCCCGCTTCGGGATCACGCCGTCCGAGGCCCGCGCGGGCCGCTGAACGCCGCCGCCGGCCCCGGATAGGTCAGCCGCCGGGCAGCTCGCCGAGCTTGACCTGGACGTCCTTCTTCGACCCGTTCGGCTGCTCGATCTGCACCTTCACGGTCTGGCCCGGCTTCAGGCCCGCGAGGACGGCGGCGAGGGCGGTCTGGTCGGGCGTCGCGGTGCCGTTCACCGAGAGGATCAGGTCGCCGGCCTTGATCCCGGCCTTGTCGGCGCCGGCGCCCTTCGTCACGTCCACCACGGCGACCGCGGTCTGCTCGCCGCTGTTCGGGTCGACGATCGTGCGGACGGTCGCGCCGATCGCGGCCCGCCCGGACTGCGACACCTTCCCGCTCCGGATCAGCTGCGGGACGATCTTCTGCACGGTGGCGCTCGGCGCGGCGAACCCGATGCCCGCGGCGGCCCCGCCGATCTGCGGGTCGGACGCGGCGGCGGTCGGGATGCCGATGACCTGCCCCTCCAGCGTGACGAGCGCGCCGCCGCTGTTGCCGGGGTTGATGGGCGCGCTGGTCTGGATGGCGTCGCCGATCGTCGCGCCGGGGAACGCGCCCTCCTGCTTGGTGGACACGGTCCGGTTCAGCGCGGACACGATCCCGTTCGTCACGCTGCCGGCGAGGCCAAGCGGGTTGCCCATCGCCAGCACGATCTGCCCGACCTTGGCCTGCGTGGAGTCCCCGAACGCGGCGGGGCGCAGGTTCCCGCCGCTCGCCCTCACCACCGCCAGGTCGTCGGCGACGAACGAGCCGACGAGGTTCGCCTTCAACGGGCTGCCGCCGCTCGACGCCGTCACCCGGATCTGCTTCGCGCCCGCGACGACGTGCGCGTTGGTGACGATGTCGCCCTTGTCGTCGTAGACGACGCCGGACCCCTCGCCCTGGTCGGTCTCGATCTTCACGACCGAGGGCAGCACGGCCGCGACGACCTGCTCGTACTGCTGCTGGAGCTGCGACGCGCCGCCGGTCGGCGAGGGCGCCGCCGCGGCCGTCCGCGCCTTCCCCCCGCCTCCTCCGCCGCAGCCCGCCAGCAGCAGCGCCGTGCCCGCCAGGGCCCCCGCGAAGATCCTCACGTTCCGGTCCACCAGAACTCCCCCCTCCGCGTCCGGTCCTTCCCTTTTCCGGCGAGAAGGCACCCCCGACCTGCGCGGACGTGATCGCATTTCGGCAGCCCTTGTCCGCTATGCCAGGAATGTCGGACGATCAAGGTCGCCACCGAGGGGAGATCGGGACCATGCGCGACGACATCGGCGGGGTCGACACCGGGGCCGGCGGCACCTGGGCCAGCGGCGACTACGCCCGCGTCGGCAACCGCTGGCTGCTGGTCGGCGAGCTGCTCTGCGAGACGGCCGGGATCCGCCCCGGCGAGCGCGTCATCGACGTCGCCACCGGCACCGGCAACACCGCCCTCGCCGCCGCCCGCCGGTTCGCCGACGTGACGGGCGTCGACTACGTCCCCGCGCTGCTGGAGCACGCCCGGGCCCGCGCCGCCGCCGAAGGCCTGGACGTGCGGTTCGAGCACGGCGACGCGCTGGAGCTCGCGCACCCCGACGGCGCGTTCGACGTCGCGGTGTCGACGTTCGGCGTCCAGTACGTCCCGGACCAGGAGCGGGCGGCGGCCGAGCTGCTGCGGGTCGTCCGGCCCGGCGGCCGGATCGCGCTCGCGAGCTGGGCGCCGGACGGCTACCTCGGCGAGCTGCTCCGCCTCGTCGGCCGGTACACCGCCGGGGCGTCCGGGGACGCCGCGCCGACCCGCTGGGGCACCGCCAAGCACCTGGAGCGGCTGCTCGGCCCGCACGCGTCCAGCCTGGAGTGCGCCGAGCGGCAGTGGCGGTTCCGGTTCCGCTCCCCCGCCGACATGATCGGCTACTTCCGGGCGTACTTCGGCCCGCTGACCGTCGCGTTCGACGTCCTCGACGACGCGGGCCGGGAGGCGCTGACCGCCGACCTCACCCGGCACATCGAGGCCGCCGGTGCCGCGCCCGGCGGCACCGTCGAGGTCCCCTCCACCTACCTGGAGGCGGTCGCCGTCCTCGCCTCCTGAGCCGGGTGCCCGGCCACCGGGGTCAGTCCGCGAGCTCGTTCTTGCCGAAGAACGGCGCGTACCCGGACGGGAGCTGGCTCAGCAGGTGGTTCAGCTCGCCCCCGGAGACGGTGCCCGCGAGCGTGCTGAGCACGGCGTCGGCGTCCCATTCGGCGGTCCGCTCGGTGGCGCCGGTCATCCCCGCGACCCGGCGGCAGAACTCCGCCGACCCGTACGACTCGGCCCGCGCGGAGTCGCGGTCGCGCATCAGCTCGTCCAGCGGCTCGGGGAGCTGCGCCGCCAGGTGGTCCGCGCCCTCCTCGGTGAGCCGGTCCCGCAGGACGCTCAGCACCGCCTCGGTGACGCGCTCGGCCTCCTCGCGGCCGCTGTAGTCCCCGTTGTCGCGGACCGTCGCGATGAACTGCCCGTACTTCATGGTCTGTCCCCTCTCCGCACGTGTCTGCGTCCGGTCCTCTCTGCCGGGGTGCCCGTGAACGCGGCCTCCATGCGGCCCGTGACGTGGTGAATCGCCCCACGTCCGGCATGGATCCGGCCCCCGGGGTAGGGCAGACGGGGACGGGAGACCGAGCACGGAGGTGAACGTTGGCGCTGCGCATCGAGGATTACGGACTGCTCGGCGATCTCCATACGGCGGCCCTGGTGGGGGCCAATGGCTCCATCGACTGGCTGTGCCTGCCCCGGTTCGACTCCCCGGCCTGCTTCGCCGCGCTGCTCGACGACGAGGCCGCCGGGTTCTGGCGGATGGCGCCCGCGTCCGGCGGGATGTGCACGCGCCGCCGGTACCGCGGGGACACGCTGATCCTGGAGACCGAGTGGGACACCCCGGACGGCACCGTCCGGGTGATCGACACGATGCCGCCGCGCGGGGAGGCGGCGGACGTGGTCCGGATCGTCGAGGGCGTCAGCGGCCGGGTGCCGGTGCGGACGGAGCTGCGGCTCCGGTTCGACTACGGCCGGATCGTGCCGTGGGTGCGGCACGTGGACGGGCAGCTGGAGGCGGTCGCGGGCCCGGACGCGGCGTGGCTGAAGACGCCCGTCGCGCTGGAGGGCCGCGGGACGTCGACCGTCGGCGAGTTCGCGGTGTCGGCCGGGGACCGCGTCCCGTTCGTCCTGACCTACAAGCCGTCGCACGAGCCGCACCCCCGGCACGTCGACCCGGAGCAGGCGCTGCGGGACACCGAGGCGTTCTGGGCGGAGTGGACGAGCGGCTTCCGCTACGAGGGGCGCTGGGACGACGCCGTCCGCCGCTCCCTGATCACGCTGAAGGGGCTCACCTACCGGCCGACCGGCGGGATCGTCGCCGCCGCGACCACGTCGCTGCCCGAGCAGCTCGGCGGGCCGCGCAACTGGGACTACCGGTTCTGCTGGCTGCGGGACGCGACGTTCACGCTGCAGGCGCTGCTCGGCACCGGGTTCGCGGAGGAGGCGCGGGCGTGGCGGGAGTGGCTGCTGCGCGCGATCGCCGGCGACCCCGCCGAGCTGCAGATCATGTACGGGATCGACGGGACGCGCCGGCTCCCCGAGTACACCCTCGACTGGCTCGGCGGGTACGAGGGCGCCGCGCCGGTGCGGGTGGGAAACGCCGCGTCCGGGCAGTTCCAGCTGGACACGTGGGGCGAGGTGCTGCACGGCCTGCACCTCGGCCGGGAGTCCGGCATCGCGCCGGTGCAGAACGCGTGGGACGTGCAGAAGTCGCTGCTCGACTTCCTCGAGTCCCACTGGGACGACCCGGACAACGGCCTGTGGGAGGTGCGGGGTGACCGCCGCCACTTCGTGCATTCCAAGGTGCTGGCGTGGGCGGGCGTCGACGCGGCCGTCCGGGGCGTCGAGAGGCACGGGCTGGACGGGCCGGCGTCGCGGTGGCGGGCGCTGCGCGACCGGATCCACGCGGACGTCTGCGAGCACGGCTACGACGCCGACCGGGGCACGTTCACGCAGTTCTACGGGTCGAAGGGGGTGGACGCGGCGCTTCTGCTGATCCCGACCACCGGATTCCTGCCGTGGGGCGACCCGCGCGTCGTCGGGACCGTGGACGCGGTGGAGCGCGACCTGTACCGGGACGGGTTCGTGCTGCGGTACGACACGTCGGCCGACGGCGGCGTCGACGGCCTGCCGGGGTCGGAGGGCGCGTTCCTGGCCTGCACGTTCTGGTTCGCGGACGCGCTGCAGGGCGTCGGCCGGCACGAGCAGGCGACCGAGGTGTTCGAGCGGCTGCTGAGCCTGCGCAACGACCTCGGGCTGCTGAGCGAGGAGTACGACGCGGCGGCGGGGCGGCAGGTCGGCAACACGCCGCAGGCGTACTCGCACGTCGGGCTGGTCAACACGGCCCGGCACCTGAGCGGAACCGTCCCGGCGACGGAGGCGTCCCGGACCGCGGGTGCGAGCGCGGGTGCGGGCGCCGGGGCTTGACCCCTCACAGCGAGAAGACAGGCAGAGCACGGAACCGAAGGAGAACCGCATGCGCGCCTTGACCGTCGTCCCCGGGCAGAAGGACTCGCTGTCCGTCCGGGACGTCCCCGATCCGGAGCCGGGCGACGGCGAGCTGCTGGTGGACGGGCTGGCCGTCGGGGTCTGCGGCACCGACCGGGAGATCGCGTCGGGCGAGTACGGCTGGGCGCCGCCGGGGCGTGACCACCTGGTCATTGGGCACGAGTCGCTCGGACGGGTGCGGCGGGCGCCGTCCGGCAGCGGGTTCACCGAGGGCGACCTCGTGGTCGGCGTGGTGCGGCGGCCCGACCCGAACCCCTGCGGCGCCTGCGCGCACGGCCAGTTCGACATGTGCCGCAACGGCCGCTACACCGAGCGCGGCATCAAGGAGATCGACGGCTACGCGAGCCAGGCGTGGACGGTCGAGGCCGATTACGCGGTGAAGCTCGACCCGCGGCTCGCGGACGTCGGCATGCTGATGGAGCCGACGACGGTGGTCGCGAAGGCGTGGGAGCAGGTCGAGAAGGTCGGCGCGCGGGCCTGGTACGAGCCGAAGTCCGCCCTCGTCACCGGCGCCGGGCCGATCGGGCTGCTGGCGGCGCTGCTCGGCGTCCAGCGCGGGCTCGACGTGCACGTCCTCGACCAGGTCGCGGACGGCCCGAAACCGGACCTGGTGAAGAGCCTCGGCGCGACGTACCACAGCGAGGGCATGGACGCCGCCGTCGCGCACGCCAGGCCCGACATCGTCATCGAGGCGACCGGCGTCGGGCAGCTGGTGTTCGGCGCGATGGCCGCGACCGGCGCGTACGGGATCGTCTGCCTCACCGGCGTGTCGCCGACGGGACGGAAGCTGACGATCGACGCGGGCGGCATCAACCGGGAGATCGTGCTGGAGAACGACGCGATCGTCGGGTCGGTGAACGCCAACCTCGACCACTACGCGGCGGCCGCGGACGCCCTCGCGAAGGCCGACCTGGACTGGCTCGGCCGGCTGGTGTCGCGGCGCGTCCCGCTGGAGCGGTTCCAGGACGCGTTCGCACCGGACAAGGACGACGTGAAGGTCGTCATCACGCTCGACTAGCACCTGCCGGCGTTCGGGGTCAGGTCTCCATGCCGAGCAGCGGCTCGTCGGAGGCGCGCAGATCCTGGTTCGGCAGGCCGTCGGGGAAGTCACTGCGCACCCGTTCGAGCGCGGCCAGCGCGATGTCGAGGTGGCGCCGCTTGCTGGTCTCGTAGAACGACTTCGCGCCGCCCGAGAGCTTCGGCGCGGCGTGCAGCGGCTTGTCCGAGACGCACAGCAGCGTCGCGTTCGGGATGCGGTACCGGAACCCGTTGGCGGCGATCGTCGCCGACTCCATGTCGACGGCGATGCACCGGGCGCCCTTCATCGCCGCGAGCGTCCGCCGCTGGTTGAACTCCCAGTTGCGGTTGCCGGTGGTGTGCACCACGCCCAGCCGGTACCCGGCCCCGGCCGCCTCGAGGCTGTCCAGCAGGATGGTGTTGAGCCGGTGGTTGGGGATGACCGGGATGTCGGTGGGGAGCACCTCGTCCAGCACCTGGTCGGCGCGCTGGTAGGCGGTGGCCAGCACGTAGTCGCCGAGCCGCTGGTGGTTGCGGAGCCCGCCGCAGTGCCCGACCATGATCATGGTGTCGGGGCGCAGCACCGCCAGGTGGTCGGTGATCGTCTTGGCGTTGGACGGGCCGACGCCGATGTCGACGAGGCTGACGCCGTCCCCCGCCTCGGTGCGGTGGTGCCACGCGGCCATCTGGACGCCGGGACGCTCCGGCCCCTCCGCGTCGGGGAACCGCTCCCGGAACGTCTCGATGTACATCGCGTAGTTGGTGAACAGCACGTGCCGCTGGAAGGACTCGGCGGGCGTCCCGCAGTAGTGCGAGAGCCGGTCCAGGGACAGGGCCATGCGCTCCGGCCCGAACAGGAACAGCTTCTTGCCGCGCAGGTCGACGTGGTCCTCGTCCAGCGCCGCGAAGAAGCCCGGATCGTCGAACGGCAGGGCCCGCCGCGACGCCCGCACGCTCACGTTCGCGCCCGCCCGGATCAGCGCCGACAGCTCCCTGCGCAGGTAGTTCCGGATCGCGCCCGGCCGCGCGAACTCCCCGGTGATGTGCGGGTTCGCCGCCGACCACGGGCGTTCGACGTCGATGGCCGGGTACCAGCCGTCCGCGTCGATCGCGTGCAGGGCTTCGAGGAGCTCCTCCACCGCCGCGACCGAAGCCTCCCTCGCCGGGACCTCCACCGCCGGGACCTCCACCGCCGGGACCTCCACCGCCGGGACAGGAACCTCCGCCGCCGGAACCTCTGATGCCGGGACCAGGCTCTCCGCCGGCGCCGTCGTGACCTGCCCGGCCGTGCCCGCCGCGTTCTGCTCGACCACTCGGGGCGCCTCCCTCCGACTCCGCACCAAGGGCCGGCGTCCTCGGTCCGCGGCCGCAGCGCGATCGTATCCGCCCCGACGACCGCAAGCCGGTGATTCGTTCACGAGTGTCGCCTTTGGACGGTCCTGAATGTCATTCTGTTCGGGACGAGGGCGAGCGCGCGCGCCCGCCCGCCGGCCCCGCCCCCGGAGCATGCATGATCGACAAGGAAGCCCTCCGCCGGAAGTACCGCGCCGAACGCGACAAGCGCCTCCGCCCCGACGGCAACGCCCAGTACAAGCGCCTGACCGGCCGGTTCGCCCACTACCTCACCGACCCGTACACCCCCGTCGCGCCGCGCGAGCCGCGCACCGACCACGTCACCGTCGCGTTCATCGGCGGCGGGTTCGCCGGGCTCGTCACCGGCGCCCGGCTGAAGGAGGCCGGCGTCGCCGACGTCCGGATCGTCGAGAAGGGCGGCGACTTCGGCGGCACCTGGTACTGGAACCGGTACCCGGGCGCCCAGTGCGACACCGCGTCGATGGTCTACATGCCGCTGCTCGAAGAGACCGGGCACATGCCCACCGAGAAGTACGCGCACGGCCCGGAGATCCTGGAGCACTGCCGCCGCATCGGCAAGCAGTACGGCCTGTACGACAACGCGCTGTTCCACACCGAGGTCGAGGACCTGGAATGGGACGCGTCCCGGTCCCGGTGGACCGTCCGGACGAACCGCGGCGACGCGTTCACCGCCCAGTTCGTCGCCATGGGCACCGGCCCGCTGCACGTCCCGAAGCTGCCCGGCATCGACGGCATCGACGCGTTCGAGGGGCACTCGTTCCACACCAGCCGCTGGGACTACGCCTACACCGGCGGCGACCCGTCCGGCGCGCCCATGGACCGGCTCGCGGACAAGCGCGTCGCGATCATCGGGACGGGCGCGACGGCCGTCCAGTGCGTCCCGCACCTCGCGCGGGCCTGCCGCGAGCTGTACGTCTTCCAGCGCACGCCGTCGTCGGTCGACGTCCGGAACAACTACCCCATCGACCCGGAGTGGTTCGCCGGGATCGCGACGCCGGGCTGGCAGCGGCGCTGGCTGGAGAACTTCACCTCCAACCAGACCGGCGGCACCGCCGAGATCGACCTCGTCATGGACGGCTGGACCGACCTCAGCCGCCGCATCCGCGCCCGGTACGCCGCGCTCGGCCCCGGCGAGATGACGCTCGAGCGGATGGCGGAGGTCTACGAGGAGTCCGACCACGAGAAGATGGAGGAGATCCGCGCCCGCGTCGACGCGATCGTCGCGGACCCGGACACCGCGGCCGGGCTGAAGGCCTGGTACCGGCAGCTGTGCAAGCGGCCGTGCTTCCACGACGAGTACCTGCAGGCGTTCAACGTCCCCGGTACCCACCTCGTCGACACCGACGGGAAGGGCGTCAACCGCATCACCCCGTCCGGCGTCGTCGCGGGCGGGCGCGAGTACGAGATGGACTGCGTCATCTACGCGTCCGGGTTCGAGGTCGGCACCGAGTACACCCGGCGCACCGGCTACGACATGACCGGACGCGGCGGCGTGAAGCTGTCGGAGTACTGGTCGGAGGGGATGCGCACCCTGCACGGCACCCACGTCCACAGCTTCCCGAACGCGTTCGTCGTGCAGCCCGCGCAGGGCGCGAACCTCATCTCCAACATCCCGCACAACCTCACCGAGGCGGGCGCGACGACCGCGGCGGTCATCCGGCACGCCCTCGACGGCGGCTTCACCGAGGTCGAGGTGACGCGGGAGGCCGAGGACACCTGGCTCGACCTGCTGCGCACCGCGCCGCCCCCGATGCGGTTCCTGCCGGACTGCACGCCCGGCTACTACAACAACGAGGGTCAGGCCCCCTCGCCGTGGTCGCTGCTGAACGTCGGCTACCCCGCCGGCGCCACCGCCTACTTCTCCTACCTGGACCGCTGGCGCGAGTCCGGAGAGTTCGCCGGCCTGGAGTTCCGCTGACCCCTGCGCCGGGGCGGGTCAGTCGGCGACGAAGCGGGCGCCGCCGCGCCGGCGGTCGTGCTCGCGCTGCCGCCGGACGACGTACGTCCCCGGCGCGCAGCCGGACGCGCCGTGCTCGGGATGCAGCAGGTACACGACCTCCGACGCCGTGAACGCGCCGATCGCGAGGCCGGTGTCGTCGGCGACGTTCGCCGTCCAGCGGCAGATGCCCGGCTCCGCGACGAGCGTGTGCGTGTTGCCGCCGGCCTCGGCGCGCAGCAGCTCGACGCCCTCCGGCGGGACGTCCCGCCACGGGCTGGGGGCGCCGAACCGCGGCTCGTCGGGCGCGGGCCGCACCGCCGGCGCGACGGCGTCCAGCGGGATCACGATCAGGTCGCCCTGGGCCTGGAGGCCGTCGACGACGGGGATGCGCATCGACCGCTCCAGGTGGTCGAGCACCGCGACGCCGGTCTGCCGGGAAAGGGACGCGAGAGTCTGTTCCATGGTCATCACCTTCAGGTTCGGCGGGCGAGGAGGGAGTACTGCTCGGCGGACAGCCCGTACGTCCAGGCGGCCGCGGCGACCGGGTCGCCGATCGCGCCCGGCACGGTCAGCCCGTACCGGCGGCGGGTGCCGTCGCGCTCGACCGACCCGTTGACGGCCAGCAGCACGCGGGTGTCCGGCCGCATGTCGTAGAGCCGCAGCTCGGAGCCGGGGTTCCCGGGGTCGGGCGCGGCGCCGACGAGCCGCAGGCCGGCGCCCTCGATGTAGGCGGGCCAGCCGAGGCGCTCGATCGCGCACCGGCGGATCTCGACGTTGACCTCCCGGTCGATGCGCTCCGGCGACGGGTCGGCGATCACCCAGGGCGGCACCGGGGTGCCGTGCCAGACGTGCACGTCCCAGCCGTCGGCGTAGCGGATCGCCGGGCCGTCCGGGGCGTGCAGGCGCACCTCCCCGTCGTCCCCGGCCGGCTCGGTGCTGACGGCGACGGGCCGCTCGGACACCACGCACACGTCCTCGTGCGGCCACCACCAGCCGGCCGACGTGAGCGCGGCCTCCCACAAATCAAGGGCCCTGACCTGCTCGGACGTGAACGGAACGCCCGCCACCCGGCGCATGACGTCGTGGTAGGCGAACCAGGAGACGCACAGCCTCTCGTACCAGGTGGCCGCAGCGCCCTTCGAATCGTGCGCCGCGCGCGCGGCCATGCCCAGCGTGCCCCGCACCGAGCGGGCCAGCGAGCCCTGCACCTGCTGCCGGAACAGGCCGGCCAGGCTGGAGCAGTGCTCCCTGACCGCCTCGTCGAGATCGAGGCGCAGCTTGAACACGGACGTGGCGAGTGCGCGCGCGGCGGACCCGTCGAAGACGTGCGGCCCGTCCGGGCGCAGGCGCATGCCGGGCGGGACGGTCTCGAAGGCCGCGAGCGGCGAGGGAACCCAGTGGAACCGGGGCGGATCGAGTCCGGCCAGGCGGTAGAGGCCGGAGATGGCCGCTTCGGCGGCCGGACGGTCGGCGGGCAGCGCACGCAGCGCCCGGCCCAGCCATGCGTCGCGGAGGGCGGCAGCGTCCCGCTGCACGGCTCCGCTCATCGGATGCGGGCGGCGACGCCCCTTTCATCGATCATGGTCCGCATGGTCGCAGACCGCCGCCCGGGATGTCCATAGGGTTACCTCAGTCCGCGTTCAGCGAGTTCCCAGTTTCGCCGCATAGACCGTGCGGCATGGGATTGTCGCGACGCGGGTTTCTGGTGGGGACGGTGCTGGCCGGCGGGGCCGCGTTGGCGGGAGCGGCCGGAACGCTCCAACGCGGCGGCGGCCCCGACGCCGACGCCGCCGCGGCCGAGCCGGGCGGCTACCTCACGCTGCCCGGCACGCAGCCGCCGAAGCTGACCGTCCGCCGCACCGGGAACACCGCGCCGGGGCTGGTGTTCCTCGGGCCGTTCCGCGGCACCGACTACGCCGACGCCCTCATCGTCGACGACGACGGCGAACCCGTCTGGTTCCGCGGCTCCAGCGATCTCGTGACGGACCTGCGCGTCCAGACCTACAAGGGCGAGCCCGTGCTGACCTACTGGGAGGGCGCGCGGCTCGTCGGCGGGCACGGCGCGGGCAA
This sequence comes from Actinomadura montaniterrae, assembly GCF_008923365.1. GTDB lineage: Bacteria > Actinomycetota > Actinomycetes > Streptosporangiales > Streptosporangiaceae > Spirillospora > Spirillospora montaniterrae. Next base: position 48,558 of record NZ_WBMR01000047.1, read on the forward strand.
CGGCGTCCTGCTCGACCGGACCTACACCAAGATCGCCGAGGTGCGGGCCGGCGACGGCATGCACGGCGACCTGCACGAGTTCCAGCTCACCGACCGCGGCACCGCGCTCCTCACCGCCTACCCCGAGGTCACCGCGGACCTGCGGCCGATCGGCGGCCCCCGCGACGGGCACGTGTACGGCTGCCGCGTCCAGGAGGTCGACATCGCGACCGGGAAGGTGCTGCTCGACTGGAAGGCGCTCGACCACATCGCGATCGCCGAGACGAAGATGCCGATGACCAAGGACACCGACGGGACGAAGGGCCGGACGTTCGACCCGGTCCACGTCAACTCGGTGCAGGCCTACGGCGACACGCTGCTGGTCTCCGCGCGCGACACCTGCGCGCTGTACTGCGTCGACCGGCGGACCGGCGCCGTTCGGTGGCGGCTCGGCGGCCGCCGCAGCGACTTCGCGATCGGCCCCCGCGCCGCGTTCGCCTGGCAGCACGACGCACGCCGCCTCGACGCCACCACGATCTCGCTGTTCGACAACCACATCACCAACGTCGGCGACGGCCCCTCCCGCGGCCTCCTCCTGAAGATCGACGAGAGGGCCCGCAAGGCGACGCTGCTGCGGGAGTACACCGACGGCAAGACCTACGGGCAGTACATGGGCAACGTGCAGTTGCTCCAGGGCGGCAACGCGGTCGTCGGCTACGGCTCGACCGCCACGGTGATCGAGTTCGGGCCGGACGGGAAGCCCGTCATGGAGATGACCGGCGCCGGCTCCTACCGGGCGTACCGCTCGCCCTGGTCGGCGCGGCCCGCGACGGCGCCGTCCGTCGCCGTCGCGTCGGTCGCCGACGGGCGGATGCGCGTCCACGCGAGCTGGAACGGCGCCACCGACGTCGCGGCCTGGCGGTTCCTCACCGACGCGGACGCGGCCCGCTTCACGGCCGCCGCGACGGCCCGGCGCACCGGATTCGAGACGGCCGCGACGATGCCCGTCGCACCGCGCGTCGTCGCCGAAGCGCTCGCCGCGAACGGCAGCGTCCTCGCCCGGTCCGCCGTCCAGGCCGTCAGCGTCTGAGGTCGGCCGCCCGGCGGCCGGGGGTCAGCCCGCGGGCGGGCGGTTCAGCGTCGAGTTCAGCGCCCGCAGCCGGTCCAGCTCGCGGCGGTCCCGCTTCGTGGGGCGCCCCGCGCCCCGGTCGCGGCGGCCGATCGGGACCAGCGCCTCCCGCGGCGGCGGGGGCGGGCTCTTGTCGATCAGGCACTCGGCCGCCGCCGGCGCCCCCACCCGCTTGCGGACGATCTTCTGCACGACCACGATCCGCTCCCGGCCGTCGTGCCGCAGCCGCACCTCGTCGCCGATCTTCACCGCGGTCGCCGGCTTCGCCCGCTCGTCGTTCACCCGCACGTGCCCCGCGCGGCAGGCCGTCGTCGCCATCGACCGCGTCTTCAGCAGCCGGACGGACCAGATCCACAGATCGACCCGCACCGTCCCCTCGTCCGCCATGCCCTGGAGTCTATTGACCACGTCAACGGCTTATCGCGATCACCGGTTCGCCGTGATCCACGCGTCCGCCCGCTCCCACTGCGCGTACAGCCAGTTGATCCGGGCCTCCCGCTCCTCCGGCACCTCCTCCGCCGGGATCCGCCACCACCGCGCCCGGACCGGCTCCGCCAGCGGCACCCGCCGCCAGATGTCCCGCACCGACGCCATGTGGTCGAGCCCCACGTGCGCGACGAACACCACGTCCGCGCCGGGCGCCGCCTCGATCGCCGCGAGGACGCCGCCCGGCCGCGGCGGCATCAGGTTCCGCAACCGCGCCGCCCGGACCGCGTCCCGCCGGCGGTGCCGGCGCGCCAGCCGCCGGATCGCCCGGTACCGCCGCTCCGGCGAGAAGTTCCCACCCTCCGGGAAGATCAGCAGCGCGTCCCGCGGCCCCAGCCCCTCCGCCAGCCGCCCGATCCGCTCCGTCGCGCCGCCGCGCTTCACGAACACGTTCGGCATCCGGTGCGCGGCGATGTCGATGCACGGATCCAGCTGCAGCTCCGCCTTCATCACCACCCGCGGCCGCCGCCGGTACCCGGTCAGCAGGTGATGGACGAGGATCAGCGCGTCCCCCGGACCCGCGTGCCGGCTGAGGACGATCAGCGGACGGCCGCCGCCCGTCCCGTCCCAGCTCCCCTCGTCCTCGACCCGCAGCCCGAGCCGCCGCCCCGCCACCGCGTACAGGCCCGCCACATAACGGCGGATCACGTCGTAATGCCGCTCGTCATGCCCGCGCCCCGTACACCACAGCCAGCCGCACTCCACCACCGCCGCCGACTCCCGCACCCCCCACGCCAGCGCGAACCACAGGAACCGGACGGCGCGCCGGCGCTCCCGGCCGAACACCGTCCCGAAGAACCACACGACGGGGAACGCGAGCACCACCAGCAAGGTCAGCAGGAACAGCACCGGCGTGCAGACCAGCCGCCGGACCACGGGGGGCGGCACCATCTCACACCCGCTCTTCGAGATACCTCGACGACGCCGCATAGGCCCGCTCGATATGCCCCGCGATACCCGACGCGTCCCGGTACCGCATCTGCGAGTAGTCGACGCCCGCCTTGAGCCGCTTCCCGCCCGCCGGCAGGACGTGCACCTCCAGCCCGTCCGGCAGCGCCGCCATCTCCTCGAAGAACCGGTGCCGCCGCGCGATCTCGAACGCCACCATCCCCACCTCCCACGGCCGCCGCGGCGGCACCAGCGCACGCTCGACCCGCCCCACCTGCAGCACGTAGATCCGCGTCGCGCCGAGCGCCACCGCCCGCCCCACCGGGATGCTGTGCACCAGCCCCCCGTCGAAGTAATGCCGCCCGTCCACCTCCACCGGCGGCAGCAGCCCCGGCGCCGCGCACGACGCCAGCACCGCCGGGATCACCGGCCCCTGCGCGAACCAGTGCGCCATCGCCGTCTCGATCCCCGCCCCGACGCACTGGAACGGGACCGCCATCTCCCCGAACTCCCGCACTGGCAGCAGCTCCTCCAGCATCCGCCGCAGCGGCTCCGCCGAATGCAGATGCGTCCCTGACCGCGCCAGCGTCCACAGCCGCTCCCACACCCGCGCCCCGAACACCTCCCGCGCCGCGTCGTCCGACCACAACCCCGTCAGCCGCCCCACCGCCGTCTCCGGGTCCGCCGCGACGAACGCCCCGTTCAACGCCCCGATCGACGTCCCCACCACCAGATCGGGCCGCACCTTGGCCTCCTCCAGCGCCCGCAGCATCCCCACCTCGTGCGCGCCGAGCACGCCCCCGCCGCCCAGCACGAACGCCGTCCCGCCCGACTCCGCCACCGTCCCTCCTTCAGCCGCCCCGTTCATCCCCCCAGAAACCAAGCCAAATCAGTACCCGGCGGCTTGACCCTCACACCGATGTCAGGCCCTACCGTCCGGCTACATGACCACCCGGACAACCCAGCGGCGCGCCTCGATCGTCCACGGCTACGGCGCGACCCCCGCCGACCACTGGTTCGGCCACCTCGCCGAGCAGCTCCGCCGCGCCGGCATCCCCACCACGATCCCGGCCCTCCCGGACTCCGGCACCCCCGACCCCGCCGCCTGGACGGCCGCCGTCCACGCCGACGCCGGCACCCCCGACGAGAACTCGATCATCGTCGCGCACAGCCTCGGCTGCCTCGCCGTCCTGCGCCACCTGCGCTCCCTGCCGTCCCCGTGGCGCCTCGGCACCCTCGTCCTGGTCGCTGGTTTCGTCGACCCGCTGCCCGCCCTCCCCGACCTCGACGCCTTCATAGCGGGCGGCTGCGACGTCCAGGGCCTCGCCGACCGCATCGACCACCTCACCGTCATCCGCTCCGACGCCGACCCCGTCGTCCCGCCCGGCCACACCGACCGCCTCGCCCGCCTGCTCGGCACGACCGCCGAGATCGTCCCCGGCGCAGGCCACTTCCTGGCCTCCGACGGCATCACGTCACTGCCCCAGGCCTTGCGCGCAGCGACAATCTGAAACGATCAGTAGCCGCACTCCCGGAATCGTCACGGCGGTCGATTCTTCGTCCACAGGCTGTGGACAGAGATGGCCGCGTTGGAGGCGGGGTCGAACATTGCTAACGCCGAAGCAGCACAGAACGCCTGGTCGGAGCGATGGCTCGGGCGTTCAGGTGATTGGCAGCGGCCCCGATCTGATCGCTTCTTCGACGACGTCTTCGAGGTTGGTCTTTGGCGGCGGCGTTAGGGGTTCCCGGGGAGAGGCCGTACGCGCTTCACGAGGGCCTTAACGGCTTTCTTGGGACGGCGTTCGAGAGACCGGAGAAAAGGGTGTTCGGGTGGTGGGGTGGCGCTTGCGTACGGGGCCGGTGATGGGGGCAGGCTCCGCCTGCCCC
>NZ_WBMR01000471.1 GCF_008923365.1 Actinomadura montaniterrae
CGGTGATCGGCGGCCTCGGCGGCGGCATCGGCGCGCCGCCCGGCTGGAGCGGGCCGCCCGGCTGCGGTGCGGCGCCGGGAGGCGGCGCGGGAGGCGGGCCGTAGGGCGGCTGCGGCCCCTGGTCCGGCCAGGGCGGGGTCGGGGGGTTGCCCACCGGGGGTCTCCTTCTGCCGGGAGGTCGTGATCCTTCCAGGTGAGCGTATACAGGCGGGCCCGTAGAGTTTCGGACCGATATGGACATCGAACTCCGCGGTATCGCCGCGCCGGGCGGCTGGCCCGGCGACGGCTGCCGCTGCGCGTCCTGCGGGCGGCTGCGCGCCGCCGGCGTGCGGCACGAACCGGCCACCGTGATCGTCGACGGCGTCCCGCTGGCGGACCTTCCGCGGACGGAGGTCCCCGGCGGGCTCGACGTCCGGGCTCCCGGCGGCCGGGTCCTGGTGGCGGCCGGGCCGGGCGCCAGACCTGAGCCGGTGCCGGACGCGCGGTACGACACCGTCCTGCTCGACCTGGCGGGTTCTCCCGAGCATCTCGGCTACCTGCGCCATGTCGGGGCGGTGACGGCCGGGACGCGCGTGATGGCCGTCCACGTGGACCATCGGATGCCGTCCCCGGCGGAGCTGGAGCGGCGAATGGCGTTCTGGCTGCGGCCGCAGGACGGCCCGTTCCGGACACTTCTGCTCGGCGGGTCGCGGTCGGGAAAGTCGGCGGAGGCCGAGCTGCGGCTGGCGGGCTCCCCCGGCGTCCTCTACGTGGCGACGGGCCCGGTCCGCGACGACGACCCGGAGTGGAGCGCGCGGGTCGAGGCGCACCGGAGCCGCCGTCCCGCCTGGTGGCGGACGGCCGAGACGACCGATCTCGCGGAGGTGCTGGCGTCGGCGTCCGGGGCCGTGCTGGTGGACGGCGTCGGGACGTGGCTGGCGGCGGCGATGGACGAGGCGGGCGCGTGGGACGACCCGCCGCGCGTGCTGCCGAGGCTGGACGCGCTGGTCGAGGCGTGGCGCGGCACCGCGGCCCGCGTCGTCGCGGTGTCGGACGAGGTGGGGCTGTCGCTGGTGCCCACGACCGCGTCGGGGCGGGCGTTCCGCGACATGCTCGGGCTGGCCAACCAGCGGCTCGCCGCCGAGTCGGAGGAGGCGGCGCTGGTGGTGGCGGGCCGTGTCCTGGAGCTGCCGTGAGGGGCGCCGGGGCCGGGCTGCGGCTGGCGGTGACGCTGCTCACGGTCATCCCGCTGCGCACGCCCGAGGTGGATCGAGACACGGGGCGGGCGGCGATGCTGGCGGCGCCGCTCGTCGGCCTGCTCACCGGCGGCGCCGCCGCGCTCGTGCTGCTGCTGGGCGACGCGCTGGGCCTGTCCGGGCTGCTCGCCGCCGCCCTCGCGGTGGGGGCGGCGGCGGTGCTCACCCGGGCGCTGCACCTGGACGGCCTCGCCGACCTCGCGGACGGCCTCGGCAGCGGGCGCCCCGCCGGGGCCGCGCTGGCGATCATGAAGCGGTCGGACATCGGCCCGTTCGGCGTGGTGACGCTGCTGCTCGTCGTGCTGGTCCAGGTCGCGGCGCTGGCGTCG
>NZ_WBMR01000472.1 GCF_008923365.1 Actinomadura montaniterrae
CGGCGACGAGCCGCGCCTTCCAGGGCCCCCAGGCGGCGGGGCCGGTGGCGTTGCCGTCGGCGACGGCGAGGGCGGCGAGGAGTTCGAGGGTCTCGCGCTCGCGGCCAGGGACGGCGGAGACGGCGGAGACGACGGTGTCGATGGTGACGGGGTCGTCGAGGTCGCGGCGGGTGGCGGTCTCGGGCAGCAGCAGGTGGTGCCGGACGACCGTCTCCAGAACCTGGACGTCACCGTCGGGAAAGCCGAGTCTCACGCCGAGGTCATGGGCGACGACGGCGCCGCTGGTGGAGTGGTCGCCGGGCCAGCCCTTGCCGATGTCGTGCAGCAGCGCGCCGACCAGCAGCAGGTCGGGCCGGGCGACCTCGCGGGTGAGGGCGGCGGCGCCGGCGGCGGTCTCGACGAGGTGCCGGTCGACGGTGAAGCGGTGCACGGGGTTGCGCTGGGGGCGGTTGCGGACGCGTTCCCAGTCGGGCAGCAGCCGGGCGATCAGGCCGGCCTGGTCGAGGGCCTCCCAGACGCCGATGGCGGCGGGTCCGGCGCCGAGGAGCGAGACCAGCGCGTCGCGGGCCTCCGGGGGCCAGGGCGCGGCGGGGAGGGCGGCGTCGCCGGCGAGGTGCGCGACGGTCGCGGGGGCGAGCGGGAGGCCGTTCTGCGCGGCGGCCGCGGCGACGCGCAGGACCAGCGCGGGGTCGCTGAGGTCGGCGTTGCGGGCCAGCACGACCTCGCCGTCGTGCTCGACGGCGCCGTTCCCCACGGGGCGCCGTTCGACGGGCGCGCGGCGCGTTCCGGTGGCGCGCGCGACGCGGCGCCACAGGTGGTCGGCCGCGTAGGTGACCGTGCGGGCGGCCTCGGCGATCGCGCTGAGCAGGATGTTGGCGTCCGCCATGCCGACGGCGTGGGCGACGGCCTCCTGCTCCTGCAGGACGAGCCGGTCGGTGGAGCGTCCGGTGGACTCGTGCAGGGCGTGCCGGATGTCGAGGAGCAGGTCGTGCGCGGCTATCACGCGCCCGTCGGGCGCGGAGGCGATCCAGGACGCGGCGACGGCCCGCATGACGTGGACGTCGCGGAGGCCGCCGTGGGCCTCCTTGAGGTCGGGTTCGAGGAGGAACGCCAGCTCGCCCTGCTGCTCCCAGCGTTCGCGGCACAGCGCGGCCAGTTCCGGGAGCCGGACGCGGGCGTCGGCGCGCCAGTCGGCGAGGACGGCGGCGCGCAGCTCGTCGACGAGGGTGTGGTCGCCGGCGATCCGGCGGACCGTGAGCAGCCCGAGCGCCGCCTTCAGGTCGGCGCGGGCGACGGTCCTGGCCTCGGCGACGGTGCGGACGGAGTGGTCGAGGCGCAGGCCGGAGTCCCAGATCGGGTACCAGATGCGGTCGGCGATCTCGCCGATGTCGGGGCGCCCGCGGTGCAGCAGCACCAGGTCGAGGTCCCCGCCGGGGGTCAGCTCGCGGCGCCCGTGGCTGCCCACGGCCGCGAGCGCGACGCCGGAGGGCCCGGCATCGGGGGGCGCCGCTCCGGAGGGCGCGCCGCCGGGGGCGGGGGCGGAG
>NZ_WBMR01000473.1 GCF_008923365.1 Actinomadura montaniterrae
AGCGGGATCGTGCGGGCGGCCCGCGGCCCCGCCTGCGGCGGGAGGGGCCCCGGGCGGCCCGGCGGCTGCGGGGGCGGTCCTGGGCTGGGCGGCGTCATGCGTTCCGCATACCCGAGCGGACGGTTCCAACCGTGATCGGCGGCACGTGGTGGACCCCGCGCGCCCCTGCGGGCAGGGCGGTTCGTGCCGGTCCGGGGTGTGTGCCGTGATGTTTGCGTGCGTCCGGCGGGGTAGGGCGCGCTACGGACCGTCCGGCACGCCGCGCTTGTGAGGGAGGACGGGGATGGCGAGGTTCGGGTACTTCCTGGCCAGCGAGGAGCACGCGCCGGGCGAGCTGGTGCGGCAGGCGCGGCTGGCCGAGGACGCCGGGTTCGAGGCGCTGTGGATCTCCGACCACTTCCATCCGTGGCTGGACGAGCAGGGGCAGGCCCCGTTCGCGTGGTCGGTGATCGGCGCGATCTCGCAGGCGACGTCGCTGCCGGTCGGGACCGCGGTGACGTGCCCGCTGGTGCGCACCCATCCGGCGATCGTGGCGCAGGCCGCGGCGACGTGCGCGGTGCTGACCGGCGGACGGTTCACCCTCGGCGTCGGCACCGGCGAGTTCCTCAACGAGCACATCGTCGACTCGCGGTGGCCGCCGGCCGCCGAGCGGATGGACATGCTGGAGGAGGCCGTCGCGCTGATGCGGCGGCTGTTCACCGGCACGTTGGTCACCCACCGCGGCGAGCACTACCGCCTCGACACCGCCCGCCTGTACACCGTCCCCGGCGAGCCGCCGCCGATCCACATGTCGGGGTTCGGGACCAAGGCGGCGACGCTGGCGGGCCGGATCGCCGACGGGTTCATCTGCATGATGCCGGACGCGGACCTGGTGAAGGTGTTCCGCGACGCCGGCGGCGAGGGCAAGCGGGTGCAGGGCGGGCTGAAGGCGTGCTGGGCGCCCGACGAGGCGCAGGCGCGGCGGACCGCGCTGCGGCTGTGGGCCAGCGACTACCTGCCGGGCGAGGCGAACCAGTTGCTGCCGCAGCCGCGGCAGTTCCGGCAGCTGGCGCAGTTGGTGACCGAGGACATGGTCGCTGAGCGGGTGCCGTGCGGCCCCGACCCCGAGGTGCACGCGCGGGCGCTGCGCGCCTATGTCGACGCCGGGTACGAGGACGTGTTCGTCACGCAGATCGGGCCCGAGCAGGACGGCTTCTTCGACTTCTACTCCCGCGAGGTGCTGCCCCGCCTGCGCGGCTGACCCCGCGCGAGACGAGACCCCCTGAGACCCGCAGAGACCCCCGAGATCCCCCCGATGGAAGGAATGAGGATGAACACCCCCTCGGTGCCCGGCAAGGGCCCCGGTCAGATCAGCAAGAACGCCGCGCGCGCCGGCACGGCGGCGTCCGGCGCCGCCTCGGGCGCGGCTTCGGGCACGGCCTCCCACGCGAAGTCCGGTGCGAAGTCGGCCGCCGCG
>NZ_WBMR01000474.1 GCF_008923365.1 Actinomadura montaniterrae
GCCCGGCGGACGGCGGCGGGCCGGGCGGCGGCGGGGTGTAGCCGAGGAACCGGTCGGTGAGCATGCGGCCGGGGTCGGCCAGCTCGCAGACCAGCTCGCCCGACCGCGCCCACAGCAGCGCCGAGCCGCGCCCGCCGCCGGCCCGGATGATCATCGTGGCGACCTCGTTCACCGCCAGCACGAACGGCAGCGTCCGGCCCTCCGGCAGCCCGAGCCGCGCCGCCTCGGCGGCGAGGAACGCGCGCAGCGACGGCAGCCCGCCCGCGCCGAACGTGCGGTGCGCCGCGGACGCCGGGGGCGGCGGGAGCGGGCCCGCGTTGCACTCGGCGTAGAACTCGGCCGGGTCGGTGTACTCGGGGCTCGGCCGCGGGCCGTCCGGGCCGGCCAGTTCCGGGTGCGTGCGGGCCATCGCGTCCAGCACCGGCGGCGGCAGCGCCACCGCGTCGTACGCGCACATGATCATGGTGGGGGTGCCGGCGAACACCACGTTCAGCAGCGACTCGTGCCGCTGCCACTCGCGCGTCTCCAGCGGCGTCAGCCCGTCCCACACCGGCTCGGCGAGCAGCCGCAGCCGCCCGCGCGGCCACCAGTCGGCGCGCATCCGGTCGTGGTAGCCGGCCAGCGCCCGCATCGGGCCGCCGAACCAGTCGGCGGAGTCGATGAACTCGATCCCGGCGCGGGCCTGCGCGCCGAGCCCCTCCCGCAGCGTCACCCGGACCGGCTCGGACGCGATCACCACGACCGCGTCGCCCGCGCCGCACCCGGCCTCCAGGTACGGGACGGCGGTCTGCGCCAGCTCGCGCGGCCACCCGTACGGGACGGCCCGGTGCACCAGCACGCCACCGCCGCCGGCCTGCGGCGGCGCGTCCGGCACGAGCCCCCGCGCCTGCGGCGGCCCCGCCCCGGGGGCGGTCACCGGACCCCCTCGTGGACGATCCCGGGCGCACCCTCCCAGCCGGTCACGCGCATCATCATCTCCACGCAGCGGGGCGCCGACCGCAGGACGACCAGCCGGTCGGGCACGATGCTCCACTCGTTCACGCCGACCAGCGCGCGCAGCCCCGCGAGGTCGCAGAACTCCACGCCGGCCAGGTCCAGGCACACGTGCGCGGCGCGGTCGTCGAGCCCGCGCAGCGCCGCCAGCAGCCCCGGCAGCGTCGACTCGTCGATGGAGCCGGACAGCCGGAGGCCGGGCGGCGCGAACAGCGGATCGATCCGCAGCACGCCGTCGTCGAAGACCGCGCCGGCGCCGACCGGCCCGCCGTGGCACGCCTCCAGCGCGCCCAGCCCGCCGGGCCCGAACCAGTGCCGGTCGAACTGGCACAGCGCCATCGCGTCCCCGGCCGCCGCCACGGCGCGGCCCACGGCGTCCTCGAACGCCGCGAACCCGGCGGTGCCGGGCCAGCCGCGCGACGACGGCGACGCCTCGACGCTCACCCGGACCCCGGCGCGCCCG
>NZ_WBMR01000475.1 GCF_008923365.1 Actinomadura montaniterrae
GGCCCTGCACCGGGATGTCCGGACGCGTCGGTGCCGGGGGCCGCACCACCGGCGGCTGCGCGGGCGCGGCCGGCCCGCCCCGCAGCGGAACCTGCTGCGGCACGTCGGGCCGCGTGGGCCCCTGCGCCGCCGGAGGCCGCTGCTGAACCGGCTGCTGCTGGACGGGCTGCTGCTGAACCGGCTGCTGGGGCGCGGGCCGCTGCGGCGGAGGTCCCGCGAGCCTCCGCGGTGTCTCCTTCCACCCGGCGACCTTCTTGTCACCCGGCTCGCCGCCGAACGTCTCGGCCCCCTTGCGCCGCCGCCCGCGCGCCGGCTCGCCCGCCGACGCAGCGGCCGGGCGCTCGGTCGGGGCAACGGGCGCGGGCCGCTCGGCCGGCGCTTCGGCGTCGGCCCCGTGCCGGGTCTCCGGCGCAGCCGTCTCGGTCGGAGGCTCTGCGGTGGCGGCGCCGTCCGCCGAAGCCACCGGTTCCTGTGCGGGCGCCGGGGGCTCGGCGGAGGCAGCGGTTCCAGCCTCCGCAGGCTTCGCAGCGGCGGCTTCGTCCGGTTGCTCGTCCGGGACGGTCGGCGCCTCAGCATCGGCCTTGTGACGGGTCTCCTGCTGCGCGCCTTCCTGTGGACGCTCGACGGTGGCGGCGCCGTCCGCCGAGACCACCGGCTCTTGTGCGGGCGCTGAGACCTCGGCGGCGTCGGCGGTCTCAGCCTGGTCCGCGTGCTGGGGCTCCTGAGCGCGGTCGGCGGCGACCGGCAGCTCAGCGGAACCGTCGTGGCCCGTCGAAGCTTCGGCGGCGCCGGCGGTGTGCGGCTCGGGGCGGGTCTCTGGCGCTGGGGTCTCTTCGCGCGGGGTCGGGAGGTCCTCGGGGCGCGGCTGCGGGGTGGTCGGGTCGTTGGTGCCGAAAGGCAGGGGTACGGGGGCCTGGGCGGGGGCCGGGGGCGGGGTGGGGGTCTCGGCCTTGGCGAAGGGGACGGGGCGGCCGAAGGAGGCGGGGGCCGCGGGGGCCTGCTGGGGGATGTCCGGGCGGGTCGCCGGGGGGACGGCGGGCCAGATCTCGGCGGACGCGCCGGGGCGCCGGACGCCGGACGCGAGGCCGCGCTTGCCGGAGCCGGCGGCGGCCGGGGGGACCTCCAGCCGGGGCGTCGCCGGGGGCCGTTCGACGTCGGCGGGGTGCGGCTCGGGCCGGACGTCGTCCTCGTGGGAGATGTCGCGCTCGGTGCGGCGCCAGGGCTTGGGCGCGGGGGCCGGGGCGGCGGGGACGTCGTACTGGGCGGCGTAGTCCGCGAGCGGGACGGGCCCGTCGGCGAGGGCGGGCCCCGGGACCATGGACGCCGCCGTGGGAACCGCGACGGGCACGGCGGGCGGCGGGGCGGCGGCGGACCCGGCGGCCGCGACCGGTACGGGTTCGGCGGCGGCCTTGCGGGCGCGGCGGCGGGACTTGACGGCGGCGCGCTCGGGCG
>NZ_WBMR01000476.1 GCF_008923365.1 Actinomadura montaniterrae
GTCCGCGCGCAGCCGCGCGAGCCGCTCGCAGCGGTGCCGGGCCCGGTCGGCGGCGGACGCGGCGCCGGTCCGGGCGTCCTCCGCCTCCGCGAGCGCCGCCTCCAGCGCGTCCAGGTCGGGGGCCGGTCCGGCGGCGGCCTCGGCCAGCGTCCGGTCGGCGAGCAGGTCGCGGACGAGCGCCTCCTCGTCGTCGAAGCGGCGGAGCCGGTCGCGGAGCCCGGCCTGCTCCTCGTCCGGCATCGCGGCGGCGAGCACCTCGTCCGGTGTGCGGAAGCCCTCCTCCTCGGCGGTGGCCTTGGCGCGCGCGCGAGCGGCGGCGAGTTCCTCGGCGGCGCGGTCGGCCTCCCGCAGCGCGTCCATCGCCTCGGCCAGCGCGTCGGCCTCGCGGCCGAGCCGGTCGATGCGCGCCTCCAGGGTCGGGTCGGTGCCGCGCGCCTCGTCCAGCGCCGCGCGCAGCCGCTTCTCCTCGGCGTCGAGCTCCGCGCGCCGGGTGCGGTTCGCGGTGAGCGCCCGGACGTTGCCGTCCCGGGCGTCGCGGACGCGTTCGAGCTCCTGCTCGTCGCGGTGCAGGACGCTCTCCAGCCGGTCGGCCTCCGCGGCCCGTACCGTCGCCGCCGCGAGCAGCTCCTCGGCCTCGGCCAGATCGGCGGCGAGCGCCTCGGCGGCGGCCTCGCCGACGGTCTCCAGCAGGCCGTCGCGCTCGGTGCGCAGCGCCTCCACATGGCGCGCCGCGCCCTCCCGGTCGTGCTGGGCGCGGTCGGCGGCGGCCTGCGCCTCGTCGACCTGCTCCTCGGTCGGGATCAGCGCGAGGGACGTGAGCGGGGCGGGGTGCTCGGTGGAGCCGCAGACCCGGCAGGGCTCGCCGTCCTCCAGCTCCCCGGCGAGGACGGCCGCCATCCCGTCGAGCCGCGCCTGCCGCAGGTCCAGGACGTGCTGCCGGGCGTCCTGCGCGGCGTCGACCGCGTCGCGGTGCGCGGCCTCCGCCTCGGCGAGCAGGTGCCCGACCTGGTCGCGGCGGTGCGCCGCGTCGAGCCGGCGGCGCGCGTCGGCGACCGCGGCCTCCGCGCCCGGACGCCCGGCCGCGGCGATCCGCGCCTCGTCGAGTTCGGCGCGGCGCGCCTCGACGATCCCGGGAAGGTCGGCGAGAGCCGCGGAGATCCGCGCCTCCTCGGGTTCGAGGCGCGCCAACTCGCGCTCCAGCTCCGCCCGCTCGGCCTCCAGCTCGCTCAGCCGCGCCGCCTCCTGCCGGCGGTCCGCGAGCTTCGCCATCTCGTCGCGGCGCGCGCGCTCGGCCTTCGCCAGGACGTCCTCGGACGCGCTGGGCGGAAGCAGCATCCCGACCCGGGAACGGGTCTCCTCGGCCCACCGGCGTGCCTGGCCCGCGCGGACATGCCGGTCCTGCACGGCGCGCACCAGCGGCACGACCCGGTCCGCGCGCGCGGCGGCGTCGA
>NZ_WBMR01000477.1 GCF_008923365.1 Actinomadura montaniterrae
GAGGCGCTGCCGCTGACCGGCGCGGCGGCGCGCGTCGACGTCGCCGAGGGCGCGCGGGCCGCGCTGGAGGCGGGCCCGGCGGCGGCGCTCGCCGTGCGGGACGACGCGCTGTTCCCGGCGGGCCGCACCGACGAGACCGGGCAGCCCCTCGACCTGCGCGACCGCAACAGCTGGACGCTGCGGCTGCACGAGGTCGACCCGGGCGAGTGGCTGGAGGTCCAGATGGTGAACGCGTTCGCGCCGTTCCTGCTGACCTCGCGGCTGCGCGGGCTGCTGGAGGCGTCGCCGTTCCCGGACCGCTACGCGGTCCAGGTGTCGGCGATGGAGGGCAGCTTCTCCCGCGAGCACAAGACCGTCCGCCACCCGCACACGAACATGGCGAAGGCGGCGCTGAACATGATGACCCGCACCTCCGCCGCGGACTACGCGGCGGCGGGCATCCACATGACCAGCGTGGACACCGGCTGGGTGACCGACGAGCGGCCGCACCCGGGCAAGCGCGCGCAGTTCGCCGCCGGGTTCCGGCCCCCGCTGGACGTGATCGACGGCGCGGCCCGGGTGTACGACCCGGTCGTGCGGGGCGTCGGCGGCGAGCGGCTGTCCGGCGTGTTCCTGAAGGACTACCGACCGGTGGAGTGGTGAACAGCATGGAGCCGACCCCCGTACGCTGCCCGGCGATCGAGCACCCGGACGTCCCGCAGGCCGACCCGGCCGCGCTGGCGCCGCTGCTGGAGCGGCTCGCCGACGCCGCGCCGGTCGAGGGCGACGAGGCGTTCCCGCTCGGGACGCTGCGCGGCGACGGCCGGGTGGACCTGTGCAAGCAGGGGCTCGGCGCGGCGGGCGTGGCGCGGCTCGTCCCGGCGGCGGTCGCGTCGCCGCACGCGGTGCACCTGCTGCTCGGGACGAACGCGATGGGCGGCGAGGGCGCGCGGACGATCGCCGCCGCGCTGGAGCCGGGCCACGGCGTCCGGACGCTGTACCTCGGCTGCAACCGCATCGACGGCGAGGGCGCGGCGGTCCTCGCGGACCGGCTGACGTCCGACAGGGAGGTGCGCGCGCTGTGGCTGAAGCGCAACCCGGTCGGCGACGCGGGCGCGCGGGCGGTCGCCGCGATGCTGCGCCGCAACGCGGCGATCCGGACGCTCGACCTGGTCAACACCGGTCTCGGCAGGGACGGCCTGCGCGCGCTGCTCGACGCGCTCGTCGCCCGGGAGGCGCCGCTGGAGCGGCTGTTCCTCGGCGGGAACGGCATCGGGCCGGACGCGGCGGACCTGCTGGCCGCGCTGGTCCGCGACGCGGGCGTCCGCGAGCTGTACGCGCCCGCCAACCATCTCGGCGACGGCGGCGTCGCCGTCCTGGCGTCGGCCGCCGAGGCGGCGGGGCGGCCGGTCCGGTTCGGCCTCGGCGGGAACGGCGTCGGGCC
>NZ_WBMR01000478.1 GCF_008923365.1 Actinomadura montaniterrae
CCCCTGCTCGCCGCCCATCCCCGCGCGTCCCCGCCCGGCCGGCCGGGCGGGGACGCCGGGCCGCGCGCGGCGGTCAGACGGTGCGGACGGCCACGCCCGCGGCGGCCAGCTCCGCGACCCGGTCGCCGGGCGCGGAGCCGTCGGTGACGACGGCGTCCAGGTCGGACGCGGGGCCGACGAACGCGAGCGCGGTGCGGGAGAGCTTGGCGGCCTCGGTGACGGCGATGACGCGGCGGGCGGAGGCGATCGCGGCGCGCTTGACGGCGGCGTCCTCCAGGTCGTGCGCGGTCAGGCCGTCCGCCGCGGTCAGCCCGCAGCAGCCGATGACCGCGGTGTCGAAGCGCAGCGCGGCCAGCGACGCCTCGGCGAGCGGGCCGGTGAGCGCGAGCTCGCCGGGGCGCGGGCGGCCGCCGGGCACCAGCAGCGTCAGCCGCGGCGCGCCCGCGAGCGCGTTGATCGCGTGCAGGGACAGCGGCATGACGGTCAGCCGCCGGTGCTCCAGCGCGCGGGCCACCTCCAGGCAGGTGGTGCCGCTGTCCAGCACGACGGACTCGCCGTCGGCGATGAGCGCGGCGGTCTCGGCGGCGATGCGGCGCTTGGCCTCGGCCTCCTCGTGGACGCGGACCGCGAACGGCGGCTCCTCGCCGCGCAGCAGCAGGGTCCGCGCGCCGCCCCGGTAGCGTTCGAGGACGCCCTGGGCGGCGAGGTGGTCGAGGTCGCGCCGGATGGTCATCTCGGACGCGCCGGTGAGGCCGGCGAGCTCCGCGACGCCGATGCTGCCGGCGTCGCGCACCGCCTCGGTGATCCGCCGCAGCCGCTCCGTGTCCGCCATACCCGCGATCGAACACCATCGATGTTCGGAATACAAGGTTTCGACGCGGCGAGATGTTCGTTATGTTCGCGTTATGGAGCGAACGCTACGGGCGGGCCGGATGGCCACCTTCGCCTACTTCGGCCTGTCCGGATTCCTGCTCGGGATGTGGGTCGTGCACATCCCCAGCATCGAGCACCGGACCGGGATCGACCACGCCGAGCTGGGCCGGCTCCTGCTGCTGCTCGGCGCGGGCTCCTTCGCGGGCATGCAGGTCATCGGGCCGCTCACCGACCGCTTCGGCGCCCGCCGGGTCGTCCCGGTCAGCGCGGCGCTGAGCAGCGCCGCCGTCGTCGGGCCCGGCCTGGCCCCGAACGCCTGGACGCTCGGGGCCGCGCTGGCGGTGCTCGGCGCCTGCAACGGCGGCGGCCTGAACGTCGGCATGAACGCCCACGCCGTCCAGGTGGAGCGGGGGTACGGGCGGCCCGTCATGTCGGCGTTCCACGCGACGTACTCCATCGGCGGCGTCCTCGCGTCGCTGGTGGGCGCCGCCACGCTCGGCGCGGGCGTGCGCCCGGCCGTCACGCTCGCCGCCGTGGCTGTCCT
>NZ_WBMR01000479.1 GCF_008923365.1 Actinomadura montaniterrae
CGGTCCTCGCCGGCGCGCCGCTCGCGCCGGGCGCCGGGGTGCCGGTCGCGCCGCCGGGGGCGCCGGACAGTGTGCTCTTCACCACGGCGCTCCGCTCCTTGTCGAGCTTGGCGAGCAGCGACCTGACGTCCGCGGCGGTGAGCGCCTCGCCGATCACCCGGGCCTGCGCCGAGTACGGGTAGGAGCCGGGGTGGTCGAGCGCCGACTTCACCCACGTCCGCCAGGCCCGCCCGGCGACGGTGCAGGTCAGCACGAGCGACCGGTCGGACGGCACCGGCGCGGACGAGGTGCAGGAGCCGAGCGCCGTGCCGCGGGTGGTGATCGACGCGCGCAGCGCGGCGCGCGCGCCGTCCGGCACCGTGTCCGGCGACGACAGGGTCGCCGGGACGCGCACCGTGCATCCCGCCGTGTTCTGGTCGCAGTTGACGAAGGTGAGCTTGCCCGGGTCGAAGTGCAGGTTCGGGTCGGCGGCGCCCGCGAGCGCCTTCACCCGCGGCCGCAGCCGCGCGAACAGCGCGGCGGGGTTCGGCAGGTCGGCGACGCTGAACCGGGCGGCGTCGGCCCCGGCCGCCTGCACGGCGAGCAGCCGGTACGGCGCCGCGGCGGACACCAGGTAGTTCGCGCCCGACGTCTTGATCTTGTAGGCGCGGACGCCGTTCACGGTCTCGGTGGGCGGCTTCGCCGGCGCCTTGGTGAGCAGCTTCGCGATCGCCTGCGCGCCGAGCACGTCCGGGACGTCGAAGCCGGGGACGGACGCGGGCGCCTTCGACCAGCGGCCCGCGTAGTTGTCGGGGTGGGCGCTCTCGCCCGCGTACTCGCGCCAGAACTGCGGGCCGGCCTTGACGTAGGTGTCGCCGCCGACCGCGACGACCTCGGCGCTCAGCGGACCCGCCGCGAGCGTGCCGATCGCCGATCCCGCCGTCGTGACCTGCAGGTCGGCCTGGACGGGGCGGCCGTTCGCGGCGGTGAGCGTGCCCTGGTAGCGGAAGCCGGGCCCGGAGGTGAGCTGCCGTCCCGCCTCCAGCGCCCAGGCCGAGGGCGCCGTGGCCGACGGCTTCGGGCGCGCCTTGCCGGCCCCGTCGTCGTCGGAGATGAACACCACGGCGACGGTCGCGGCGGCCGCCACGACCACGGCGACGCCCGCGCCGGTCACCAGCCGCTTCTTGAACCGCCCGCCGCGCGGCGGCGGCCCCCCGATACCGGGAGGCAGCGGCATCCCGGGCGGCAGCGGCATTCCAGGGGCGCCGGGCGGGCCGGGCATCCCCGGGAACCCGGGCATGCCGGGCGTTCCCGGGTCCTGTGCGGGCATGCCGGCGCCCGGGCCGTGGTGCGGGAGGCCGTCCGGCGCGGTGGCGCCGGGAGCCTGCGGCGCGGCCGGCGACGGCGGCGGCGTGGCGGGTGCGGTCCGGGGC
>NZ_WBMR01000048.1 GCF_008923365.1 Actinomadura montaniterrae
CTGGCGCTGGTCGGCGCGGCGGCGGGGCTGCGCGGCGCGCTGCTCGCCGCCGCCGGCTGGGCGCAGGCCCGGCTGAAACCGCAGGTCGAGCGGCAGGCGGAGACGCGGCTGTTCGAGCTGACCACGCGGGTGGAGCTGACCGCGTTCGACGACCACGAGTTCCACAACGCGATGCGCCGGGCCCGCGACAACGGCGTGCCCGACACCGCCACCGTCGTCGAGACGACGGTGAGCGTGCTGACCGGCGCGGTGGGGCTGGCCGCGCCCGCCGTCGCGCTCGGCCTGCTGCACCCGGCGCTGATGCCGCTGCTGCTCGTCACGGCCCTGCCCGCGGGCTGGGCGGCGCTGCGCACGGCGCGGCTGCGGTACGCGGCGTTCTACCGGCTGTCGGCGGCGCGGCGGCGCAAGTTCATGCTGTCGGACCTGATGGCCGAGCGGCAGCCCGCCGCCGAGGTCCGCGCGTTCACCCTGCGCGGCTTCCTGCTCGGCGAGTACGACCGGGTCGCCGACCTCGAGCAGCGCGTCCAGCTGGACGTCGCGCGCCGCCAGACCGGCGCGAAGGCGGCCGGCGACCTGCTCACCGGCGCCGCCACCGTCGCCGTCTACGGCGCGCTCGGCGGCCTGCTCGCCGGCGGCGTCGTCCCGCTGTCGGTCGCGGGCGCGGCCGTGCTGGCGATCCGGGCCGGGCAGTCGTCGCTCGCGGCGTGCGTGCTGAGCCTGAACAAGCTGTACGAGGCGGGCCTGTACTTCGGCGACTACCTGAACTTCCGCGCGCTCGCCGCCGAGCGGCTGCCGCCGGCGGGCGGCGCCGCGCCGCCCGCCGGGGACTTCGAGCGCGTCACCGCCGACCGGGTGTCGTTCCGGTACCCGGGCGCGAGCACGCCGGCGCTCACCGACGTCAGCGTCACCGTGCGGCGCGGCGAGGTGATCGCGCTGGTCGGCGAGAACGGCTCGGGCAAGACGACGCTGGCCAAGCTGCTCGCCGGGCTGTACCGGCCGGACTCCGGGACCGTCCGCTGGGACGACGCCGACCTCGCCGCCCTGGACGGCGACGCGCTCCGCCGCCGGATCGCCGTGATCGCCCAGGACCACACGCGCTGGCCGCTCACCGTCCGGGAGAACATCGTGATGGGCCGCCCGCTCGACGAGGACCGGCTCGCCACCGCCGCCGCGGCGGCGGGCGCGGACCGGGTCGTCGGCGAGCTGCCGGACGGGTACGACGCGCTGCTGGACCGGCGCTTCCGGGGCGGCCACGACCTGTCGGGCGGGCAGTGGCAGCGCATCGCCGCCGCGCGCGGCTTCTACCGGGACGCCGCGCTGGTCATCTTCGACGAGCCGACCTCCGCGCTCGACGCCCGCGCCGAGCACGCCCTGTTCGAACGCATCCGGCGGCACGCGGACGGCCGGACCGTGGTGCTGATCACCCACCGGCTGGCGAGCGTCCGGTTCGCCGACCGCATCTACGTGCTGGACCGCGGCCGCGTCGCCGAGAGCGGCGCGCACGCCGACCTGCTCGCCGCGGACGGCCTGTACGCCGACCTGTACCGGCTCCAGGCGTCGGCGTTCCAGCCGGACCCGCAGGAGGTCGCGTGACCGTCCTGGCGTCGGCGTGGCCGGCGGTGATCGCGGTGCTGCTCGTCGCGGCCGACGGGAAGGTCCGCGACGTGCCCGGGTTCGCGGCGGCGATCGGCGCCTACCGCGTCCTGCCCGCCCGGCTGACCCGCGCCGCGGCGGTCGCGGTGCTGTCCGCCGAGGCGGCGGCGGCCGTGCTGCTGGCCGTCCCCGCCACGCGGCGCTGGGGCGCGCTGGTGGCGGCGGCGCTGTTCGCGGCGTTCCTCGCCGCGATGGCCTCGGTGCTGCGGCGCGGCATGCGGATCGACTGCGGCTGCTTCGGGTCGGCGCGGCGGCCGACGCCGGTCGGCGCCGCGTCGGTGGCGCGGACGGCGCTGCTCCTGCTGCTGGCCGCCATGGCGGCGGTCGCCGGGCCCGCGCCGTTCTCGCCGGTGCAGCCGGTGCTCGCGGCGGTCTTCCTCGGCGCGGTCGCGGCGGTGCCCCGGCCGCGGCCCGGGGTGCCCGAGCCGGAGGCTTCGCCGTCCGCCGGCCCGCGTCCCGGAACGCCCTTCGCGCTGGACGCCGGGATCGGCGCCCCGGCGGTCTTCGCGCTGATCTCGCCGGCGTGCGGCCTCTGCCGGACGATGCTGCCGGTCTTCGCCGAGGCCGCGGCCCGGCGGCGGGTGGTGCTGGTGAGCGCGGCGGACGAGCCCGACGTCCGGCGGCACCTGGACGAGCACGGCGTCGCCGGCCTCCCGCTGGTCATCGACCCCGGCGTCTACGACGCGAACGGCATCCCGTGGCCGCCGTACGCCGTCGTCACCGACGCGGCCGGGATCGTCCTCGCGGCGGGCGGCGCGGACACGCCCGCCCGGTTCCACGCCCTCCTGCGGCGGGCGGACGCCGCCGCGCGTCCCGTCCGCTGACGGGACGCGCCAGGTCAGCGGGCGCGCATGCGCGCCACCACGCCGGTGTCGTAGGTGCCGTCGATGAACTCGCGGTAGTCGAGCAGCTCCGCCAGGAGCGGCAGGTTCGTCGCCACGCCCTCGATGCGGAACGCGCCCAGCGCGGCGCGGGCCCGGGCCAGCGCGTGCGCGCGGTCGTCCCCGTGCACGCACAGCTTGGCGAGCAGCGAGTCGTAGTACGGCGTGACGGTGTTGCCCTCGTAGTAGCCCGCGTCGATGCGGATGCCGTCGCCCACCGGCTCCTCCCACACCTTGATCTCGCCGGTGGCGGGCCGGAAGTCGCGCGGGTCCTCGGCGTGGACGCGGAACTCGATCGCGTGGCCGCCCGGCGCGGCGGCGGCCGGCCCCGCCTGCTCCCCGGCCGCGATCCGGAACTGCTGCTCGACCAGGTCGATGCCGGTGACCAGCTCGGTGACGGGATGCTCGACCTGGAGCCGGGTCGTCATCTCCAGGAAGGCGAAGTCCTGCACGACCGGGTCGACCAGGAACTCGACGGTCCCGGCGCCCCGGTACCCGACGGCCTCCCCCGCGCGGACCGCCGCGGCGAGCATCCGCTCCCGCAGCGCCGTGCCGACCCCGGGCGACGGGGTCTCCTCGACGACCTTCTGGAACCGGCGCTGGACGGAGCACTCCCGCTCCCCCAGCGCGACGACGGTGCCGTCCGCGAGGCCGAGGATCTGCACCTCGACGTGCCGGGCGCCCTCGACGTACCGCTCCAGCAGGACGTCGCCGTGCCCGAACAGCCGCACCGCGGCGGTGTGCGCCGCCTCGAACGCGGCGCGCAGCGACGCCTCGTCGTACGCGGCGCCCAGCCCGGCGCCGCCCCCGCCGGCGGCGGGCTTCACCAGCACCGGGTAGCCGATCCGCTCGGCCTCCTCCAGCGCGGTCGCCGCGTCCGGGACCGGCTCCCACGCGCCGGGCGAGACCGGGACGCCCGCCTCCTTCATCAGGTTCCGGGCGTTGATCTTGTCGCCCATCCGGGCGACGACCAGCGGCGGCGGCCCCACCCAGGCCAGGTCCCGCTCGGCGACGGCCCGCGCGAACGCGGCGCTCTCGGCGAGGAACCCGTAGCCGGGATGGACGGCCTGCGCGTTGGTGCGGTGCGCGGCCTCCAGCACCGCCGCCGCGTTGAGGTAGCTGCGCGCCGGGTCGGCCGGGCCGATCAGCACCGCCTCGTCCGCCTCGGCGACGTAGGGCAGGTCGGCGTCGGCCTCGGAGTACACCGCGATCGCCTTCAGGCCCATGGCCTGCGCGGTGTGCACGACCCGGCCGGCGATCTCACCCCGGTTCGCCACCAGCACGGACTCGAACACCTGCGACTCCTCATCGGCGGTCCGCGGCCCCGGCTGCCCCGGCGGCCCTGACCCGGCCGACACTAGTCCCCGTTCCGGCCCGCGTCCGCCCGTACCGCCGATGAACGGCCGGTGCCTCCGCCTCGGCCGCGCGCGGTCAGGGGCGGGGACGGCGGTCGACGACGCGGCTGAGCGCCTCCACGACGGTCGGGTCGTACTCGGCGGCCGAGTCCAGCCGGAG
The DNA here is from genome assembly GCF_008923365.1 of Actinomadura montaniterrae. Classification (GTDB taxonomy): domain Bacteria; phylum Actinomycetota; class Actinomycetes; order Streptosporangiales; family Streptosporangiaceae; genus Spirillospora; species Spirillospora montaniterrae. The sequence continues at coordinate 4,050 of NZ_WBMR01000048.1, forward strand.
CCGCTCCAGCACGGCGGCGCCGCGGTCCCGGTCGGCGGAGTCGCCCACCAGGTCGTCGTAGGCGTTCGCGACCTTGATGATGCGCCCGGCCAGCGGCGGCACGGGGGCGGGCCGCTCCGCCTCGCCGGGGCCCCCGAGCGCCTCCGGGCCCGTCCGGTACGGGTGCGACGACAGCTGGACGATGTGCGCGACCCGGTCCAGCACGCCGGTCTGCTTGATGACCTCGGCGCCGAGCTCGGCGATGCGGCGCTGCTCGGCGGGCGACGCGAGCACGGTCGCGCCGCCGGGGATCGGGTCGCCGAGCGACAGCTGCCCGATGTCGTGCATCAGCGCCGCGTACTCCAGCTCCAGCAGCTCCTCCTCGGACATGCCGAGCTCGCGGCCCATCGCCACCGACAGCCGCGACACCCGCCGCGAGTGCCCCGTCTCCACGTACCCGCCGACCTCGGTGACCCGCGACAGGGCCCGGACGGTCTGCAGGTACGTCGCGCGGATCCCCGCGTACCGGCGGAACGCGAACTGGGTGACGAGGATCGGCACCGTGAAGATCAGCAGCGCGGCCTCGCCCATCGCGGTGGTCGCGACCGCGATCAGCATCGCGGTGGCGCTGGTCGCCGCGCACAGCGCCATCTTCGCGTCGATCTCGTCGCGCAGCGCGATGCCGAACCGGGCCCGCACCGCCTCCGCCCGGATCATCGCGGCGATCAGCACGTCGGTGAAGCAGGACAGCACGACGACGAGGCCCATCACCGCGAGCAGCAGCTGCCAGGGCAGCCCGAGCGTCAGCATCGGCCGGAAGCACAGCGCGACGACCGCGACGGTGAACAGCCGGCGGGCCATCGCGTCGGGGCGCGGCGAGCGGCCGACCAGGATGTGCGGCAGCGAGCCGACCAGCATCCCGACCGACGTCACCGCGACGACCTGCAGCGGCGAGTGCTCGGCGGGGACGACGCCGAGCGGCGCGTCCGGCGGGGCGCCCTCGGGGCCGATGCCGACCAGCAGCGCGTAGCCCATCGCGCCGGCGCTGGCGATCGGCGCGACCTCCCGGTTGCCGGGCATCACCATCCGGAACAGCTCGCCGAGCGCGATCAGCACGCCGAAGATGATCGCGACGTTGGGCTGCCGGAGCCCGGCCGCGGCGACCTCGGCGATCGCGACGACGACGAACAGCCCGGCGGTCGCGATCAGCAGCAGCTGGCCGGAGTCGATGGTCTGCCATGCGGCCCGCTCGCGGCGGGCCCGGATCTGGGTGCTGCTCATGGGGGGTCCGGTCACCGCCGTGCTTCGTCTCCGGCGACCCGCAGCGGCGCGCTCGGGTCGTCATGGTCCTGCTGGGTGGTCTCGACGACGTCGTCGTCCGGCAGCACGACGGGCCGCGGCGGCTCCCAGCCGTCCCGGTCCAGCGCGCGCAGGAACGCCTCCACCATCACCGGGTCGAAATGGTCGCCCATGCCGCGGCGCAGCTCCGCCACGGCCTCCGCGACGGTGCGGGCCGCCCGGTAGGAGCGGGTGGACGTCATCGAGTCGAACGCGTCCGCGACGGAGATGACCCGCGCGAACTCGGGGATCTCGTCGCCGGCCAGGCCCATCGGGTAGCCGCGGCCGTTCACCTTCTCGTGGTGGTGCATGATCCCGGCGAGCGCCTCGTCCAGGAACCCGATCTCCCGGACGATCTCCAGCCCGCGCATCGGGTGCAGCTGGATCGCGGCGAACTCCTCCTCGGTGAGCGACCCGGACTTCTGCAGCACCTTCGTCGGGACGCCGAGCTTGCCGACGTCGTGCAGCATGCCCGCGTACCGGATCGCCTCGACCCGGTCGGCGCGCATGCCGATCTCCTGCGCGATCATCACCGAGCCGCGGGAGACGCGCTCGGAGTGGCCGCGGGTGTAGAAGTCCTTGGTCTCGACGGCCTGGCAGAGCGCGGCGAGGGTGGCGGCGTGCGCCTGCTGCTGCACGTAGGCCTGGTCCATCGCCCACCGGGCGATGAACAGCGGCAGCAGCACCAGGACGGCGGCGAAGGCGCCGATCCGCGGCCACAGCCCGGCGATCAGCAGGCCGACCATGCCGTAGCCGAGGCAGCCGACGGCGAGCTGGCCGCTCTCGTGCAGCAGCTCGCGCGGCGCGGCCTGCCGGGACAGCAGCAGGACCCCCGCCATCAGCAGCAGGTTGACCAGGACGAAGGTGACGAGGGCGCCGAGGAAGGGCCCGATGACGTTCTCCACCCAGCGGGACTGCTCGGGGTGGAAGCGGTCACCGCCGAGCAGGTCGAAGACCGTGCCGGCGCAGAAGCCGCTGAGCGCGAACTGGGCGCCGTTGAAGGCGCGCTTCTCGGGGGCGAAGAACCGCTGTCCGGTGACCAGGGCGGACAGGCCGAGCAGCGCGGCGCCGGCCGCGCCGAGCAGCACGACCCCCGCCAGGCTGGCGGCGAAGCTCAGCGAGACCCGGGCCCGCTCGACGTTGAGCCGGGCGGGCGCGGAGTCGCAGATCAGGAACAGCAGGGCCAGCACGGCCAGCTTCGTCCAGTCCACCCCCGTGAAGGACGACGTGGCGATGACCGCGGCCGCGAGCGCGACCACCCCGCACACGTACGCCCAGGCAGCGAGAGGTAGTCCACGCATTGCCGCCCCTTAGGGAGTGACGAACGAGCGGGCCGCCGCCGGGATCGACCGTGCCTGCCGGCACCTAGACCCAGGAAACGCCCTCGGGCATCATCAGCGACGATCCCGTGGCGCCCTCGCACCGGCCTCGTCGGGCCGGACTGTCGCACTTGAGCATGGCTTCCGCCTCCCCCCGTCAACCGGGTCGGCCGGCACGGGCCGGCCCGCCGGAACCGCACGGCCCCGGTCTCCCAGGTCCGCACATACCCCGAATTCCCGGGGCCTGCACGCGTTCCCGTCGCTGATTTCGGCCCCAAGCCTAACGCGAACTGCCCAGGTCACACAGGCATGCCGGGAATCGTGAGCAAAGCGTGAAGCAAGTGTCACTTTAAGTGATCAATGGCTGCGGATTAATGCACCGAGCGTACCCGCACAATGCCGCTGCACAATCTCAATGCACGTGCATCTGCAAATGGCATTCTTAAACCGGTCAGAATCAACCCATCAATGGCACCAAGCCGCATTCCTCAGCTCTCCGACACCGACCGCCCGGTCAGGCCGCCCGCCGGCGCGCCCGCGTCGGCCCCGGGCCGCCCGGGTCAGGCCGTCCGCTCGCGGGCCCAGGCGGCCGTCTCGGCAAGACCGTCCACGAGGCTCACGCGCGGCTCCCAGCCGAGCGCCTCCCGCGTCGGCCCCGGGTCCACCGCCATCGCGGGCAGGTCGCCGAGGCGCGGCGGCGCGAACTCCGGCTCGTCCGGCGCGCCCACCGCGGCGGCCACGAGCGCGTGCAGGTCCCGGTCGGTCGTCTGCAGGCCCGTCCCCACGTTGAACCGGCCGCCGCCGCCCGCCTCGCCCGCCGCGCGCGCGAACGCGTCCACCACGTCCAGGACGTACACGTAGTCGCGGGTCTGCTTGCCGTCGCCGAACACCCGGGTCGGGCGGCCCGCCAGCAGCGCGTCCGTGAAGATCGAGATCACGCCGGCCTCGCCCTCCGGCGTCTGCCGCGGCCCGTACACGTTCGCCAGCGTCAGCGTCGTGAAGTCGAGGCCGTGCAGCGCCCGGTACATCCCGGCGTACACCTCGCCCGTCACCTTCGAGGCCGCGTACGGCGACGCGGGACGCAGCGGCGCGTCCGGAGGGACGGGCAGCGCGTCCGGCACCCCGTACACCGCGCAGCTGGAGGTGAACACGACCTTGCGGCTGCCCGCCGCCCGCGCCGCCTCCAGCACGTTCGCCGTGCCGAGCCCGTTGACCCGCGCGTCGTGCAGCGGGTCGGCGACGCTCGCGCGCACGCTCACCTGCGCCGCCAGGTGGCAGACCACCTCGGGGCGGCGCGCGGCCATCCGCTCGGCGAGCGCCGGGTCGGCGACGTCCATCCGCCACAGCTCGATCGACGGGTTGAGGTTGGCCCCCGACGACAGGTCGTCGACGCCGACGACCTCGTGGCCGTCGGCGAGGAGCCGGTCGACGAGATGGGACCCGATGAAGCCGGCCGCGCCGGTGACGAGAGCGAGCACCCCAGCACGATACCCAGCCGCGGCGCCCTCGATCGGGCCCGCGCCCCGGCCGTCCCCGGACACCGCCGCCGCCCGGGCGATCAGCGCCGGACCGTACGGGGCGGGAGGGGCCTCAGGCAGACTCGGACGCGCCGGTGCCGCCGGACGCGACGCCGCCGGACGCCTTGATCTCGCCGCAGATCTCCTCGATCCGGCCGAGCACCTTCGAGCGCAGCTCGGCCGGCGCCTGCTCGCACCCGCAGGACTTGTTCACGATCTTCTTGACGGCCTCTTCCAGGCCGTACTCGCGCAGGCAGGGCCCGCACTCGTCGAGGTGCTCGCGGACCTCGCCGCAGCCGCCCTGGTCGAGTTCGCCGTCAAGGTAGGTGTAGACGCGCGCGAGGACCTCTTCGCAGGACGTCTCGTGGTGGTCGCCACAGCTCATGGCTCACGCACCCCTCTCGCTCACCGCGCCGCGCCCGGCCGCGGTGTCCGGCATGTCGCTCCGCTCTACGCGTCCGGCGCTTCCCCGGCTCATGCCGGCCCCCCGGTGGCGCGCGTCAGGCCGCGGTCCTGAGCGTAGTCCTCCAGCATCCCGCGCAGCTGCCGGCGACCCCGGTGCAGCCGCGACATCACCGTGCCGATGGGCGTGCCCATGATGTCGGCGATCTCCTTGTAGGCGAAGCCCTCGACGTCGGCGAGGTAGACGGCGATGCGGAACTCCTCGGGCAGCTCCTGCAGCGCCCGCTTCACGTCGGAGTCGGGCAGGTGCTCGAGCGCCTCCGCCTCCGCGGACTTCAGGCCGCTGGAGGTGTGCGACTCGGCGCGCGCGAGCTGCCAGTCCTCGATCTCCTCGGTCGCGGACTGCTGCGGCTGGCGCTGCCGCTTGCGGTAGGAGTTGATGAACGTGTTGGTCAGGATGCGGTACAGCCACGCCTTGAGGTTGGTGCCTTCCTTGAACTGGTGGAAGGACGCGAACGCCTTGGCGAAGGTCTCCTGTACGAGATCCTCGGCGTCCGCCGGGTTGCGCGTCATGCGCAGCGCGGCCGAGTACAGCTGGTCCAAGAACGGGAGCACGTCGCGCTGGAACCGCTCCTGGCGCTGCTCAACGGTCTCCGTGGTGCCCGGTACCTGACCCACCCCCTTGACTGTGGCGCCCGTGGCCTTGGCCGGCCTGGTGGCGTCGTATCCCACAGACGATATCGGGCCGCGCTGCCTCATCACGCCCTTGGGGGCGCGCGCGCCGCCGGGCGGGGACACTACCCCCGCGCCGCGCGGGTAATCGGCAACGGCTGTGGTCATCGGCCTGCACCTCCGCTGTGTGCTCGTCCATCGCCCCGCCCGCGAGCGCGGGCGGTGCGGTCCGTCCGGTCGTGCCGCACCACGCATGCGGACGGTTATGAGACGGTGCAACGCCGGGACGCGCCCGCCGATTCCCCGACCGGGAGCCGCGCGCGGAAAAGATTCCGGACGTCCCCGAGCGGACCGGGCCGACCCCGCCCGGCCTGCACGGAGGGTGATGACCGGGCCCGGACGGGGAAAGAACTGACATACACGGCGAGAACAGGAGCAAACCGTTGCTACCGGTGCCGGCGCGACCTCCCGAGCCCACCATCGCCAGCCTGCGCGACTCCCCCACGGAGGGCGACGCCCTGGCGCGCTACTGGAGGTTCTACTGGGCGGTGGCCGACGCGCAGCTCGCGCGCTGGCTGCCGCGCAGTCCGTCGCGCGTCCTGGACATCTCCGGCGATCACGGGCGCTGCGCCGAGCGCGCCGCGGAGGCGGGGCACACCGTGATCGAGGTCCGCGACCCGCTGCTGGAGCGCCGCACGGCCGGGGCGCTCGCGGCGGGGACGTCCCTCGACGGGGCGTCCGGGCCGGGCCCCGCGACGACCAAGGTCCTCGGGGACTCCGGCTCGCTGGCCTTCCTCGGCGGCGCGTCCATGGACGCCGTCCTCGCCGAGAATCGGGTGCTGTCGCGGCACCTGGCCACCGAGGAGACGATCGCGGAGATCGCCCGGGTGCTGCGGCCCGGCGGCCGCGTGCTGCTGTGCGTGGACTCGCTCACGCTCGGGATGGCGCTGCTGGCCGAGCAGAGCCACTGGGCGCACCTGTCGGACGTGCCGAGCGCGGAGGTCGTCCTGGTGCCGTGGCCGGACGGGACGATCACCCGCTGCTTCGGCGCCGACCAGCTCCGCGAGCTGCTCGCCGAGGTCGGGCTCGAGGTCGCGTGGATCCGGCCGCGCACGGCGCTGTCCCCGTCGACGGTGGAGCACGTGCTGTCCACATCGCCGGACGCGCTGCCGCGCCTCGTCCGGACCGAGCTGAACGCCCCGCCCGGGGACGAGTCGCTGGGCTTCCACCTCCTGGCCAGCGCCAAGCGCCTCTAGGACGGCGCCTGGCGCCCGTTCCCTAGCGCCCGCGCCGGTCGTGCCGGGCCTGGCACGGCACGCACCTGGCGGCGTCCGGGCGGGCCTCCAGGCGCCCTTCCGGAACCGGGGCGCCGCAGCCGACGCACCGCCCGTAGGTGCCGGCGGCGACGCGGTCCAGGGCGGCCTGGACGGCGGAGCGGTGCCGGCGCAGCGCGTCGAGCGCGGCCTCGACGCGGCCGCGGTCGGAAAGGCCGGAGCCGGCGTCCGCCGGGGAATGGTCGCGCTCCGGGCTCTCCCCCCGCAGAATGGCGATGGACCGATCCAGATCCTCGACCATCGCCTCCAGTCGGGAACGGGCGGCGGCTGCGTCCACGAGGTCCGAACTCCTCCCGGTGGGGGTCTCCGGGCAAAGCCCTCCGGCGGACGGGAGCGTCGGCCCGGACCGCCGGAACCGGGAGGGGCCGGGGTACGGCGGTCAGAACAGCGCGCCGGAATGGTTGCCGGAACTATCCCCATCACTGGACGGTTCTATGAGTTCCGGGCCGTTGTTTTTCACGCTGTTGACCAGTTTCGACACCGGATAGGCGTCCATCGTGCCCGCCATCGCGGGGACCAGCAGGCCCCGCACCCGGTCCGGGTCGGTCAGCTCGGGGTCGAGCCACGCGTCCCACTGGTCCGGCCGCACGACCATCGGCATCCGGTCGTGGATCCGGCCGAGGTCGTCGGGCGCGTTCGTGGTGATCACCGTGCACGTCCACAGCCAGTCGGCGTCCTCGTCGTCGCGCGGCTTCCACAGCTCGTAGAGCCCCGCCATCGCCATCACGGCGCCGTCCTTCGGGCGGATGAAGAACGGCTGCTTCTGCGGCTTCCGCTTGGCCTTCTTCTCGCCCTCCGCCGGGTCGTCGGAATCCTGCAGCGTGTACCACTCGAAATAGCCGTCCGCGGGCAGCAGGCAGCGCCGCCGGGCGAACGCGCGGCGGTACGACGGCTTCTCGTGGACGGTCTCGGCCCGCGCGTTGATCATGCGGGAGCCGATCGACAGGTCCTTGGCCCACGACGGGACGAGCCCCCAGCGCAGCGTCCGGAGCTGCCGCACCGCGTCCTCGTCCTCCGGGGCGTCCTTCGGGCGCCGGCTGAGCACCGCCGGGACCTGCTTCGTCGGGGCGACGTTGTAGTCGGGCTGGATCTCCCCGCCGGCCGCGTCGACCTGCACCTGGAACTCGTCCAGCAGCTCCTGACGCGCGCGGGTGGTGGCATATCGACCGCACATGGTCCCCATCCTGCCGCGCTTGAGGCGCATCGTGGCGGGCATGTAGCGGGTCATGCGACCCATCGAGACCCTGGCCCGCCCCCTGGTGGCGGCCCCGTTCATCATGACCGGTCTGGAGGCGGTCCGCGATCCGCGCCCGCGCGCCGAGCAGGTCGGGCCGTCGGTGAAACCGATCGCCGACCGGATCGACTGGATGCCGAAGGACCCCGAGACCCTCGTCCGCATCGAGGGCGCGATCAGCGTCGGCACGGGCGCGCTGCTGGTGCTCGGCAAGTTCCGGCGGCTGACGACGCTGCTGCTCGCCGCGCAGATGGTGCCGGCGCTGGCGACCGAGCACCGCTACTGGACCGAGGACGACCCCGACCGCCGCGCCGAAGAGCGCTCCCACCTGCTGAAGAACGCCGCGCTGTTCGGCGCGCTGCTGATCTCGGCGACCGAGCCCCGGCGCCCCCCGCGCCTCGCCGAGCTGCGCCGCGCCGCGCGCGAGTCCCAGATCAGGACGGGCGCCGAGGCCAAGGCGATGCGCCGGGAGGCGGCGGCGACGCTGCGGGAGGCGCGCCGCGAGGCGGCCCGGCAGGTCCGCGTGGCCCGCGCCGAGAGCGGCCGGAAGGCCGCCCGGAAGGCCGCGAAGGCGGCCAAGGCGGGCAGCGGCGGCGGTGCCCTGCTCGGCGCGAAGCTGGGCAAGGCGTCCGCGAAGGCCGGGAAGGCGTCCGGCAAGGCGTCCGGGATGATGGCGCAGGCCGGCAAGTCCATCAAGGCGGGCGCGGCGACGCAGGCCGCGAAGGCGGCCAAGACCGGCCGGGGCGGCGGCGCGAAGTTCGGCGCGAAGCTGGGCCGCGCGTCCGGGAAGGCCTCCGGCCGGGGCGGCGCGCTCCTCGGCGGCCTGAAGCTCGGCAAGGCGTCCAAGAAGGGCGGCAAGCTGGGGCTGATCGGTGGCAAGGCCGGGCTCATGGGCGGCAAGGCCGCCGGCAGGGCCGGGAAGGCGCAGGGCATGGCGTCCCAGGCCGGCAAGACGGTGAAGGCCCAGACCACCGCGCAGGCCGCCCGCGCCGCGAAGGCCGGCAGGACGGTCGGGACCGGCACCGCGGTGCAGGCCGGCAAGGTGCTGCAGGCCGTCAAGCACTGAGCCCGCACGGGGAAGCGGCCCGGCGCCGGTTTCCCGAAGGGAGCCTTAACGCGGCCTCAAATCGGTTGAACCACGCGCCGGGCCGGCCGCGTACTGCCTGGTGACCGCCCGCTACCTGGGTCCTTCGACCGACACGGAGACGCCCGGCCATGGCAGCACCCGGATCGACCCGCCGGACCGGCGGCCTGCGGAGCCTGCTCCGCAGGCCCGGCCCGGGCGGCGGACCGCCCCCCGCGCCGGCCGGCGAGGAGCTGGTGGCGGAGCTGTACCGGGAGTACCAGCGGCCGCTGATGTCGTTCGTGCTGCGGCTGACCGGCGGCGACCGGCAGTGGGCGGAGGACGTGGCGCAGGAGACGATGATCCGGGCGTGGCGCAGCGCGGACCGGCTGGACGTCCGGTCGGCCTCGCTGATGCCCTGGCTGGCCACCGTGGCGCGGCGTATCGTGATCGACGACCGTCGGCACCGCGACGTCCGGCCGCCCGAGGTCGGCGACGCCCCCCTGGAGAACCTCCCGATGGCGGACGAGATGGACGCCCTGCTGCGCAAGGTCGTGGTGACCGAGGCGCTGGCCTCGCTGTCGCCCGCGCACCGGCAGGCGCTGACCGAGACGGTGCTGCGCGACCGGACGGTCAACCAGGCGGCCGAGCACCTCGGGATCCCGGTGGGGACGGTGAAGTCCCGGGTGTACTACGCGCTGCGCGCCCTGCGCGTCGCCTTGGAGGAGAGGGGGGTGGACTCATGAGTTCCCAGGTCGAGCACACCGATGTCGGCGCGTACGCGCTCGGGCTCCTCGAAGCCGACGATCGGCGGGCCTTCGAGGCGCATCTGCGGGGGTGCGGCTTCTGCCAGGCCGAGCTTCGGGAGATGGGCTCGCTGGCGGAGGCGCTCTCCGGGATCGACCCGGCGGAGGCCGAGCCGCCGGGCGAACCGGCGCGGCCGCCGGCGCCGGTGATCGACCTGGTCCGGCGCCGGCAGGCGCGGGACCGGCGGATGCGGCGCGTCGCGTACGGGGCGGGCGCGGCGGCCGCGGCGGCGCTGGTGGCGATCGGGGTGGGGGTCGGGACGACGCTGGGCGGCGACGAGGGAGCGAAGCCGCAGCCGCAGCCGCAGCCCCAGGCGATCGTCGGCGAGCGGCACCAGGCGACGGACGCCCGGACCGGCGCGTCCGGCACCGTCGGGCTGGTGAACAAGAAGTGGGGCACGCAGGTCACGTTCGAGCTGACGAACGTCAAGGGCCCGCTGAAGTGCCATCTCGAGGCGGTGTCGACGTCGGGGGCGCGGTCGGTCGTCGGCGGCTGGCGCGTGCCCGAGCCCGGGTACGGCGTCCCCGGGTCCCCGAAGCCGCTCGCGATGCAGGGCGCGACCGCGCTCTCGCGCACCGAGATCAGCCGCTTCCAGGTGGTGGTGGACAGCGGTGGCGGCGGGACGCTGCTGACCATCCCGCTCTGACCCGCTTGACGGTTCGCGCCGGTTCCGGGCCCGCCCGATAACCTTGGGGCATGCCCACTCCGCACTGGAACGCCCCGGTGGCCGACGGCCCGGTCGACGCCACGGTCCGGCTGCCCGGCTCCAAGTCGATGACGAACCGGGCGCTGATCCTGGCGGCGCTCGCCGAGGATCCGGTGCGCATCACCCGGCCGCTGCACAGCCGCGACACCGAGCTGATGGCGGGTGCGCTGCGCGCGCTCGGCGCGAGCATCGGAGAAGACTCGAAGGCCGTTGCTGGGGGGTCGTCCCCCCAGAAGGATGCCGACTGGCAGACGGTGCCGCAGGAGCTGCGCGGGCCGGCGCGGGTGGACGCCGGGCTCGCCGGGACGGTGATGCGGTTCATCCCGCCCGTCGCGGCGCTCGCCGCCGGCGACGTCGCCATCGACGGCGACCCCTATGCCCGCAGGCGCCCGATGGGCCCGATCATCACCGCGCTGCGCGCGCTCGGCGTGTCCATCGACGACGGCGGCCGCGGCGCGCTGCCGTTCACCGTGCACGGGACCGGCGCGGTCGACGGCGGGCCCGTCACGATCGACGCGTCCGGGTCGTCGCAGCTGGTGTCCGGGCTGCTGCTGGCGGCGCCGCGGTTCGGCAAGGGCGTCGAGGTCCGGCACGAGGGGCCGCCGGTGCCGTCCGCGCCGCACCTGGCGATGACCGTCCGGATGCTCCGCGACCGCGGCGTCACGGTCGAGACGGAGACCGACGTCTGGCGGGTCGCGCCCGGGCCCGTCCGCGGCGGCGAGTGGGTGATCGAGCCCGATCTGTCGAACGCCGCCCAGTTCCTCGGCGCCGCGCTCGTCACGGGCGGGCGCGTCACCGTCCCGGACTGGCCGGACGACACCACCCAGCCCGGCGACGCCCTGCGCGACCTGCTCGCCCGGATGGGCGCGGACGTGGCGCCCGGCCCGGACGGGCTCACCGTCCGCGGGTCCGGCGGGTTCGGCGGGCTGGACGCCGATCTGCACGACGTCGGCGAGCTGACCCCGGTGATCGCGGCGCTCGCCGCGCTCGCGGACGGCCCGTCCCGGCTCACCGGCATCGCGCACCTGCGCGGCCACGAGACCGACCGGCTGGCGGCGCTCGTCACCGAGATCAACGGGCTCGGCGGGGACGTCCGGGAGCTGCCGGACGGCCTGGAGATCCGCCCGCGCCCGCTGCACGGCGGCGTCTTCCGCACCTACGACGACCACCGGATGGTGATGGCGGCGGCCGTGCTGGGGCTGGCCGTCCCGGGCGTCGAGGTGGAGAATCCCGGCACGGTGGGCAAGACACTTCCAGGCTTCACGGAGCTGTGGGCGTCGATGCTGGCGTCCGCCTGAGAGCGGCGCCCGCTCAGGAACGGAGACCGGACCACTGGCACGACGAGTACAGGACTACGACGAGGACGACGTCCGGGTGCGGCCCGGGCGCCGCGGGTCGCGGCCGCGGACCCGCCGCCGCCCGGCGCACGACGACGCCTCCGCCGGGTTCGTCACGGCCGTGGACCGCGGCCGGTACCGCTGCCTGGTGGACGGCGGGACCCGCGGCGAGCGGGCCGTCGTCGCGATGCGCGCCCGCGAGCTCGGCCGCAAGGGCGTGGTGGTCGGCGACCGGGTCGCGCTGGTCGGGGACGTGTCCGGCGCGCCGGACACGCTCGCCCGGATCGTCCGGGTGGAGCCGCGGGCGTCGTCGCTGCGCCGCACCGCCGACGACACCGACCCGTTCGAGCGGATCATCGTCGCGAACGCCGACCAGCTGGTGATCGTGACGGCGCTGGCCGACCCGGAGCCGCGGCCCCGGATGATCGACCGGCAGCTCGTCGCCGGCTACGACGCCGGGATGGACCCGCTGCTGTGCCTCACCAAGGCCGACCTCGCCGACCCGGACGGCCTGGTCGCCGAGTACGCGCCGCTCGGCGTCCCGTACGTGGTGACGCGGCGCGGCGGCGACCTGGACGAGCTGCGCGGGCACCTGGCCGGCCGGATGAGCGTGCTCGTCGGGCATTCGGGCGTCGGCAAGTCGACGCTGGTCAACGCGCTGGTCCCGGACGCGGAGCGGGCCGTCAGCCATGTCAACGCGGTGACCGGGCGGGGGCGGCACACCTCGTCGTCGGCGATCGCGCTGGAGCTGCCCGGCGGCGACGGCTGGATCATCGACACCCCGGGGGTGCGCAGCTTCGGGCTGGCGCACGTCGAGCCGGAGAACGTGATCAACGCGTTCGATGACCTGGCGGAGGGCGCGGCGGAGCGCTGCCCGCCGCTCTGCGACCACCTGCAGGAGTCCTGCGGCCTGGACGGATGGGTCGCGGACGGGCACGCCAGCCGGGCGCGGCTGGACTCGCTGCGCCGGCTGCTCGCCAGCCGGGAGGGCGAGCCGGAGTAGCCGCCGGCCGCGGCGGATCGGGCGAACCGGGCGAGAACGGTCCTTCACTCCGGGTGGTACGTCGGTATCGTCGCCTGCATGCCGCGCACGATCGACGAGGGCCGCTACGAGCTCCTGGAGGAGCTCGGCCGCGGCGGGATGGGCGTGGTCTGGCGCGCCCGCGACACGGTGCTGCGCCGCGAGGTGGCGATCAAGGAGGTGTCCCCGCCGCGCGGCCTGGACGGGACGCAGGCCGAGCGGATGTACGCGCGGACGATGCGGGAGGCGCAGTCGGCGGCGCTGCTCGACCACCCCGGCATCGTGACCGTGCACGACGTCGTCCGGGAGGACGGCCGCCCCTGGATCGTCATGCGGCTGGTGCGCGCGCCCGCCCTGGACGCGGTGGTCCGGCGGGACGGGCCGCTCGCCCCGGACCGGGTGGCGCGGATCGGGCTGGACCTGCTGGACGCGCTCCGTGCCGCGCACGCCAAGGGCGTCGTGCACCGCGACGTGAAGCCGGGGAACGTCCTGCTCACCGAGGAGCGGGCGGTGCTCACCGACTTCGGCATCGCGACCATCGCCGGGGACGAGACGCTCACCCAGACCGGCGCGATCGTCGGGTCCCCCGCCTACCTGTCGCCGGAGCAGGCCCGCCGGGAGGACGCGACTCCGGCGTCCGACCTGTGGTCGCTCGGCGCCACGCTCTACGCGGCGGTCGAGGGCCGCCGCCCGTACGAGCGCCCGGACATCTACGCCCTGATGGGCGCGCTGCTCCGGGACGATCCGGACCCGACGCGGCGCGCCGGGGCGCTGGAGCCGGTGCTGCACGGCCTGCTCCGCCGCGACCCGCGCGACCGGCTCGGCTACGAGGAGGCCGAGCGCCTGCTGCGCGCGGCCGCGGTCCCGCAGGGGGCGCACGGCCCGGAGCCGAGCCTGGAGCCGCGGGGCCTCGACACCACTCTCGGTCAGGGCGGCGAAGGGACGCAGCCGCCCGGCCCGGCTCCGACGCCCGGGCCGTCGCCGTCACCGCACCCGGCGCCCCCGCGGCCCGCTCCGATGCCGGTCCCCGGGCAGTCGCCGCACCCGGGCGCGGCGCCGCCGCCCCGGCCGCGGCGGCGGTGGGAGCTGATCGTCCCGGCGGCGATCTTCTCGGTCGCGCTGGTCGCGGCGGCCGTGGTGTTCGCGGTCTTCGTCAACGGGAGCGGGAACGGCGGCGGCCGGACCGGCACCACTCCCAGCGCCCATCCGTCGCCGAGCGCGGGGTCCGGCGTCCCGGCGGGCTACCACCGGTACGAGGGGTCGGCGTTCGTGGCGGCCGTGCCCGACGGCTGGAAGGCCGACGGCTCGGGCGACGACGTCACCTTCACGGCGCCCGAGCAGGGCGCGACGCGGGGCGTGGCCGTGACGCGGGCGAAGCCCGGCCCGTTCGACACCAGCGACCCCGGGGACGCGCTCGCGGCGGCGACGAAGGACTTCGGCGACAAGGACTCCGGCTACGCCGGCTACAAGCAGGTGTACTTCCACCGGAAGGTGCCCTACCAGGGCAAGGACGCGGCGGAGATCGAGTTCACGTTCGAGAAGAACGGCAAGGACAGCCGGGCGCGGGTGCGCGTCTTCGCGTTCGACGACGCCCTCTACCAGGTGATCCTCGCCGCCGACCAGGCGCACTGGGACGCGACCGTCCCCGTGTACGAGACGTTCCTGGCCACCTTCCGCTCCTCCGGCTGAGAGCCGGCGTCCCCGGTCACCTGCCCGGTCACGCGTCGGCCGAGTGCTCGTCCGGGGCGTCGCCGAACAGGGCGCGGGCCCGCGCCTCCGCCTCGTTCAGGGCCCGGACGTGCTCGGGCGCCAGCTCCTCCACGCACCGGGTCATCTCCTCGGTGACGTGGCTGAACGCGCTCTCCTCGGCGGCGCGCAGCGCGGCCCGCACGCTCGCGGACCGGGCACCGAGGGCGGCCCACTCCAGCTCCAGCCGCGCGACGGCCTCGTCGAACGCGCGGGCCGTCCCGGCGCCCGCCTCCTTCAGCTCGCCGGGGATCGGGCCGCGCCCCGCCTTGCGGGCCTGCGCGGACAGGCCGGAGATGCGGCCGGCGAGCGCCAGCCCCTCGCGGGCCAGCGGCAGCACCTCGGTGATCAGGTCGGTGACGGCCCGGGCGAGCTCCTCGACCCGGGTGAGCAGGGTCCGCGTCGCCTCGTCCAGCGCGGCGGAGGTGCGGGCGGCGACCCGTTCGGCCACGTCCCGGCGGCTGCGGGACAGCACCGGGACGACGTCGCGGTCGAGCCGGCGGCGCAGCTCCTCCTCGCGGGCGCCGCGCCCGCCGGCGCCGGCGCGCTCCGCCCAGTCCGCCCAGAGCCGTTCGAGGCGCTCGTCGCCGGACGCGGCGATCTCCGCGGTGATCTCCTCCAGCGCCTCGCCGGCCCGGGCCTTCAGCCGCTCCACCCGCCCGTACAGGGCCTCCCGCCTGAACGGGTCGTTCAGGTCGTTCAGCTGCGCCTGGAGCCGGCGGGAGACGTCGATGGCGTGCTCGGCCAGGGGGACGAGGCGGTCGGCGAGCTCGTCGAGCGTCCGCGCGCGGCGCGGGTCGGTGAGCTCGGCGACCCACCCGGGTAGGTCGTGGGCCATGCGCCCATGCTGCCAGGTGCCCGCGCCCCGCACCGGCCGCCGCGCCCCGCGGGCGGACCGAAAAGCCGTAACGGCCCGGGGTGAGTGTGTCGGTGCGGGCCGTGATCGCGGTAGCGTGGCACGCCGTGGCGGGCTATTCCGATGACCTGCGTCTCGCGCACGTGCTGGCGGACGGGGCCGACGACATCACGACCAGGCGTTTCCGCGCCCTCGATCTGGACATCGAGACCAAGCCGGACCTGACGCCGGTCAGCGACGCCGACCGCAGCGTGGAGGAGCAGATCCGCGGCACGCTGAAGCGGGCCCGGCCGCGGGACGCGGTGCTCGGCGAGGAGTACGGCCGGACCGGGTACGGCAACCGGTGCTGGATCATCGACCCGATCGACGCCACGAAGAACTTCGTGCGGGGCGTCCCGGTGTGGGCGACGCTGATCGCGCTGATGGAGAACGACGAGATCGTGGTCGGGGTGGTGTCGGCGCCGTCGCTGAACCGGCGCTGGTGGGCGGCGCGCGGCGGCGGCTCCTGGACGGGCCGCAGCCTGACCCGCGCGACCCGGATGACGGTGTCGGCGGTGACGGAGCTGTCGGACGCGTCGCTGTCGTTCTCCAGCCTGAGCGGCTGGGAGGAGCAGGGCCGCCTCCCCCATTTCCTGGACCTGACGCGGCAGGTGTGGCGGACGCGGGCGTTCGGGGACTTCTGGTCGCACATGATGGTCGCGGAGGGCGCGATCGACATCTCCACCGAGCCGGAGGTGTCGCTGTGGGACCTCGCCGCCCTCCAGGTGATCGTGGAGGAGGCGGGCGGGATGTTCACCGACCTGTCGGGGGTGCCGGGCCCGGACGGCGGCAGCGTGGTCTGCACCAACGGCCGGCTGCACGCCGAGGTGCTGCGCACGCTCGGCGGCGGGCAGCTCTCGCTGCGCGTCTGACGGCCGGCTCCTCGCACGCCCGGCGGGTGGCTCAGCGTGTGTGCGGCGGCTCGTCGCGCGTCTGACGGGTGGCTTCGCACCGGACTCGCGACATATCGTGGAACAGCGGTCGCGGGACGGCCGTTGTAACAGGTGGGCGGCCCGTAAACGGAGGTACCAGATGTCGACCAAGACCAAGGTAGTGATCGGTGGAGTCGTCGTCGGCTTCCTGACCCTGTTCGTGTTCCCGTGGTGGCTGAGCGCGCTGATCATCCTGGGCGTCCTCGGGGCGCCGCTCGCCGGCTACCTGATGCTCGACCCGTCGCAGCGCAAGCGCGTCCGCGCGCAGGGCCGCAAGCGCCTGGGCAGCTGATCCCGGCCCGGCCCCGCACGCCGTAGCATTCGCCTCGTGGCGGAGATGCGGATCGGTGTCGTCGGGGCCGGGATCCTGGGGCTGGCCGTCGCGCGGCGGCTGACCGCGACGCGTCCGGACGCGCGCGTGACGGTCCTGGACAAGGAGGCCCGCGTCGCGGCCCATCAGACGGGCCACAACAGCGGTGTCGCCCACGCGGGCCTCTACTACGCGCCGGGATCGCTCAAGGCGACCCTGTGCCGCCGCGGCATCGGCCTGCTGAAGGACTACTGCGCGGAGAAGGGCCTGCCGTACGAGGAGTGCGGCAAGGTCGTCGTGGCGCGGGACGCGGGCGAGATCGGCCCGCTGGAGGAGATCGAGCGCCGCGCCACCGCGAACGGGGTGCCGGGCCTGCGCCGGCTGACCGGCGCGGAACTGCGCGAGATCGAACCGCACGCCGCCGGTGTCGCGGCCCTGCACTCGCCGACCACCGCCATCGTCGACTTCCCGGCGGTGGCGCGCGCGTTCGCCGCCGACGTCACCGCCGCCGGCGGCGAGGTGCGGCTGGGCTTCGAGGTCGTCCGGCTCGGCCGGGCGGGCGACCGGGTCCGGGTCGGCTCACCGGACGAGGAACTGCTCTTCGACCTGCTGATCGTGTGCGCGGGCCTCCAGTCGGACCGGGTGGCCCGGCTGGCGGGCGACTCCCCCGAGCCCGCGATCGTCCCGTTCCGCGGCGAGTACTACCGGCTCGTCCCGTCCCGGACGGATCTGGTGCGCGGGCTGATCTACCCGGTGCCCGACCCGCGGTACCCGTTCCTCGGCGTCCACTTCACCCGCCGCGTGGACGGCGGCGTCGACGTCGGGCCGAACGCCGTCCTGGCGCTGGCGCGGGAGGGCTACCGGCGCCGCGACGTCCGTCCGGCCGACCTGTGGGAGACGCTGCGCTTCCCCGGCTTCCGGCATCTCGCGCGGCGGCACTGGCGGACGGGCGCGAAGGAGCTGTACGGGTCGGCGGTCAAGCGGGCGTTCGTCGCGCAGGCGCGCGGGTTCGTGCCGGAGCTGACCGCGGACGACGTCGTCGCCGCGCCCGCGGGCGTCCGGGCCCAGGCGGTGGACCCGGACGGCTCGCTGGTCGACGACTTCCGCGTCGGCCGCGTCGGCCCGGTCGTGACGGTCCGCAACGCCCCGTCCCCGGCCGCGACCTCGTCGCTGGCGATCGCCGAGCACGTCACGGCGCGCCTCTGAGCGGTCAGGCCCAGAGCTCGCGGTCGCCGGCGCGGGGGTCGTTGACGATCGCGTCGGACGGGTGGCCGAAGAGCTTCACCGGGCGGGTGGACGGCTCGAACCGGTCCCAGCCGGGGTCGCCGTCGACGGCGAAGGAGACCCAGGCGCGGTGCATGCGGTCGGCGAGGTCCTGCGGCGGGTTCGGGCCGGTGAGGCCCTCGGGCTCGGCGGTGAGGTTGTCGAAGACGAACCCGAGTTCGAGGGCGTGGCAGGCGCCGAGGTCGTGGTTCGGGGACCGCCAGCCGAACTCGTACATCCAGGTGCCGCCGGTGCCGCCGGACGCGGCGTGCCGTTCGGCGAGCCGGTTCGCGGGGACCCGGAACAGGCTGTCGGTGATGATCGTCGCCATCAGCTCGCCGGGCGGGACGTCGGGGTGCCGGTCCCGGTAGCCGGCCGTGACGGCGGGCGGCACGCCCATCCCGGCGGTCGCGGCGAACACCAGGTCGTCGGTGAGGGCGGCGGCGATCCCGGTCGGCATCAGGAACAGCCGGAACTCCTCGGAGGTGTAGCCGGTGAGCAGGTCGACGTCGCGTCCGGCGCCGTCGCCGACCGCGTCCTCGGGCCGCCGGGCGAGCAGCTCGCCGTCCAGCACGGGGGTGAGCGACATGCCGCCGGCGGCGGTGGTGGCGCCCCACCGGCCGGGGTCGGGCAGCGCGGTGACCTCGGCGGCCACGGCGGACTGGATCGGCAGGATCGCGGCCGGGTCGAGCGCGGCGAACCCCTCGGCGGTCGGTTCGACGCCGAGCCGCGCGGCCATCTCCTTGGTGACGAGCAGCGCGTCCGCCGGGTCCTGCGCGATGGAGCCGGCGCCGCTCTGCGCGATCGCGCGGTGGAACAGGCCGAGGTCGAGGGAGAGCAGGGTGCTGACGCTCATCGCGCCGGCGGACTCGCCGAAGACCGTGACGCGGGCGGGGTCGCCGCCGAACCCGGCGATGTTGTCGCGGACCCATTCCAGCGCGAAGATCTGGTCGAGCAGCCCGCGGTTGGCCGGGGCACCCGGAAGGTGCGCGAAGCCCTCGACGCCGAGCCGGTAGTTGACGCTCACGCAGACGACGCCGTCGCGGGCGAAGTTGTGGCCGTTGTAGACGTCGACGGCGCCGGAGCCGTTGCGGAACGCGCCGCCGTGGATCCAGACCATGACCGGCAGCCCGGAGCCGCCGGGCTCGGGCGTCCAGACGTTGAGGTTGAGGCAGTCGTCGCCCGGGATGACGGGGTCGGGCAGCAGCCGGTCGTAGGGGCGCGGGTAGCCGGGCTTGGGCGCGGTGGGCCCGTACTCGACGGTGTCGCGGACGCCGTCCCAGGGCTCGGGCGGCTGCGGCGCCTTGAACCGGTTCGCACCGAACGGCGGCGCCGCGTACGGGATGCCGAGGAAGGCGGTGACGCCGTCCCGGGTGGTGCCGCGAACCTCGCCGTACGCCGTCCGAACGACCGCCGCCATGCCGCGCCTCCGATTCTAGAACGAAATTCGACAATCAGAGGGTACGGGACGACCCCCACCGAGGGAACCGCCCTGCGACAAGCACGCTCTTCCCCGGCCACGCCACAACCTGAGCCGTCGCGATCGCGAGCGAAGCCGGATTCGAGCTTGCGAGAATCCGATCGCGCAGCGAGGCCCCCAGGGCCGAGCCGGAGCGATGCAGCGATCGCACGCGGTGCCCGTTGAAGGAAGGGCCCCCAGGGCCCGACCGCCGAGGGCACCGCCTAGGGACGCAGCATGCGGGTGAGGTAGGCGCGGGCGAACGCGCGGATGGCGTCCTCGTCGTCGAGCGCGAGCCCGCCGCCGGGGACCAGCAGCAGCGACACCGCGACCCGCAGCAGCACCTCCGCGACGGCGTTGTGCTCGTCGGCCCGGTCGGGACGGGCCCGCCGCAGCCGGTCGGCGAGGACGTCGCGGGCGGCGAGCATCACCGCGCCGCCGTTCATGCTGAGCTGCGGCAGGAACGCCTCCGGCTCGCTCTGCAGGACCCGCGTCATCAGCGGGTGCGTGCGCGCGCTCTGCAATCCGGCCACGAAGCCCTCGACCACCGCGTCCTCGGGCGACGCGAGGCCCTCCGTCGCCCGGGCGATGCCGGTCAGGAAGCGGCGGCACTCGCGCAGGATCACCGCCTGGAGCAGCTGCTCCTTGTTGGTGAACCGCCGGTAGATCGTCGTGCGCGCGACGCCGGCGCGCTTGGCGACGTCCTCGACGCTGACCCGGCGCAGCCCGTAGGTCTCGAACTCGGCCAGCGCGGCGTCCAGGATCCGGGCGTCCAGGTCGTCGCCGTCGGCGGCGGGGTCGGACAGCCGGGCGAGCAGCCCGCCGTCGCCGCGCTCAGGCGTCCGGGCACCGGTCAGGGAGGTCGCGTCCGTGGTCATGGACGCACCTTAACCGGCCCCGGGGCCGGTTCCGTGACATTCTGCGCAACACAGCTACAATTATCGTCGTTCTGTTCCACACTCGTCCCCCTCGGCGGTGCCCATGCCCGACCCAGCGCCCACCCCTCTCGGCCCCGGCTCGCTGACCTGGCGGTACTTCGGCGACACCCGGATGCTGCTGGTCGGCCCGCGCGCCGCGGTGCTGCAGAACATGCTCCCGGCGCTCGGCCAGGGCGTCCTGGACCACTCGGTGTTCTTCTCGGAGACGTTCGCGCGGCTCAAGCGCTCCGCCGGGCCGATCCTCGACACCGTCTACGGCGGCGACCTGTCCCCCGAGACGGGGCGCAAGGTCCGCGACTTCCACGTCGACATCAAGGGGACGATGCCGGACGGCTCCCGCTACCACGCGCTCGACCCCGAGACCTACTACTGGGCGCACGCCACCTTCCTCGACACGATGCTCTACGGGATCGAGACGTTCGTGCGGCCGCTCGGCGAGGACGAGAAGCGCCGCATCTACGACGAGTCCAAGACCTGGTTCCGCATGTACGGGGTCAGCGACCGGGCCATGCCGGACGACTGGGAGGCGTTCCAGGCGTACTGGAAGCGGATGCTCGACGAGGAGATCGTCGCGCACAAGACCGCCCGGTACGGCGTCGGCTACGTGACCAAGGGCCTGCCCGCGCCGCCGAAGGTCCCGGCGCCGGTGTGGCGGGCGGTGTCGCCGCCGCTGAACGCGGTCGCCCGGTTCGTCACGGTCGGCGGCCTGCACCCCCGGATGCGCGAGCTGCTGGAGCTGCCGTGGAGCGCGGCCGACGAGCGCCGGTACCGCCGGTTCGCGGCGATCGTCCGCCGCGGCAACGCGCTGTGGCCGCTGCTTCCGGAGACCGTCCGCTACTTCCCCCAGGCCCGCGCGGCCCGCCGCCGGGCCCGCACCCGTCACGGGGCGGAGCGGATCCGGGCGTCGTAGGCCTTGCGGGCCTCGGGGTCGTAGTCGAGGAAGAGGGTGTCGAGGCCGTAGCGGCGGGAGACGGCCTGCCTGAGGCGGTCCGGGAGCAGGGCGCCGAACCGGATCTGGCGGCCGAGGGCCTTCGGGACGACGGCCTGGGGGCGCGGGCGCGCGATCAGGTCCGCGACGGCGGCGGCGATCTCCTCCGGCTCGCAGTTGCGCATCCCCTTCGGGCTGCGCGTCCCCGCGATCAGGTCGGTGTTGGTGAACGTCGGCAGCACCGCGCTGACGTGCACGCCCTTGCCCTGGACCTCCAGCCGCGCGGCTTCGGTGAACGCGACCACCGCCGACTTGCTGGCGTTGTAGAGCGCGAGGCCGGGCGTCGGCAGCACTCCGGCGACGGACGCCACGTTGATCACGTGGCCGCGGCCGCGCGGCAGCATCCGGCCCAGCGCGAGCTTCGTGCCGAGCATGACGCCGTGCACGTTGATGTCCAGGCAGCGGCGGGCGTCGGCGTCGCTCTCGTCGGTGACGGGCCCGATCGGCATGATCCCGGCGTTGTTCACCAGGACGTCCAGCGGCCCGGCCGCGTCCTCGGCGTTCGCCAGGAAGGCCTCGAACGACTCGCGCGCCGTCACGTCGAGGGGGAAGGCGGCGACCCCCAGCGACTCGCCCGCCTCCTTGACGGCGGCCTCGTCGATGTCGCCGATCACGACGGCGGCGCCCCGGGCCTTGAGCGCGCGGGCGGTCGCGAGGCCGATGCCGCGCGCCGCGCCGGTGATCGCGATGACCTTGCTCATGCGGCCTCCTAGAGGCGGTCGAGGCGGACGGGCAGGCCGTCCTTCGGGGACGGCAGCGACGTGGTGTCCAGCGGCCATTCGTACCGCGCGGGCACGCCCCACCGGTACCGCTGCAGCACCTGGTGCAGGATCGTCTTCACCTGCATCCCCGCGAAGTACATGCCGATGCACTTGTGGGCGCCGCCGCCGAACGGGGACCACGCGTACTTGTGCACCTTGTCCTCGCGGCGGTCCGGCGAGAACCGCTCGGGGTCGAACGTGTCGGGGTCCTTCCACCACTGGGACATGTGGTGGTTGCTGAGCATCGGGACGACGACGGTCGTGCCGGCGGGGATGTGGTAGCCGAGGATCGAGGTGTCCTTGACGACCCGGCGCGGCAGCGCGGGGACGGGCGGGACCATCCGCAGCGACTCCTTCATCACCATGTCGATGCCGGTCAGCGCGTCGAGGTCGGCGTACTCCAGCGACGGCCGGCCGAGCCGCTCGGCGAGCGCGAACGTCTCGTCGCGCAGCCGCTCCTGCCATTCGGGGTACTTGGCGAGGTAGTACGCCATGGTGGTGAGCGTGATGGTGGTGGTGTCGTGCGCCGCCATCAGCGCGAAGATCATGTGGTTGACGACGTCCTCGTCGGTGAAGCGCTGCCCGTCGTCGGTCTCCGCCTCGCACAGGGCCGCGAACAGGTCGTCGCCGCCGTCCCGGCGCTTGGCGGGGAGGTGCTGGTAGAAGAACGCCTCCAGCTCCCGGCGCGCCCGCAGGCCCTTGTTCCAGCGCAGGCCGCGGACGTTGAACCGGACGTAGGCGGTGCCGGCGCGGACGGCGTCGATGAACGCGCCGTTGACGCGGTCGGCCTCGGCGCGGTCCAGCTCGACGCCCATGAAGACGTCCGTGGCGAGGTCGAGGGTGAGCTGCTTGACGTGGTCGTAGACCTTGAAGCCGGAGCGGGCGTCCCACGCCTCGACGCCGCGGACGATGCCGGGCGCCATCGCCTCCATGTACGCCTGGAGGCGGGGCCGGGTGAACGCCTGCTGCATGATGCGGCGGTGGTGCAGGTGCTCCTCGAAGTCGAGGAGCATGATGCCGCGGTGGAAGAACGGCCCGATGAAGTAGCTCCAGGCGGGCCCGTTCGCGAACGCCTTGTCCCGGTTGACCAGGACGGCCTCGGCGGCCTCCGGCCCCTGGACGGTGCAGGTCCGCATGCCGAGCAGCCAGCCCCACGCGATCGGGCCGTACTCCTCGTAGCGGCGCCGGGCCATCCCGATGGGGTCGCGCATCACGCTGAGGGTGTTGCCGACGTACGGGATTCCGGGGACGCCGGGGACCGCCTTGAGTCCGCTGCCCTCCGGCGGCGGCGCGAGCACGCTCGTCATGAACCCTCCGGACGCGCCGCCCGGGCGGGGGCCGGGGCGGCGTGCAACAAAAGTGCAGTTTCTGT
Organism: Actinomadura montaniterrae; assembly: GCF_008923365.1. Classification (GTDB taxonomy): domain Bacteria; phylum Actinomycetota; class Actinomycetes; order Streptosporangiales; family Streptosporangiaceae; genus Spirillospora; species Spirillospora montaniterrae. Next base: position 27,443 of record NZ_WBMR01000048.1, read on the forward strand.
CGCTTTGTTGTAACGCAACGGACGCCCGTAAGTCCAGACTTACGGAAGGTGAGTTACGCCGCCGGACGCGGGCGCGCGCAGCAGCCGCCGCCGCGCCGCCTCCGTCAGCGGCCGGTACGCGCCCGCCCGGTCCCGGTAGTACGTCCGCCCGTCCGCCGCCGCCGGGACGCCCTCCGCGCGCAGCGGCGCCGTCCGCAGCCGCCGCCCCGCCGTGACGGGCACCTCGTCCACCACCCGGACGATCGACGGCCGCAGCCCCGGCTCGACCCGCAGCAGCGCCTCCGACAGGTCCACCGGCTTCAGCTCGGCCACTCCGCGCAGGCTGACGGCCGCCGCCGCGAGCTCGGTGTCGCCGACCGGGACGCCGTAGACCGCGACGATGTCGATGTACGGCAGGTCGCCGAGCGCGTCCCGGATCGGCCCCGGCGGGACGATCCCCTCCGCCGTGCGGATCAGCTCCGCGTCCCGCCCGACCAGCCAGAAGTCGCCGTCGGCGTCGCGCCGGAACAGGTCGCCGGTGATCGTCCACGCGTCCTCGGGACGGAACACCCCGCGCACCGGCCGCGCCGCCGACCCGAGCGCCGACGGGCGGACCCGGGCGAGCAGCATGCCGATCTCGCCGGGCTCGCACTCGACCCCGAGGCCGTCCGGCCCCTGGACGAGGCGCCCGCTCTCCAGGTCGTAGCGGGCGAGCCGCACCTCGGCGCTGCCGGGCAGCGGGCGGCCGAGCGAGCCGGGCTTCTTGCCGCTGAGGTTGACCAGGATCGCCTCGCCCTCGGTCGAGGCGTAGAACTCCAGCACCCGCGCGGGCGCGAACCGGTCCTCGACCCGCCGCCACAGGTTCCGCGGCATCCCCGACCCGATGAACAGCCGCACCGCGTGGTAGCGCTCCGCCGGGTTCGGCGGCGCGTTCACCAGGTCGCGCAGCAGCGTCCAGGTGTAGGACGCGACGGTCACCCCGTAGCGGCGCGCCTCGTCCCAGAACGTCGCCGGGTCGTAGCCGCTGGCGAGCGCGAGCCGCGCGCCGCCCGCGACGGCGCCGCCGAGGCTCATCAGCAGCGCGGACGGGTGCTGCAGCGGCGTGATGCTGTAGACGGTGTCGGCCGGGGACAGCGCCGCGGACGAGGCCGTGCCGAACGCCGACAGCGCCCACCGCCGGTTGGTGATCCGGTTCGCGCGCAGGTGCTCGCCGTCCCCGCTGAAGATCACGAACGCGAGGTCGCCGGCGCGCCCGGGGTTCGGCCGGTACCAGCGCGGCAGCTCCACGGTGTCCGGGTCGATCAGCTCCATGTCGGTCAGCGGCCCGCGCGCGCCCTGCCGCCCATCCTGCTGCCGGTCACCGCGTCCCCCGCCGCCGAGCAGGTAGCCCTCGACGCCGTCCAAGCGGGCGGCCCGCGCCGCGTGCTCGGGGTCGGCGATCACGCGGGTGACCCCGCTCAGCCGGGCTTCGGCCGCCGGGTCCCCGTCCGGGCGCAGCAGCACCGCGACGGCGCCGAGCCGGCTCAGCGCCGCGACCAGCGCCAGCGCCGACGGCCGCGTCCCCATCAGCACGCCCACGGCGTCGCCGTGCCGGACGCCGATGTCGATCAGCCCCCGCACGACCGCGTCGATGCGCCGCTTCGCCGCGTCGTGGGTGTGGGCGCGCCCCTGGTAGAGGAAGAACACCTCCTCCGGCATGCGCCGGGCCTGCTCGTCCAGGAGCAGCCCCATCGACATCCGCGTGTCGGAGTGGATCCGCTCCAGCCGGGCGAGGCGCGGCAGGTTCTGCGCGGCCTCCCCGGTCAGCTGCCGCGTCCCCTGGACGGCCCGCGCCGCCGTCCGCAGCGCCGAGCGCGCCGCGCTCGTCCCGATGCCCATCGCCAGCTGGAGCCCGTAGCCCGCGGGGCCGCCGGGCAGCGACGCGGGCGGCGCCTCCTCGTCCCCGGTCACCGGCGCGACGATCTCCGGCAGCTCCCCGCCGCCCTCGCGCCAGCGCACCCACGCCGCCACCGACGGCCACGTCCGCGAGATCGCGAGGCTGCCCACCACGAGCCCGAAATGCCCGGCCCGCAGGCACGCCTCGTACACCTGGGCGCGCGGCGCGGCCCGCCGGATCCCGCGCACCATCGGCGGCGCCGCGATCTCGTCGACCTCGCCGACGAATGTCAGCACCGGGCAGGTGATGTCGGCGAGCGTGACCAGCCGGTCGCCGATCACGAACCCGCCCGTCAGCATCCGGTTGTGCTGGATGAACTGCCGGATGAACTCCGCGAGCGCCGGGCCGGGCCATGACACCCAGCCCTCCCGCTCCAGGAACCGGCGCTGCCGCTCGCGCGGCGCGAGCCGCTCCCGGTCGTGCAGCTGCATGATGAACTCGGCCCGCGACCGCACCGACTTCACCGGGCTGAGCAGCTGGAACCCCAGCCGCGTCACCCAGCCCGGCACCGCGAACCCGCCGAGCATCCAGTCCGGGATCCGCTCGGCGCCCTCCGTCGCGATCCAGCTCGGCAGCCCGAACGGCAGCCCCACGCTGGTGTCGGACGGGCTGCCGAACGTCACGATCGACGCCACGCCCTCGCTGCGCCGGTACGCCGCCGCCTGGTAGACGAACATGCCGCCCTGCGAGTACCCGGCGAGGTGGACGTCCCGGCCGGTGATCGCGCGGACCCGGTCGATCGCGTCGCTGACCGCCACCACGTGGTCGGTGACGGTCCGCTCCAGCCCGCCGGGCTCGCGCTCGGGCGCGCCGAAGTCGACCACCCACGGGTCCACGCCGAGGTCGCGCAGCACGCCGACCGCGCTGACCCGCGAGGAGATGTCGTACACCTCGGCGGTGATCATCAGCGGCGGGACGAGCAGCACCACCGGACCGTCCGCCGACTCCGGGAAGTAGTGCCGGAGCCGGTACACCCGCTGCTCGGCCACCACCTCGAACGGGGAGGCGTCCTCCTCGGTGTCGAGGCCGCCGAAACGGGCGACCTCGAGCGCGTTCTGGGCGGTGGAGCCGAGGCGGGAGCCCAGGCGAAAAAGCGTCGTGGCAACAGACGGCATCGTCGACCTCTCAGAGCGTCAACCCATGTTGTCCGTTATCACCGGCTTTAGCAATTGGACGCCCCGTACAGAGGCTGACTTCACAGCGCCGGCCCTTTCCGCACGCGAAGCGGGCTACGGCACGACGCGCGCGCCGTCCATCTTCCCGTCCTTGAGCCGCTCCCACATGTACCGGCGGCGGGGCTTGCCGCTGGACGTGCGCTGGATCAGCCCGGTGCCGACCACGATCGTCACCTCGACGTCCTCGCCGACCCGGCGGCGCAGCGTCTCGCGCACCTCGGGCACCCACGCGTCGTCGAGCGTCTCGGCGAACAGCGCGAGGCCCTTCTGACCGGCGCCCGGCACCCCGACGACCACGATGCGGCCCTTGCCGAGCCCGGACACCTCGGCGATCTTCGATTCGAGGTCCTCGACGTAGACGGACCGGCCGCGCACCTTGATGCTGTCGCCCATCCGCCCCAGCACGAACAGCTGGCCCTCGTGGAAGAAGCCCGCGTCGCCGGTGTACACCTCGCCGTCGATGAACCGCGTCGACTTGGCCTCGGCGCCCGCGAAGTAGCCGGGGCACGCCGACGCGCCGCCCACGACGATCTCGCCGAGCACGCCCTCCGGCATCGCCCGGCCCTCGTCGTCGACGATCCGGACGGGCACGTCCTCCTCGGGCGTCCCGCAGCCGACGATCCACCCGGCCTTCGCGCCGAGCGATCGCCGCCCGAGCGAGTGCTGCTCCAGGATCCGCACGGGCGTGCCGAACGACAGCGACTCCGGGTCGGGCCGGACGGCCAGCGGGTCGCGCAGCTCCTTGTCCATCGTGACGAGCAGCGTCGTCTCCGCCATCCCGTACGCCGGGCGGAACGCCGTCCGGGAGAACCCGAACGGCTCCAGCAGCTCGGCGAACACCTCCAGCGAGTGCGGGTCGATGGGCTCCGCGCCGATCAGCGCCATCTTCCAGCCGGACAGGTCGAGGCCCTCCAGCTGCTCCGGCTTCACGCGCCGCGCGCAGTACGCGTAGGCGAACGGCGGCGCCGCGGTGTGCTGCGCCTCGGCGAAGCACCGGATCCAGCGTGCCGGGTCGCGGATGAAGTGGTCGGGACGCATCAGCCGCAGCATCCCCTGCCGGGCGATCGGCGTGAGGAAGCAGCCGATCAGGCCCATGTCGTGGTACAGCGGCAGCCACGACGCGACGACGTCGTCGTCCTCGAACCCGGCCGATCGGGCGATCAGCTCGCTGTTGGCCTCCAGGTTGTCCCAGGTGACCATGACGCCGCGCGGCGCGCCGCTGGACCCGGAGGTGAACTGCAGCAGCGCCAGCTCGCCGGCGGGCTGCACCTCGGCCTCGGCCGCCGCCTGCCGCGGCAGCCACGGCTCGCCGGGGAGGCCGGCCTGCGCCATGGCCCGGCCCGCGTAGTCCGCGAGGTCGGTGGACGCGGCGACCAGCACCGGCTTCGCCTGCCGCAGGATCGCGGCGACGTGCGCGACGTAGTCGTCGCCGTCCTGGAACAGCGGCGGGGTGATCAGGCAGACGGTGGCGCCCGCGGCCCACACGCCGAAGTAGGTCTCGATGCAGGTGAAGTCCGTGGGCAGGATCAGGCAGACGACGTCGCCGGGGCGGACGCCCTCCTCGATCAGCGCTCCGGCCGTGCGGCGCGCGGCGGAGGCCAGCTCACCGTAGCCGCGGAAGTCCCAGCCGCCGTCGTCGGCCGCGAGGTGGACGCCGCGTCCGGTGTTCGGCTTGTCCAGCCAGTCCCGCAGCGCAGATGCCATCGTGTCCCCTTCAGACATGCTTGCTCGGTCACCCACGTGACTCGCGGGTAACTTCACCAGCACCGCGCGCCCGGCGTCAACCGGGCCGACCGGCAAACAGACCACCCGGTCATTTGGAGAGATCCAACAACTCAGACACGCTCGGGTTTGTCACCCCGGAGGGCCTGCGCGGCCCGCGCGACGCCCCGCCACCCGACCAGCACCAGCCCCAGGAAAGCGAGCGCGACCAGCACGAACGTGAACGCGATCCCCTGCCCCGAAACGACCCGCAGGACCATCCCCACCACGACCGTCGACAGCCAGACACCGACCCCCACCGGCACCGCGTCGGCCCGGCGCCGCCACGCCCGCGACAGCGCCCATCCCGCCACGACCCCCACCAGAAAAGGCCACGCGGTGCCGAGGAAGCCCGTCACGCTCCCGGCCTCGTCATGCGAGCTGCGCCCGATCCCCACGAACACCAGCACGCAGCAGACATCGAGCGCACCCGCCACCACATTCCGCATACGCCCAGGCTATGTCCGCCTTCGGGCAGCCCCGCGACGCCCCCGGCATATCGTCCTACGATGATTCCGTCGCCGACGAGAGGACCGGTCATGACCTACGTCCTGGTGCACGGAGCCTGGCACAGCCCCTGGTACTGGCGGGACGTGACGCCCCGCCTGGACGGGCCGGCCGTCACCGTCGACCTGCCCAGCTGCGGCCCCGCCCACGGCGACCTCCACGACGACGCCCGCGCGATCCGCGACGTCCTGGACGCGCACTCCGACGTCACCCTCGTGGCCCACTCCTACGGCGGCATGCCCGCGACCGAGGCGGCCGCGGACCATCCCGCCGTGAAGCACCTCGTCTACGTCGCCGCCTACAACGCCGGCGAGGGCGAGACCCTCATGGGCTTCGGCGCCCAGGCCGGCGACGAGCCGAACGTCAACCCCGAGGTCGACTGCGACTTCACCGGCGACGGCCTGCTCGCCTTCAAGCCCGACCGCGCCGAGCACGTCCTCTTCCACGACTGCCCGGATCCGCGCGAGGCCGCGAGCCACCTGCGCCCCATGGCTCCGCCCTTCGCGCAGCAGTCCCCGAACGCCGTCGCCTGGAAGACGATCCCGTCCACCTACGTCGTCTGCACACAAGACCGCGCAACCGCCGTAGGCGTCCAGAAAAGCCTCAGCACCCGAGCCGCCCACGTCCACGAACTCCCCTCCAGCCACTCCGCGTTCCTGTCCCACCCGGCCCGCCTCGCCGAGATCATCAACAACGCGCGCTAGCAGCCGCCCCGCTCGCCCTTCAAGGCGGCCGTGAGCGCGTTCGCGAGCGTCCCGGGGCTCGGCCTGGCGGCGCCCCGGACCCCGGCACGGGCGTTGAGCACCTGCTCGACGCAGCCGCGGAACGTCTCGCTGAACTGCGCGTAGTACGGCGTGACCGGGCGGAGCCGGGCCTGGTAGAGCGCGGCCTTGAGGGTGGTCGCGAACTGCGCGAACCGCTCGGGCGCCGGCAGTTCCCCCGAGGTGTACTTCGGGTCCTTGCAGGGCGTCGCGTCGTCGAAGACGGAGGTCCGGGTCGGCGTGAACCCGCCGCAGACGAACAGCCGGTGCTGGGAGTCCCTGCCGGTGAGGAAGTCGATGAGCCGTCCCGCCTCCGCGCGGTGCTCGGACCGCGCGGACACCGCCAGGTCCCATCCGCCGAGCACCGTGAGCCCGGGCTTCGGCAGCGTCGCGACGTCGAAGCCGCTCCCGACCCGCGGATCGGCGGTGAGCGCCCTGAACGCGAACGGCCAGTTGCGCATGAGCGGGGCGCGCCCGCTCGCGAACGCCTCGAGAGAGCCGTCCTCCATGTAGGCGCGCGACGCCGACAGCGCCGGGCCGGCGCCGGCGAGGCGGTCGAGCCCGCTGAGGATCTGCTGGGCGGTCTTCACGTCCACCCCGCCCGCGTCGCCGCTGAGGACCGCCGCGCCCTGGGTGTTCCAGATGACCTCGAGCGCGTTGGCGGTGAGGCCCTCGTAGTTCTCGAGCTGCGCCGCGTATCCCCGGCGGAGCAGCTCGTCCCACGACCCCGGCGCCTTCTCCCCCTTCCGCACGTACAGCAGGCCGGCGTCGGTGAACCACGGGACCGCGTACTGGCGCCCGTCCCACCGTCCCGTCGCCATGGTCTGCGGGACGAAGTCGGCCGGGTCGTCCATCCAGGAGTCCCGGACCTCCGCGAGGAAGCCGCGCTCGGCGTATTCGGGCAGCCAGGCGACGTCGACGAGCAGCACGTCGTAGGCGCAGCTCCCCGCGTCCAGGGCGGCGGCGATCTGGCTGCGCGTCGTGTCCGTCGACCGCGCCACCTCGATCAGGGCGGCCGGCTCCTTCGGGTGCGTCCTGTTCCAGTCCTCGACCAGGCGCCGCCGCTGGAAGTCCGGGCTGACGTCGACGTCCGTCGCGATCGTCAGGCCGCGGTGCTTCCCGCACCCGTGGAAGTGGGGGCGGTAGCCCATCGACCACCGCACCACCAGGCCCGCGCCCACCAGCAGGACGAACGCCGCCAGCGACGAGAAGAGGCGCCTGTGCCTTGCGAGGACGTGCACCGTCACCCCCAGAAGACGTCGGCCATCACGAGGCTCACGAGGTCCTCGACGGCGGCCTGCGGCCTCCCGATGCAGGACCCCGGGCCGAAGGCGGCGGCGATCGACGCGACGGGCTCGGCCCCGCAGTCCCCCGGCCCGGTCGGCACGATCAGCAGGCGCAGCCCGGGCTTGTCGGCCCGCAGCCGCCCGGCGAGGTCGCGGGCCTGCGCGGCGGCGTCGCGGTTGGTGGAGGGAGCCTGCCCGTCGGTCAGCACCACCAGCGTCTGCTTGCCGCGCTGCAGCCGCCCGGCCGCCTGCTCGATCGCGGTGGTCAGGGCCAGGTCCCGCCCGTTGGTGACGGCCCGCTGGATCGCGGCCTGCACGCCGGGACGCGCCGCCTCGCTGCCGGACGAGGCGACCGGCCCGGTCTCCGGCCTCGTCACGGCGGAGAAGAGGAACAGCGACGTGGGGGCCGTCGGCCGGACGTCGCCCACGATGCGCAGCGCCAGGTCCTGCGCGCGGCCGAGCCGCGGGCCGCCCTTGGTCACGGGATTCGCCATCGAGCCGGAGACGTCGACCAGCAGGCTCAGCGGGTACGCGGGCCGCGCGCCGGCGTAGCAGTCCTTCACCTCCTGCAGCGACCCGACGCACCCGGCGTCCCCGCGCAGACGGTGAGGCGGCACCGCGTCGGGGACCACGTGACCGTCCCGCAGGCTCCGCACCGCGCCGTTCTCGGTGGGGAGCTTTCCCGAAACACTGCGCAGCCCCTCCCGTGCGAGTTGCCCGCCGTCGAGCCATTTCCGGAAGTCCGCCACCGCCTTGTCACGCCGGGCGGTGTCCTCTCCGGGCCACCGAACGTGGACGAAGGGGTGGTCGAGCACCGGAAGGTCCGTCGTGTAATAGGGAAAGAGCCGCCATTTCTGCGATGGCGGCCCGCTGCGGCAGCCCGTCCCCGCGGTCAGCACGTCCCCGTGGTCGTATCTCGCCAGCAGATCCTCGGGCACAATGACGGCGACGTCACCGGGCGGATTCTTCCCGGCCGCGTCGTCGTCGCGGAATGCGCACAGCATCGACGCCGCGTCGCCGGCGGTGATCCTGCTCTGGTCGAGGATCTTCTCGACCGGTTCCCGGTCGCCGCCGGCCCATCCGTTCCGCAGCGCCTGGTGCAGCACCGGCGTCGCCAGCAGCGCCGAATCCGACGTATCGGGGGAAGGCCGGGCGACGGAATTCAGCACCTGGTCGGCGCTGAACACGTGCAGTAACGCGGCCAGGCTCTGCCGTCCCTGATCTCCCGCCAGATCCTGCCGGTCCGCGTCACCGAACACCCCCATGACCACCGGGGACGACCCCACGGACCCGCCGATGTCCAGGTCGGCCTTCGCCCGCAGGGGGTTCTGTTTCGCCGAACAGGTGCCGTACGGCCGCATGCCCTCCGCGATTGTCCGGGCGGCGGGTATCCAGACGTCCGGCTGCGAGCCGAGGAGCGTCGCCCGCGCGGCCAGGGAGCAGTCCTCACCGTCCGGGCTCGTCCAGCCCCGGGCGAACCCGTTCTTGACCTCGTCGGTCGGCGCGTCACCCGCGACGTCGACGGTCATCCCCGGGCACCCGTGCTCCGCCTTCTCCGCCACGTACCGCTGGGCCGCCGCGGTCAAAGACGCAACGTTCTCCGCATCGGTGACGACCCGCAGGTCGGCCCCGCACCCACCCGAACCGGACAGGCCCGGCACGACAAAAACCGCCGGTACCGCAAAAGCCGCAGCCGCGAGCCCGGGCCACGACCACTTGACCACACCCGCGACGGCCACCACGGCCCGGCCGAAGCCGGCCTTGACCCTCGCCCACCCGCCCGGAACGGACACCACAAAGGCACCCACGGAACCGGCGACGAAAAGCACCTGCCCCCACCAAGGCCGGCTGAGCAGCCACCCGTGGTACACCCCGACCAATACCCCGAACAAGGTGACCGCTATACCCAGGACAGTCAGTCTCTGAATGCCTCTGTTCGGCCGTTCGGGGCCACCCTCCGAGGACATTCCACTCCCATCGGATGAGCGAGAATGCACGTCCCCCCGGGCTCGCACCACCCAGTCTAAGCAGCCCCCACCCCGCCGACCACAACGTGTTCGTAACAGTCGATCATTCTAAATTCGGACACAAAAAACCACCATTAAGCCCCAATCACCACCCCCTAAACGAAGGGCGAACCCCGAGGGGGCAAGGGGCGAAGCCCCAAATGCAGGGCGCAGAGCAAGACCCCGCACATGCAGGACGAAGGGCGAAGCCCGAGGGGGGCAAGGGGCGAAGCCCCATACGCGCGCGAAGCGCGCCCGGGGGCGTGGGGGCGGAGCCCCCACACCGGGGGGCCCGGGGGGTCGTCCCCCCGGTAAACGGCGAAGGGTCCTCCCGGGGAGCAGACGAAGTCTGCGACCAGGAGGACCCTAGGACCCGTAGCGGGGGCAGGATTTGAACCTGCGACCTCTGGGTTATGAGCCCAGCGAGCTACCGAACTGCTCCACCCCGCGGTGATGTCTTAACTCTATGGGGCTGGGGTTGCTTGCGCAAACCGGTTAGGGACGGGGTGTTGCGGGGGCGTGTACGGGGGCTTGCAGGGCGGCGGTGAGCATGGCGGTGAGGTCGGTGACGAAGGCGTCGTGGTCGAGGAGGGTGGGGTCGGGGTGGCCGGGTTCGATGCGGCCGGTGCGGTCGGCGAGGGCGGCGGTGAGGAAGGCGATGGCGACGGCGATGCGTTCGAGGGCGCGGGGTTCGGGGAGGCGGGTGCGGCAGGCGGTCTGGAGGAGGTCGAGCTGGCGGGTGAGGGCGGTGCCGGCGATGACGGGGGGGACGTGGTGGCCGCGGATGCCGGCGCGGCCGGCGAGCTGGGCGGTGATGCGGAGGAAGTCGCGGCCTTCGGGGGTGCGGAGTTCGGCGGCGGTGGGTTCGACGATGGCGGCGACGATGCCGTGGAGGTCGGCGGGGTGGAGGGTGGGGAGGGTGGCGGCGCGGGCGGGTTCCATGCGCTGGACGCCGGCGCGGAGGATGGCGTCGAGGAGGCCGGCGCGGGAGCCGAAGTGGTAGGTGATGGCGGAGTCGTTGCCTTGTCCGGCGAGGGCGACGATGTCGCGGGTGCGGGCGGCGTCGATGCCTTCGGCGGCGAAGAGGCGGGCGCCGGCGCGGATGAGGCGGTCTCGGGTGGCGCTTGCGTCTCTCGGCACGCGGTGATACTAACAGAGGGCGTTAATAACGGTGCTCGTTACAACCCCCAACCCCCGGAGGGCCGCGCCATGGCGGACGTCTACGACCCGTTCGATCCCGGCTTCCAGGCCGACCCGTACCCGGCGTACCGGCGGCTCCGCGACGAGGACCCCGTCCACCACCACGACGACCCGCCGTTCTGGGCGCTGTCGCGGTTCGAGGACATCTGGGCGGCGACGCGGGACGCGGCGGCGTTCTCGTCCGCGCAGGGGCTGACGTTCTATCCGGACGAGATCGGCACGCTGGGCCTGGCGCCGACGATCGTGATGCTGGATCCGCCGCGGCACACCGTCCTGCGCCGGCTCGTGAGCCACGGGTTCACGCCGCGCCGGATCGCGGCGCTGGAGGACATGCTGCGCGGGTTCGTCCGGGAGAACATCGCGCGGATGGAGCGCGACGCGGCGGACGGCGGCACCCCCGACCTGCACCGGGACTTCTCCGCGCCGCTGCCGACGTTCGCGCTGGCGCACCTGCTCGGCGTCCCGGAGGCGGACCGGGCCCGGTTCACCCCGTGGGTGCGGGCGCTGACGACGCTGCAGGACGACGGGTTCGACCTGAAGGCGCTGAAGGACGACGCGGTCGCCGCGGTCGGGGAGATGTTCGAGTACTTCACCGGCGTGATCCAGGCGCGCCGGGACGACCCGTCCGACGATCTGATCAGCGCGCTGACGGTGGCCGAGGTGGACGGGGAGCGCCTCACCGACTGGGACATCCTCGGGTTCTGCTTCGTGATGGTGGCGGGCGGGAACGACACGACCGCCAACCTGATCTCGCACGGCGTGATGCTGCTGGACACCGACCACGCGCAGCGGGAGCGGCTCGCGTCGGACTCCTCGCTGATCCCGAACGCGCTGCTGGAGTTCCTGCGGCTGGAGGCGTCCGTGCAGGCGCTCGGCCGGACGACGACGCGCCCGGTCACGGTCCGCGGCATCGAGATCCCCGAGGGGCAGAAGGTGATGATGCTGTTCGGGGCCGCGAACCGGGACGAGCGGGAGTTCGGCCCGTCCGCCGGCGACCTGGACGTCACCCGGGAGATCCCGCGCCACCTGGGCTTCTCCAGCGGCGTCCATTTCTGCATCGGCTCGCACCTGGCGAAGCTGCAAGCGCGCGTCGCGCTGGAGGAGCTGCTCCGCGCCCATCCCCACGTCGGTGTGGACCTGGAGAACGCGCAGCGCATCGCGTCCCCGTTCACGCGGGGGTGGATCGGCCTGCCGGCGACGGGGATCGGCTGAGCCGGGCGCTCACCCCGTGGACGGGGTGGTCCCGTACCCGTTGCCGTAGAAGGCTCCCTGGTGCATGCAGTTGACGCTGGCGAACTGCCCCTTGGCGGACCGTTCCTGGATGACCTTGCCGTCCAGCGTGATGCTGCAGTGGATGGTCCCGGACTTGATCCCGGTGTTGCCGCCGACGCTCAGGAAGTTGAACTGCGACGCCTCGAACGTCGCGGTCCACGGAGGCTTGACCGACTGGTTGGTCATGCCGCCGTCCGGGGGCATGACCATGACCGAGATGGGCGACACGCTGCCGGTCACCTTGTAGACGATCTTGTGGACCGCCGGGGTGGACGGGGTCGCCGAGGCCGAGGACGCGGCGGCGGTCGCGGACGGGACGGCCGGGTCGGCGGGCTCGTGCCCGGCGCCCGTCCCGCCGCCCGACGGCAGGACGAGGACGGCGAGGGCGCCGGCGGCCACGAGGGCGGCGACCCCCGCACCCGCCGCGATCAGCAGCCGCGGGGACTGCCGGCCTCCGGCGGAGTGCGGCGCGGTCATGACGGCCGTGCCGGGGTTCGTCGAGGGGCCGTGGGGCGGGAGCCCCGGCGCCGGGAAGCCCACCGGAAGCGGGCCCGGAGGCGGGCCGGGAGGCGGCGCGGCCGGCGGCGGGAGCGGCGTGCCCTGCCCCTCCGTCCGGAGGAACGCCGCGACGGCGCCGGCGCTCGACGGGCGCTGGTCCACCTCCTTCGCGAGGAGGTCGAGGACGAGCCGCTCCAGGTGCGGCGGCACGTCCGGGCGGACGGCGCCGACCCGCGGCGGCGGCTCGTTCAGGTGCGCGTACATCAGGCCGGGCAGGCCGGAGCCGGAGCGGAAGGGAGGTTCGCCGGTGAGGAGCTCGTGGAGGACGCACCCGAACGCGTACAGGTCGGACCGGTGGTCGGCGGCCTCCCCGCGGTACTGCTCGGGGGCCATGTAGAGCGGGGTGCCGACGGACCCGCCGTCCTGGGTGAGCCGCGTCGCGGCGTCGGCGAGGCCGGCGATGCCGAAGTCGCAGAGCTTGAGGCGCCCGTCGGCGAGCACGAAGAGGTTCGCGGGCTTGATGTCGCGGTGCACGATCCCGCGCGAGTGGGCGGCGGCGAGGGCGTCGGCGACCTGGGCGGCGAGCCCGGCGGCCTCGGCGACCGGCAGCCCGCCCGGGCGGCGCCGCAGGAGCGTCTGGAGGTCCTCTCCTTCGAGGAGCTCCATCACCAGGTAGGCGAGGCCGTCCTCGGTGCGGCCGACGTCGAACACGACCGTGATGCCGGGGTGCTGGAGCGCGGCGGTGGCCTCCGCCTCGCGCTCGAACCGCTCCATCGCGCCGGGCACGTCCGCCAGCTCGGCGGGCAGCGCCTTGACGGCGACCGGGCGGCGCAGCCGGGTGTCGAGGGCGCGCCAGACCTCGCCCATGCCGCCGCGGCCGATCAGGCTCTCCAGGCGGTACCGGCCGTCGAGCTCCGTTCCGGCGGCGAGCCGCGGCCCGTCCGTCATGTCCGCCTCCCCGCGGCCTTCGCGCTCACTCCCCGATTATGGATTCAGACGAACGGTGTTGTCCATTTGACATGCGCGCGCCCGCGGCCGGGGGCGGGGTCCGGCCGCGGGCGGGTCCGGCCGGGGGTCCGGCCGCGGGGCGCCGCGCCCCGTCAGCCCATGTGCGGGTAGCGGTGGTCGGTCGGCGGGACGAACGTCTCCTTGATCGAGCGCGGGGACGTCCAGCGCAGCAGGTTGAACACCGAGCCGGCCTTGTCGTTGGTGCCGGACGCGCGCGCCCCGCCGAACGGCTGCTGCCCGACGACGGCGCCGGTCGGCTTGTCGTTGACGTAGAAGTTGCCGGCGGCGTACCGCAGCACCTCGGACGCGTGCGCGATCGCGGCCCGGTCCGTCGCGATGACGGCGCCGGTCAGCGCGTAGCCGGCGACCGACTCCATCTGCGCGAGCATCTCCTCGTACCGGTCGTCGTCGTAGACGTGGACGCCGAGGATCGGCCCGAAGTACTCGGTCGTGAAGATCTCGTTCTCCGGGTCGCCGGACACGAGGACGGTCGGCCGCACGAAGTACCCGACGGAGTCGTCATAGGTACCCCCGGCGACGATCTCGACCGACGGGTCCTCCTTCGCCCGGTCGATCGCGGCCTTGCTCTTCGCGAACGCCCGCTCGTCGATCACCGCGCCGATGAAGTTCGACAGGTCGGACACGTCGCCCATGGTGAGGCCCTCGACCTCGTCCGCGAACCGCTCCTTGAACCCGTTCTCCCAGATGGAGCGCGGGATGTACGCGCGGGACGCGGCGGAGCACTTCTGCCCCTGGTACTCGAACGCGCCGCGCACCAGGACGGTCTTCAGCACGTCCGGGTCGGCGGACGGGTGCGCGACGACGAAGTCCTTGCCGCCCGTCTCGCCGACGAGGCGCGGGTAGCTCCGGAACTTCTCGATGTTGTTCCCGACCGTCTTCCACAGGTGCTGGAACGTCGCCGTCGACCCCGTGAAGTGGATGCCGGCGAGCTCCGGATGGGCCAGCGCGACCTCGGAGACGGCCAGCCCGTCCCCGGTCACGAGGTTGATGACGCCCGGCGGGAGCCCCGCCTCCTCCAGCAGCCGCATGGTGAGGACGGCCGCGTAGGTCTGCGTCGGCGACGGCTTCCACACCACGACGTTGCCCATCAGCGCGGGCGCGGTCGGCAGGTTCGCGGCGATCGCGGTGAAGTTGAACGGGGTGATCGCGTACACGAACCCCTCCAGCGGCCGCAGGTCCGACCGGTTCCACACGCCGGGGCTGCTGATCGGCTGCTCGGCGAGCAGCCGCCGCGCGAAGCTCACGTTGAACCGCCAGAAGTCGACCAGCTCGCACGGGCTGTCGATCTCCGCCTGCTGGACGGTCTTGGACTGCCCGAGCATCGTCGCCGCGAGGATCGTCTCCCGCCACGGCCCGGCGAGCAGGTCGGCGGCGCGCAGGAAGACGGCGGCGCGCTCGTCGAACGGCAGCGCCCGCCACGCCGGCGCCGCCTTCAGCGCGGCGTCGATCGCGTCGCGCGCGTCGTCCTCGGTCGCGGTCCCGAACGTGCCGAGCACCGACGCGTGGGCGTGCGGCTGGACGACGGCGACCTTCGCGCCCGCGCCGAGCCGCCGCTCGCCGCCGATCGTCATGGGCAGGTCGACCGGGGCCTCGGCGGTCAGCTCGGCGAGCCTCGCCTCCAGCCGGGCCCGTTCGGCGCTGCCGGGCGCGTACCCGCGCACCGGCTCGTTCGCGGGCGTCGGAACGGTGGTCACGGCGTCCATGAAAGGGGCCTCCTACTCAGCGAGAGACGAACGAACGAAGGAAGAACACGAGGTTGGCGGGCCGCTCGGCCAGGCGGCGCATGAAGTAGCCGTACCAGTCGCTCCCGTACGGCACGTAGACGCGCATCCGGTGGTCCTGCGCGAGCCGCCGCTGCTCACCGGCACGGATGCCGTACAGCATCTGGAACTCGTACGAGTCGGAGGACCGGTCGTTCACGACGGCGAGCGTCCGCGCGATGTCGATCAGCCGCGGGTCGTGGCTGCCGACCATCGGGTAGCCGTCGCCGGCCATGAGCACCCGGAGCCCGCGCACGTAGGCCCGGTCGATCTCGGCCTTGCTCTCGAACGCGACCGACGCCGGCTCCGCGTAGGCGCCCTTGACGAGCCGGACCCGCGAACCCTCGTGCGCCAGGTCCCGCAGGTCGCCCTCCGTCCGGCGCAGCATCGCCTGGATCGCCACGCCCGCCCACGGGAAGTCGGCGCGCAGCTTGCCGAGGATCTCCAGCGTGGAGTCCACGGTCGTGTGGTCCTCCATGTCCAGCGTGACCGTCATGCCGGCCCGGTCCGCCGCCGCGCAGATCTGCCGGGCGTGGTCGAGCGCGAGATCGCCGGGCAGCGCCTGCCCGAGCGCCGACAGCTTCACCGACGCGTCCGCGCCGACGGCCAGCCCCTGCTCGGCGAAGACCTCGAACATGGCCAGGTAGGCGTCCCGCGTGGCCTCCGCCTGCGCCCGCTCGCGCGTGTACTCGCCCAGGTGGTCCAGCGTGACGCGCAGGCCGTCCCCGGTCAGCTCCCGCACCGCCCGGACGGCGGCGTCCAGATCCTCCCCGGCGACGAACCGGTCGACGACCCGCCGCGTCAGCGGGACGGAGGTCACGAGGCCGCGCATGCGATCGCTGCGCGCGGCGGCGAGGAGAACGGGACCGAGCATCAGGGGCCTCCAATCGACACCTCGACGGTAGGAAACCGGCCCCCGCACCGCGTATAGTCAAATGCCACTTTCAACCAGCAGCATCTTCATACAAATGTCCTATGGCTCCTGATCTGCAAGAGATCGTGGAACTCGCCGCCGACCTCCTCGGCGCCCCGGCGACCCTGGAGGACCGCGACTTCCACCTCGTCGCCTACGCCGCGCACGGCGACACGATCGACCCCGTCCGGATGGACTCGATCCTGCACCGCCGCGCGACCGAGGCCGTCCGCACCCGGTTCGAGTCCTACGGCATCGCCCGCGCCACCGGGCCCGTCCGCATCCCCGCCGACCACTCCCTCGGCCAGCTCGGCCGGCTCTGCCTGCCCGTCCGCTGGAGCAACGTCACCTACGGCTACCTCTGGCTGCTCGACGACCAGGAGCGCATCACCGACGCCTCCCGCGCCATGCCGCTCTGCGAACGGGCCGGGCTCCTCATGGCCCGCCAGGCCCGCGAGCGCGACGACCTCGGCTGGAAGGTCGCCGACCTCCTCTCGGCCCAGCCGGACGTCCGCGCGCAGGCCGCCAACGAGCTCGCCGAGGCCGGCGTCCCCGACCCGCCGCTCGCCGTCGCCGTCCTGCGCAGCCCGAGCACCGACCCGCTCAACCCGTGGCTGCTCCCCCACTCCGTCCTCACCACGGTCTGGCAGCGCGACCACGTCCTGGTGATCCCGGCGTCGGCGTCCCCGCGCACCGTCGTCGACCGGGCCCGCCGCCTCCTGGAGGAGCGCACCTCACCCGTCCACGCGGGCTTCTTCTCCCCCTGCCCCACCCTGGAGACCGTCCACGAGGGCTGGCTCCGCGCCCGCGTCGCCGCCCGCACCGCCGCCCCTGGCGAGACCCGCGACTGGACGTCCCTGGGCGTCCTGCGCCTCCTCCGCGCCGCCGGCGACGAGGCGCTCACCCAGACGACCCAGACCCCCGGCACGGAGGCCCTCCTCCAGCACCCCGACCTGGCCCTCACCGCCCGCACCTACCTGGACCTCGCGGGCAACGTCCAGAGAACAGCACAAACCCTGAACATCCACCGCCAGACCCTCTACCACCGCCTCCGCCGCATCGAGGACCTGACGGCGCTGACCTTGACCAACGGCCAAGACCGCCTAACCCTCCACCTATCCCTAACCCTCGCCCCGCACCTCCAGCAGGACGACTGATCAGGACTCCGCGAGAGGAGCGTGCAGTTCGCGGAGCTCGCGCTTGAGGATCTTGCCGCTGGGGTTCTTCGGCAGCGACTCCGCGATCACCACATATTTCGGCCGCTTGTACCCGGCGAGCCGCTCGCGCACATGTGCGTGCACGTCGTCGACGCCCAGCGCCACCCCCGGCTTCGGCACGACGACCGCCGTGACGGCCTCGATCCAGCGCGGATGGGCGATGCCGAAGACGGCGACCTCGGCGACCCCGTCCAGCTCGTAGATCGCCTCCTCGACCTCCCGGCTGGCGACGTTCTCGCCGCCCGTCTTGATCATGTCCTTCTTCCGGTCGACCACCGACAGGTAGCCGTCCTCCGTCATGATCCCGAGGTCCCCGGAGTGGAACCACCCGCCCCGGAACGCCTCCTCGGTCTTGGCCTCGTCGTTGTAGTACCCCAGGGCCGCGTGCGGGCTCCGGTGCACGATCTCGCCGACCTCGCCCGCACGCACAGGACGACCATCGTCGTCCACGAGCATCGTCTCGACGTTGATGGCGGCCCGCCCCGCGCTGCCGGCCCGCTCCAGTTGCTCGTCCGGACGCAGGATCGTCGCGAGCGGCGCCATCTCCGTCTGCCCGTAGAAGTTCCAGAGCCGCACGTCAGGCAGCCGCCGCAGCAGCTCCCGCAGCACCTCGACCGGCATCGCGGACGCGCCGTAGTACCCCTTCCGCAGGCTCGACAGGTCCCGCGTCTCGAAGTCCGGGTGCCGCAGCAGCGAGATCCACACCGTCGGCGGGCAGAACAGCTTCGTGACCTTCTCCCGCTCGATCGTCTCCAGCAGCAGAGCCGGATCGGGCCCCGGCAGGATGACGCTGGTCGCGCCCAGGTAGACGTCGACCGAGAAGAAGCAGTCCAGCTGCGCGCAGTGGTACATCGGCAGCGCGTGCGCCTCGACGTCGTCGGCGGACATCTCCCCGTCGACGACGCAGCTCACGTACTGGCTGATCAGCGACCGGCTGGTCAGCATCACGCCCTTGGGCCGCGACTCCGTCCCCGAGGTGTACATCAGCCGCAGCGGGTCGTCGTCCCCCACCGCCACGTCCGGCGCCGCGGCGGACCCGTCGCGGCACCACGCGTCCACGTCGTCCCACCCGGCGGGGCCGTCCCCGATCCGCCCTCGCACGCCGCCCTCGACACCGGCCGCCGCGAGCGCCTTCTCCGCGACGGGCACCAGCGCGCCCTCCGCCACGATCCCGGACGCACCCGAGTGCTCCAGGATGTAGGCGATCTCGTCGGCGCCCAGCATGAAGTTGACCGGCACCAGCACCACGCCCAGCTTCGCCGTCGCGAACGCCAGCACCGCGTACTGCCAGCAGTTGTGGGACAGCAGGGCGAGCCGGTCGCCCTTCACGAGCCCCCGCCCCGCCAGCGCGTTCGCCGCCCGGTTCACCGCCGCGTCGAACTCCGCGTACGTGAGCCGCACCTCGCCACTCACCACCGCGACCTTCCCCGGATACCGCCGAGCCGTCCGGTGCAACAGATCGCCGTAGGAGTGCTGCCGGGCACGCGCAACCGCCGAGGACATCGAACACCACGCTTTCCGCTGGTCAAGTGACCTGGATCATACCGAAACAGCCAATCCGGCCACCCCACCCCAAGCCGAGCGGGCGGCAAGCCCCAAAAACAGCGCGCAGAGCAAGAACCCGCACATGCAGGACGAAGGGCGAAGCCCGAGGGGGGCAAGGGGCGAAGCCCCATACGCGCGCGAAGCGCGCCCGGGGGCGTGGGGGCGGAGCCCCCACACCGGGGGGCTCGGGGGGTCGCCCCCCCGATAAACGGCGAAGGGTCCGTGGGGAAGCGCCGAAGGCGCGACCACACGGACCCTAGGACCCGTAGCGGGGGCAGGATTTGAACCTGCG
Organism: Actinomadura montaniterrae; assembly: GCF_008923365.1. Taxonomy (GTDB): domain Bacteria; phylum Actinomycetota; class Actinomycetes; order Streptosporangiales; family Streptosporangiaceae; genus Spirillospora; species Spirillospora montaniterrae. The sequence goes on from NZ_WBMR01000048.1 coordinate 46,580, forward strand.
ACCTCTGGGTTATGAGCCCAGCGAGCTACCGAACTGCTCCACCCCGCGGTGATGGCTCAACTGTATTGCATGGCGGGGGCGCGACCAAATCGGTTCCCGCGGGGGTCACTTGGTGCAGGCGGGGACGGTGCCCTTGCCGGTGGTGATGGCGTTGATGGCCTGGATGGCGGTGTGGAGGGTGTCGGCGCGGACGAGGCGGAGGCCGGCGGGGCGGGCGCCGAGGGCTTCGGAGCAGTTCTTCTTGGGGGTGAGGAAGACGGTGGCGCCGGCGCGGCGGGCGGCGATCATCTTCTGCTGGATGCCGCCGATGGGGCTGACCTGGCCGTCGGCGTCGATCTCGCCGGTGCCGGCGATGAACCTGCCGGCGCTGAGGGGGCCGGGGGTGAGCTTGTCGTAGATGGCGAGGGCGAACATGAGGCCGGCGCTGGGGCCGCCGATGTCGCCGACGCTGATGTCGATCTTGAAGGGGAACTTGTACTGGTCGCCGAGGACGACGCCGACGACGGCGCGCTTGCCGGTGGGGTCGGCGACGGTGGTGAGGGTCTGGGTGGTGTCCTTGCCGCCGCGCTGGACGGTGAGGGTGACCTTGTCGCCGATCTTGCGCTTGGCCATGGCGCCGGTGACCTGGGCGGTGCTGGTGACCTTGGCGCCGTCGAGGGCGGTGACCTGGTCGCCGGGCTGGAGCCTGCCGTCGGCGGGGCGGCCCTTCTGGACGCCCTGGACGATCACCTGGGTCTGCAGGGGGACGCCGAGTTCGTGCAGGGCGGCGGCTTTGGCGCTCTGCTGGGAGTCCTGCATCTGGCGGGTGTTCTCCTGGTCGACCTGCTTCTGGCTCTCGTCCTTGGGGAAGTAGAGCTCTTCGGGGACGATGGCGGTGTCGTGGTCGAGCCAGCCGCGCAGGGCGGTGAAGAGGTCGATGCGTCCGCCGGGGCCGCCGCGGTAGGTGACGGTGGTGAAGTTGAGGTGTCCTTCGTCGGGGTAGGTCTGCCGGCCGTCGATGGTGATGACCTGCTGGCCCTTCTCATTCGTGCCGAGGGTGTTGCTCGTGGGGCCGGGCATCAGCGCGATGTAGGGCACCGGCATGAGGGAGCCCACGAGGGCCAGCGCGAGGATGAGGACGCTCGCGACGGTGAGCGTGGCGGCACGACGAGACATGGTCGGAACTCTATGCGGATCGGGCGGGTCAGCAGGCCCCGACCCACTCGTCTCCCCCGTCGGCGAAGGTCTGGTGCTTCCAGATCGGCACCTGGGCCTTGAGGTCGTCGATGAGGCGGCGGCAGGCGTCGAAGGCTTCGGCGCGGTGGGGGCAGGACGCGGCGACGACGACGGCGAGGTCGCCGATCTCCAGGTCGCCGACGCGGTGGACGGCGGCGAGGGCGCGGACGGGGAAGTCGGCGGCGACCTTCTCCATGACGGCGCGGAGTTCGCGTTCGACGGTGGGGTGGGCGCTGTAGGAGAGGGCGCGGACGTCGCGGGCGTGGTCGTGGTCGCGGACGGTTCCGACGAACAGCGCGACGCCGCCGGCGGCGGGGTCGCCGACGGCGGCGAACACCTCGTCGACGGACAGCGGGGTGTCGCGGATCTCGGCGAGCCGGATGGCGGTTCCGGCGGCGGCGCTGTCTTCGCTCACGTCCTGCAGGCTACCTTTCCGCGGCGGGCCCGCTAGGGGCGAGGGGCGGGCTCGTCGGGCTCGAAGGTGCCGGCGAGGGCTTCGGCGAGGGCGGGGACGAGGTCGGGTCCGGCGAGGACCTCGTCGTCGGTGTCGTGGCGGCGGAGCCGGAGGGCGGAGTGCCGGGTGCCGTCGCGGAGCACGCCGACGATCATGCGGACGTCCTCGCGTTTGGGGTGGTTCGCCGCGTATTCGGCGGCTTCGGCCTCGTCCTCGGGGATGTCGTCCTCGGCTTCGGGCGGGAGCACGACCCGTTCGATGACGAGCGCGCAGCCTTCGACGGTGTCGGGCCAGGCGATGGCGGCGAGGGCGTCCTCGACGCCGGCCTTCTCGGGGAGGGCGGGCTGTTCGAGGGCGGCGAGGGTGTCGGCGTCGGGGGGCAGGCCGAGCTGGTCGGCGAGGTCGGGCTCGGCGCGGCGCAGCTCGGTGCTGCGGACGAGGGCGTAGAGGCGGGGCGCGGAGTCCCAGCCCTCCTGCGCCGAGTGGCGTTCGAGGTCCAGCACGACTTCTTCCAGAAGACTCACGGGGCCCATCTTTCCCCGTCCGGGGACCGGGAAATGCGGGAACCCCGGTGGTAGTCGGTAAGTTGCTTACACAGCACCGGCCCGCGGCCGGTGGGCCGCGATCTCGATCGGAGGGGCAATTGGCCTTCCGGACTGCCGGTACCGGGCGCCGGTTCGGCGCCGGGCGCACCCGGCTGATGCTGCCGGTCCTGGTGGCGCTGGCGTTCCTGCTGGTCGCTTTCCTGGTCTTCACCGCGGTCTACACGAATCTGCTGTGGTACCGCTCGGTCGGCTTCTCGAAGGTGTACACGACGCAGCTGCGCGCCGAGGCGGTGCTGTTCGCCGGGTCGGGCCTGCTGATGTCGCTGGTGGTGGGCGCGAACGTGGCGGTGGCGTACCGGCTGCGCCCGGCGTACCGGCCGCTGTCGGTGGAGCAGCAGGGGCTGGAGCGGTACCGGTCGGTGATCGATCCGCGCCGGCGGCTGATCTCGTTGGGGCTGCTGTTCCTGCTGGGCGTGCTGACGGGGTCGTCGGTGGCGGGCCAATGGCAGGTGTGGCTGGCGTTCCTGAACCGGACGCCGTTCGGCGTGAAGGACCCGCAGTTCCATAAGGACGTGTCGTTCTACGTCTTCACCTATCCGTTCCTGCGGCTGGTGCTGGGCGTGGTGTTCGCGACGGTGATCCTGTCGTTCCTGGCCGCGGTGATGGTGCATTACCTGTACGGCGGGCTGCGGCTTCAGGGGCCGGGCGACAAGGCGAGCCCGCCCGCGCGCGCGCATCTGTCGGTGCTGGTGGGGATTTTCGTGCTGCTGAAGGCGGTCGCGTACTGGCTGGACCGGTACGGGCTCGTCCATTCGGAGCGGGGCGTGACGACCGGCGCGTCCTATACGGATGTGAACGCGCTGCTGCCCGCCAAGACGATCCTGGCGGTCATAGCGCTGCTGTGCGCGGTGATGTTCTTCAGCAACCTGCTGCGGCGCGGGATGATGCTGCCGGGCGTGGGGTTCACGCTGCTGGTGCTGTCGGCGATCCTGCTGGGCGGGCTGTATCCGCTGCTGATCCAGCAGTTCCAGGTGAAGCCGGACGAGCTGGCCAAGGAGCGCGGGTACATTCAGCGCAACATCGACTTCACGCGGCGGGCGTACGGGGTGGGCGGCGCGCAGGTCGTCCAGTACGGGTCGTCGCCCCAGACCGACCAGAAGAAGCTGCAGGACGAGGCGAACGGGCTGGGCGGCGTCCGCGTCCTGGACCCGAACGTGGTCGGCCCGACGTTCGAGCAGCTGCAGCGGATCCGCCCGTTCTACAAGTTCCCCGACACCCTGGACGTCGACCGCTACACCGTGGACGGCCAGACCACCGACACCGTGGTGGCGCTGCGGGAGCTGTCGGGCGCGCCGTCGGGGCAGCGCAGCTGGGTGAAGGACCGGATGGTCTACACGCACGGCTACGGGTTCGTGTCGGCGTACGGCGACCAGATGGCGCAGGGCGGGAACCCCGACTTCATCACCCGCGACATGCCGGCGTCGTCCGGCCAGCGGATCCAGGTGACGCGGCCGGAGATCTACTTCGGGGAGCGGTCGCCGCGCTACTCGGTGGTGGGCGGGAAGGGCCAGCGGGAGCTGAACTACCCCGACAACAGCCCGGACGACGGGCAGCAGAGCACCACCTATGACGGGGGCGGCGGCGTCCCGGTCGACTCGTTCTTCCACAAGCTGCTGTACTCGGCGCGGTTCCAGGACAAGAACCTGCTGCTGTCCGGGGCGATCAAGAAGGACGCGCGGATCCTGTACGACCGGTCGCCGCGCGAGCGGGTCCACAAGGCGGCGCCGTGGCTGACGCTGGACGGCGACCCGTATCCGGCGGTGGTGCAGGGCCGGGTCGTGTGGATCGTGGACGGCTACACCACGTCCGGCGCGTACCCGTACTCGGAGCAGACGAGCCTCGGCGAGGCGACCCGCGACACGATCACCGACACCCGCTCGTCGGTGGCGCGGCAGGCGAACGACCACATCAACTACATGCGGAACTCGGTGAAGGCCACGGTGGACGCCTACAGCGGCGCGGTCCACCTCTACCAGTGGGACACCGAGGACCCGATCCTCAAGACGTGGATGAAGGTCTTCCCGGACACCGTCCAGCCGAAGGCGAACATCCCGGACGACCTGCTGGCGCACTTCCGCTACCCGCAGGACCTGTTCAAGGTGCAGCGGCAGGTCCTCACCAAGTACCACGTGACGGACCCGTCGGCGTTCTACAACGGCGAGGGGTTCTGGGAGGTGCCGCAGGACCCGACGACGCGGGGCAAGCTGCAGCCGCCGTACTACCAGAGCCTGAAGATGCCGTCGCCGTTCGACGGCGCGGCGGCGTTCTCGCTGACGACGGTGTTCAACCCGCGCGACAACCCGCAGCTCGCCGCGTTCATGGCGGTCGACTCGGACCCGACGAGCAAGTACTACGGGCAGATCCGGGTCCTGCAGATGCCGCGGGACGCGCAGCCGCCGGGCCCGGGGCAGGTGCAGAACTCGTTCGAGACGGACTCGCAGGTAAAGGGCGACCTGTTCGCGCTGCGGCAGGGCGGGACGAAGACCGTCGCGGGGAACCTGCTGACGATCCCGTTCGGGGGGAGCCTGCTGTACGTCGAGCCGATGTACACCAAGGCGTCCGGCGGGAAGGAGCAGCAGCCGTACCCGCTCCTCGGCAAGGTGCTGGTGCGGTACGGGACGCGGATCGCGGCGGCCGGCACGTTCGCGGACGCGCTGAAGCAGGTCCTCGGCGGGTCGGGGCCCCCGGCGGTGACGGGGTCGGGGTCCGGGGACGGCCGGCTGACGCCGCAGGAGCAGCAGGCGATCAGCGACCTGCAGAAGGCCGTGAACGACTACGAGAACGCCCAGCACAAGGGCGACTACCCGGGCATGGGCGAGGCCTGGCAGCGGATCAAGCGGGCGCAGGAGGCGCTGTCGGCGGCGCAGCAGGCGGGCGCGAAGCAGCAGCCGAAGCCGACGCCGGACGCGACCGCCTCGCCGTCGGCGACCCCGTCGCCGAGCGGCCCGGCGGAGGCGTCGTCCGGCTGACCCGCCCGGCTGACCCGCCCGGCTGACCCGCCCGGGGGCGGGGGCGGGTCAGCGGCGGCGCTTGCGGGCGCGGCGGATCGCGGCG
>NZ_WBMR01000480.1 GCF_008923365.1 Actinomadura montaniterrae
CGCGTCCACGGCGGGCAGCCGGCGGGCGTACCGGCGCGGCACCTCCGGCAGCGCGCCGCGCGCCCCGCCGAGCGCGTCGCGGACCCGCCGCAGCACCTCGTCCCGGGAGCTCACCGGCGCCTCCTCGCCCACCAGGCGCGGAAGGTCTCCGGCGGCGGCGCGGGCAGGTCGCGGGCCTCGGTCCACTTGCCGAGCAGGCCGGGCAGCCGGCGGATCCGGCCGCCGCGCGACATCAGCCGCGCCCAGCGGGTGCCGCGGCGCAGCGCCGCCTCGTACCGGCGCGGGTCGGCCATCGTCCAGGCCAGGCCGCGCATCAGCATCAGCTCCGGGGTCGGGACGGGCCGGTGCCGGCGCGACTCGACCACCCGCCCGCGCAGGTGGACCAGCACCTCCGGGATGTCGATCTTCACCGGGCAGACGTCGGCGCAGGCGCCGCAGAGGGTCGACGCGAACGGCAGCGACGCCTCGGCGGCCCGCTCCACGCCGCGCAGCTGCGGGGTGAGGATCGCGCCGATCGGCCCGGCGCGGACCGGCCCGTACGGGGCGGGTCCGGTCCGCTCGTAGACGGGGCAGACGTCCAGGCAGGCGGAGCAGCCGATGCAGCGCAGCGCGGCCCGCCCGACCTCGTCGGCGAGGGCCTTCGTGCGGCCGTTGTCGAGCAGCACGAGGTGGAACTCGCGGGGCCCGTCGCCCGGGGTGACGCCCGTCCACGACGACACGTACGGCGTCATCGGCGCGCCGGACGACGAGCGCGGCAGCAGCTGGAGCAGCACCTCCATGTCGGCCCAGGTCGGGACCACCTTCTCGATGCCGGCGACGGAGATCAGCGTGTCCGGGAGCGTCAGGCACATCCGGGCGTTGCCCTCCGACTCCAGCAGCACCACCGTTCCGGTCTCCGCGACCAGGAAGTTCGCGCCGGTGACCGCCGCGCGGGCGCCGAGGAACCGCTCGCGCAGGTGCAGCCGCGCCGCCTCGGCGAGCGCGGCGGGATCGTCGGACAGGCCGCCTGCGGCGCCGGGCAGCCGCCGCACGAACAGCTCGCGGATCCGGGCGCGGTCGCGGTAGGGCGCCCCGGCCGCCGGATCGTCCTCGCCGAGCTGCGCGACCAGCTCGCCGAACCCCGTCTCCCGGACCGTGACGCCCGCGCGGGCCAGCGCACCGTTCAGGCCGATCTCCCGGGTCACCGACGACGTCGACTTGACGACCTCGGCCGCGCCGGACGCCCGCACCAGCCCGGTGACGATCCGGCGCGCCTCGGCGGCGTCGGCCGCCCAGTGCACCCGGCCGCCCGCCTCGGTGACGGCCCGTTCGAGCTCCGCCAGGTGCGCGTCGAGGCTGAGCAGCGTCCCGTCCTTGATGGCGCGTCCCGCCTCGCGCAGGTCCTCCCAGTCGGCGGGCTCCGGGACCGCCGA
>NZ_WBMR01000481.1 GCF_008923365.1 Actinomadura montaniterrae
CGGCGCCGGCCGGTGCTCGCCCGGCGGTCGCTCGGCGTCGGCCCGGTGCTCGCCCGGCGCGGGCCGTGTTCGTCACGCCGGGCGTGTCCGGCCCGCCGGGCGCGGCCGCCGCGGCCGTCACTGGCAGCGATCATGTGCGCGCTGACCTGTGCCGATATGCGTACGCATTGGTAACGGACCTATTGCGAAACGGCGCAAGCTGGCAGTTTTCCACCAAACGCGAGGTAGCGTCCCAACGATTTCGGTGGCCGAGCGGCCGCCGATCCCGGGTGGGGAACGGAAGGAGCGCTACCTTGCGCCGTGGACTGAAGATCACTCTCGTCACCGTGACGGGTGCGGCGCTGACGCTGGGCGGCGCTTCCGCGTGCGGCGGCAAGAAGGCCGGTGGCGACAGCGGCGACGACAACGGCAAGAAGACCCTCAAGGTGGGCCTGGCGTTCGACATCGGCGGCCGCGGCGACCAGTCGTTCAACGACTCGGCGGCGGCCGGCCTCACGAAGGCCGAGAAGGACCTGCACGTCACCACCAAGGAGATCTCCGCGCAGCCGGACGAGCCCGACTCCGACAAGGAGTCGCGCCTGCGCCTGCTCGCCAGCACCGGCTACAACCCCGTCATCGGCGTCGGCTTCTCCTACACGGCGTCGCTGCTGAAGGTCGCCAAGGCGTTCCCGAACACCAAGTTCTTCGTCGTGGACGCCGACGGCTGCAAGGTCGAGGGCGCCAACGTCGCCGGCTCCTGCTTCTCCGAGGAGCAGGGCTCGTTCCTGGTCGGCGCCGCCGCGGCGCTCAAGTCCAAGACCGGGAAGATCGGCTTCATCGGCGGCGTCGACGTCCCGCTGATCCAGAAGTTCTTCGCCGGCTACCAGGCGGGCGCCAAGAAGGCCAAGCCCGGCATCACCGTGCTGCCGCCGAAGTACCTGACCGAGCCGCCGAACTTCAACGGCTTCAAGGACACCGGCCTCGGCAACGAGGCCGCCAAGGGCCAGCTCGACAAGGGCGCGGACGTCATCTACCACGCCGCGGGCGGCGCCGGCATCGGCGTCATCAAGACCGTCGGCGCGGCCGGCAAGTGGGCCATCGGCGTCGACTCCGACCAGTACAACCAGCCCGCCGTCGCCGACGTGAAGACCCACATCCTCACCTCGATGGTCAAGCACGTCGACCTGTCGGTGTTCAACTTCGTCGAGTCGGTCGCGAACAACCAGTTCAAGGCCGGCACGGTGCAGTACAACCTGCAGAACGACGGCGTCGGCTACGCCACGTCCGGCGGCAACGTCGACGACATCAAAGCCAAGCTGGACGACCTGAAGGCGCAGATCGTGGCCGGCAAGATCACCGTCCCGACCAAGCCGTAGCGGTCACAGGGCGGGCCGCCGCGGCATCCGCCGGGCCGGCCCG
>NZ_WBMR01000482.1 GCF_008923365.1 Actinomadura montaniterrae
CCCCGGCCCCCGCCGGGGCGGCCGCCGAGGGACGCGGCGCGCGTGGGGCGCGGCACGCGCGGGCGGCATCGGCTGGGGGGCGGCCGTCGCGGGACGTCGGATCCGGAACCGGGAGGAACACGTGCTGGCAGGCCAAGGACTCGTCCAGATCGGCGAACTGTCACTCGCCCTCGTGCTCTCCGCATGCATCGGCCTCGAACGGGGCGTGCGCAACAAGAGCGCCGGCCTGCGCACGCACACCCTCGTCGGCGTCGGCGCCGCCCTGTTCATGCTGGTCAGCAAGTACGGCTTCCAGCACGCCCCCGGGCCCGTCGCGTTCGACCCGTCCCGCGTCGCCGCGCAGATCGTCTCCGGCATCGGCTTCATCGGCGGCGGCCTCATCTTCGTCCGCCGCGACGCCGTCCGCGGCCTCACCACCGCCGCCGTCGTCTGGGTGACCGCCGCCGTCGGGATGGCCGCGGGCGGCGGGCTGTGGCTCCTCGCGATCGCGGGCACCGCCGGGCACTTCCTCGTCGTGTACGGGCTGAGCTCGCTCACCCGGCGGCTGCCGCTCGACCGGTTCCGGCCCGCCGACCAGACCCGGATGCGCCTGATCTACCGCGACGGCCGCGGTGCCCTCCGCCGCGTCCTCGTCGAATGCACCCAGCGCGGATTCGCCGTCCTCGAAGTCAACGTGGAACGCGAATACCTGCCGGACGACTCCGACCTCGGCCGCGACGAACGCCGCGACCGCGACCGCGACCGCGACGAGAACGCGCAGCGTCGCCGGGGCCGCTGGAACGCCGTCGTCACCCTCGTCCTCGAAGGCCCCGGATCCATTCCCGACCTCACCGCCGTCCTGAGCGAACTCCCCGACGTCGTAGCCGTAACAACAGGCTCCGACCGCGATGACGAGTAACTCCGGTAAAGCGGTCGTAGCGGTGGATGCGGTTGTGTAGTCGGCGAGTTCGCGATGGATGTTTCCTGGACAGTTGGCAGTGTCGGCAGTTTGCGGTGGACGACTCGGTGTGGCGTTCGCCGTAAGTAGTTCACGGTAGGCAGTTCGCAGTGGGCAGTTCGCGGTGGCGTTCGGTTAGTGGTTAGTGGTTAGCGGTTCGCGGTAGGGGGCGCGGTTGACGGTTGACGGTTGGCGGTGCGGCAGAGGGGTGTTCGGAAGAATCACAAGAAGGGTGTTCGGGTGGTGGGGTGGCGCTTGCGTACGGGGCCGCCCCTCCAAAGTCAAGGGCGCCTTCGGCGTCGCTTCGCGATGGACTTCGTCCACCCTTGACTTTGGAGCCTCTGCGGCCCCTGGGCAGGTGATGGGGGCAGGCTCCGCCTGCCCCGCCC